>JBKJUQ010000167.1:0-2287 GCA_046590685.1 Hymenobacteraceae bacterium
CCCAGATTAAGGATCACGTCCTGCTCCCGCGCGCCACCGGGCTGGCCGCCGCCGACGCGCTGGCCCACGAGCGCCTCACCCCCGAAGTGCTGCGCGAAATCGTGGCGCTCGTGCCCGACGAGTGGCTCACCAGCGCCGCCGGCCCCGACTCGTCGGCCGCCGCGCAACGCGCCGCCTACGTGCGGTTCCTGACTCAGCGCCTCGCCGCATCCGCCACGTTTGTTGAGGAGGCCGACGCCGCCCGCCGCGCCCGTGGCTGAGCCAGTTCTGAAATCTCCGGCAATCCGGCACCTGTTCGAGTACGCCGTCATCCGCGTGGTGCCGCGCGTGGAGCGCGAGGAGTTCCTGAACGTCGGCGTGGTGCTGCTGTGCCGCGCGCAGGGGTTTCTGGCCGTCCGCGCGGCGCTCCCCGAGGCCCGGCTGTTCGCCTTCGCTCCGGCCGGGCTCGACCTCGACGACCTCCGCGCGCGCCTGCTCGCCATCGAGCGCATCTGCCGGGGCCGCGCCGAGGGCGGCCCCATCGGACAGCTGGGCCTGGCCGAGCGTTTCCGCTGGCTCACGGCCGCGCGCAGCACCGTCGTGCAGATGTCGGCCGTGCACCCGGGGTTGTGCGATGACCCGGCCGCTACCCTGGAGCGGCTGTTTGGGGAGCTGGTGGCCTGAACGACTAACCCTCCGGCCTACTCAGGCATTCGCAACTTCGAGCGCATACTCAATGCGGTAGAAATGCTGCTTCTCCACGATGTCAATCGTCAGCTGGCCCGTAATCCCCGCTAATTCGCCCGTGCCGGAATCGGCCACGATCGCGATCGCCAGCGATTGCGCGCCGCGCACCATCCTGCCGGTGTGCTGCACCACGAAAGTGCCGGTACGTCCGTGCAGTGTACCCTCAATGCGCTCCGATACCACGTAGCTGCCGCTTCCCTTTACTGAAGTCAGCACGCTGAGCATCTCACCAGCACTGGCACCGCTGAGATCACCCGTAAACTGTTTGGTGAAGGTCGCCCGACCCATACTGATGGCGTCAGTGGTATCGTAGGGAGGCTGGAAATTCATCTGCACCTCGAAGGTGCCTCGGCCGATAAGCTGGCTCATTGTAAGAGAACTGGATTGGCCGCGAAAGTACCGACGTGGTTTGTCAGCTGTCTGTCAGCAGGCCATTTTTTTAACGCGGCCGAGCCGGTGCTAGAAACCGCGCCAGATACGGGGCCGTGCGGCTCGCCTCCACTTTCGCCACCTCTGCTGGTGGGCCGGCGGCGACAATGCGGCCGCCCTCTTCGCCCGCGCCGGGGCCAATGTCGATCACCCAATCGGCGGCGGCCACGACAGCCATCTCGTGCTCGACTACCACCACCGTATTACCCGCTTCCACCAGGCCGGCGAGCTGGGTCAGCAGCTTCTGCACGTCGGACGGGTGCAGGCCGGTAGTCGGCTCGTCGAGGACGTAAAGCGTGTTGCCTTTCCCCACCCGTTGAAGCTCCGTGGCGAGCTTGATCCGCTGCGCTTCGCCCCCCGACAGCTCGGTAGCGGGCTGGCCGAGGCGCAGGTAGCCGAGGCCGACTTCGCGCAGTACCGTGAGGGCGCGTAGAACAGTCGCTTCGGCGGGGTCGTCGGCGAAGAAGGCCCAGGCGGCGTCAACGGTCATGGCCAGCACGCCGGCGATGGACTTGCCGCGCAGCTCGATTTCGAGCGTTTGGGCATTGTAGCGGGCGCCGTGGCAGATGGGGCACGGCGCGTACACGCTCGGCAGAAACAGTAGCTCGACCATCACGAAGCCTTCCCCCTGGCAGTTTTCGCACCGGCCCTTGGCGACGTTGAATGAGAACCGACCCGCGTCGTAGCGCCGCTTGCGGGCCTCGGGCGTGGCGGCGAAGAGCTTGCGGACGTGGTCGAACAGCCCCGTGTAGGTCGCCATATTCGAGCGCGGCGTACGGCCGATCGGCGCCTGATCGACCCGCACCAGTCGCTTGATGGTTTCCATCCCGCCCACGATGCGCCCGCCCGTCGGTAGCGGGCCAGCGTGCTCGGGCGAATCGGGGACCTCCACCTCCGCTTCGGCCGTCAGTTCCTGGCCCAGGTGCGCGGCCACCAGCTCGACCAGCGCCTGACTCACCAGACTCGACTTCCCCGACCCCGAAACGCCCGTCACGGCCGTGAGCACGCCGAGCGGAAACGCCGCTTTCAGGTGGTGGAGGTTGTTGCGGGTGACGCCTTCGAGTTGCAGCCAGCCGGTGGGTTGGCGCGGCGGCTTCGCGGGCGGCGCGGCCGCGGCGGTATCGGGGAAGAG
>JBKJUQ010000212.1:0-2768 GCA_046590685.1 Hymenobacteraceae bacterium
GTGCGGGCCGGAGACCCGCGTTACGTTATGCCCTACGTAGCCCACCTACGCCACCACGAGGCCCGTGCGCTTGATGGTTTCGATGAATGGGTCGCCGGTCTGCTTGGGCAAATAGTGCGTTTGAAAGCCACTATCAGTAGGCAAGGCCTTCGCTTACCTTTAGCAGAAATAATTAGAAGAGCTGAACGTGTGTACTCGTAAATGGCTACTCCCGTGGTGTATCGCAGCAGGACTGCTCACGGCTTGTATGGAAGACCAATCTCCTGAAACATTGGAAGCGCGCGAGCGGGAACAACTGCTCCGCTCTTATCAAAACGCCATTCGACTGGCGAAAGACTACCGCCACAAGCGGTTCGACCGCTTCTATGGCAAGCGCGTTGCCGGGCTACGACGTAATGCCGACACCGTCTCCTATCAGATCACCCTCCGCGACAAGGAGTGCGAGTTTTGGCATAACTACCGCTCTAAGTCGCCCAAGCGGCAACGCGAGGTATTCGCGGAGATGCTCGCCGATCTCAAACAGGACACGACCGGCCGGATGAGTCCGCTACGGCATTTTTATCCCGGCGTCAGCGACTCACTGGCCGTGCAGCAATGGCTGGCCGCCGCCGATTCGCTGGTCAATCAGTTTCAGCCCATTGCCCTCGATTACGGCTTCTACAACTTCAGCAGTGAGGGTCGGCACATCCGGTTCTGGTCCAATGGCGGAACGTTGTTCTATGCTGATTCAGACTCGGCCAGCGTACAAGCCTCTGCCGATTGGATGAACTGGAGAAGAAGCCATACCCGAGGCTACGATGGAGCTTGGACGTCTGTCTGGACCTTCGTCCGCCTCAATGAGCACTTCACGTTCCATTACGAAAGCGATACGTTGCGCTTGGACAAGTAAAAACCACCCCGCCCGCGCCCCAACCGCCTCCGGGAGCTCCCGCCACCCCTCCGGCCGCGGCCCGAAGGCTAAAAGGAGCTCCCGGCAAGGCTCCGGCCACCACCGGACAGCTAAAAGGAGCTCCCGCCAGCGCTCCGGCCGAGACCGGAACGTTAAAAGGAGCTCCCGCGACTACTCCGGTCGGGACCGGGGTGGCAATGGGAGCTCCTTTTAACGTTCCGGTGGCGACGGGGCTGGGAAAAGGAACATTTTCGGCCCGCTAAGGTGCAATCGGGCTACCCGGCGGGGTGCGGCGTGGGCAGCGAGGCGAGGTTGTCATCGACTTCGGGCTTGCCCGTGGATTGCGGGAAGGGAAAGTAGGCGTGACCGGCTTCGGGCTGGAGGTAGTGCTGCTGCTGAATGCCGGCATAGGCGAAGTAGAGGCCGTCGCAGACGCGGATTTCCTGCTCGTCGATGGCGGCGGAAGCCTGGCGCTGGCTGCTGGCATCGGTGGTGCGGCCCTCGACGGCGTTCTTGATCCTGGCTTTCCAGTCGGTGGCCTCGCTCACCGGTACCTTGGTTTGGCCGCCGTAGGTGGCGGTGATCTTATCGAGGTAGTAGGTGGCGCGGGTGAGGATATTGGTTTGATCGGCGCGGTAGAGCGCGTCCATCCCGCCGGGGAAAATGTCGACGCGCTCGGGCTGGGCGCGGTCGGGGAAGGCGGGGAAGACCTTGGTGGTGTTGGTGAGCTTGGCGTATTGCAGAAACTCGCGCACCACCTTTTTGAGCGAGGCGACGGTGGCCGATTTGCCGCGCTCGCCCTGCTGGGTGTGGCGGGCGCGCAGCTCCTGCACGAGCGGTTCGAGCAGGGCGATCTCTTTCGCGTACGTAGCGGCTTCGCGCTTCAGGTTCGCCAGAGAGGCTTCGGCGAAGGCGAGGAACTCATCGTCGGACAGGCTGGCGGCCAGCGCGTCGAAGAAGTTGATGAAATAAGTCTGGTTGGTCATCAAGACGAGGGGGTTAGGGGTGGATGACGCGCTAAAGTAAGCGATTTTTCCCGTGCCCCCTGCAACGTGGTGCGGACTTCAGTCCACAGTTGAAACAGCATCAACTGCGGACTGAAGTCCGCACCACGTTGCAGCCCTACCGCACCACCTCCACCACGCGGTTCGTGAGTCGCAGCACCGTCATCCCCTGATTGTCGCGCGCGCCGTTGGGGTAGCCGAGGGCCGGCGAGAGGGGGCCGGGTTGCAAGCCACGCTGACTCAAACCCGCCGCCAGCCCCGCGCCACCCGGCCGCGCCAGCGGCGCGAAGGTGAAGAGCAGCTCGAAGCCCGCGCGGGCGTACTCGCTCGGCGGCGTGCCGTAGCGCGCCTGCCACGCCCGCCGAAACTGCCGGTTACCCGCCGAGGCCGCGTCGCGGTAGGCGGGCGCCAGAAAGTAGAACTCGCGGTCGGTAAACTGATCGAGGCTCAGCTCGGGCATCTCCAGCCACGCGGCAGGCGCGAGCACCGGCAGCCGGCGGTTGTCGCGCTCCATGCGCCCGCAGACCTGCTGGGCCAGGTTTTTCTCCTCCGATACCACCACCAGCGCGCCGGTTTCGAGCGAGTCGATCGGCAGCTCGTTCACCTTCTCCGTCATCCGCGTGCGGTAGAGCTGCGAGGCCACCTTTTCCTCGGCCGTGATACGCCCGCCCAATCGCTCAAACTCCGCCCGAAACGCCGCCGCGAACGCCGCGTCGTCCTTGGTTTCCTCCACCAGCAGGGCGGCCGTTTTCGGCTCGAAGCGCGCGTACGCGAGCATCGCCGCCGTCCGAGCGTGCAGACGCAGGCGCGGACGGCGGCTATGCTGGCCTACGCGCGCTTCGAACCGAAAACGGCCGCGCTGCTGGTGGAGGAAA
>JBKJUQ010000249.1:0-14630 GCA_046590685.1 Hymenobacteraceae bacterium
TCCACGCACAGGTGATTATTCTCCCTCCCTTGCCCGGGATTTAAATTCCGGGCAAGGGAGGATGCCAGGCCGCTTTAAGCCTCTCCCCTCGCTGCCACCCAACAGGCCAATAACCCCTCGTCCGTAACCCCCACAAGCTACGGCTTACCACCCGCGTCGTCGGGCGCCTGATGGTATTGATCCAGGCTTTTATCGAGTGCCTGCCCGCGCTGGTGAATACAATCGCAGAATTCGTAACCGGCTTGGGTTCGACGGCCGCCCTGGAACTGCCGACGGCAATCCGCTATCGTATTGCGGGGCAACACATCGAATACGTGGGTGATCACCAGCCCGAACGTGAGGATAGTCAGCCCGACGCCGGCGAAAAAAAGCAGCGCAAACTTATTATCTCGGCGTTGCTGGCCCGGCAAATCGCCAGGTATCGGCGGCGGACCAGCGGCGTGCTTAAACGGCAGGACATACTTCAGCTTGTCGTAGTCCCAGCAGATAAGGTAGAGGTTAGCGAGCACCATGAGCGGCGCGGTCAGCAGCGACCCCTCAAACCGCACCGCGAGCGAGAGCAGGGTAATATTCAGAATAATCGGAAAATACAGGAGCGCCCCCAGCGTGGCCGTCCGAGGGATCAGCAGCAGCGCGGCCGCCGCCATTTGCGCGATGCCGATAAAGGAGTAGTAATACCCGGTGTGGAAGAGCGCTTCCAGGTACTGCCCTAACGGGTGATTATTGGACAAATCCGTAAACCGCTCCCCCGTCACTTTCACAAAGCCCGCCGGAAAGAACCCGGCCGCCAAGGCGACGCGATTAAAGACGGTAAAATACCGCAGCCAGCGGTTTTGCTTTACGCGCACATGCAGCGCATCGAGGCGATCAGCTAAGGTCATACGGAAAAGTACTACCAAGTCACGAAAAAGGATAGTAAACTACCCGAAAAGTAGTGTCGCGAGTAATACAAAACGCGTCGCGAGCTATACAAAGCTGGTTGCCACCAAGCCCAAGGCTATCGGCGGGGCCACCAAGCCGGTAGCACGGCGCGCAAAGCGCGTCGGGAGTAGCACCAAGCGGGTCGCCCGTACCACCAAGCGGGTTGCAGGGTAAACGAAGCTCGTCGGCGCTTAAACCAAGCGAATAGTCCCCCGTAAGACGAGCGTGCGACCCGCGTTCGGCAGCGTCCGGCTACGGCTGGCAGGGCGGGACGAGGCCGCGCTTTTCCCCTCACTTTTTTTCCCCTCCGTTCCTGATGAAGTTAAAACCTGAACGTCCTGCCTTCAATATGCCGCTGGAAGACCTGCTGGTTCTCGGTCCCGAGAAAGTGGCGTATACCCGCCGCCCCGAAGACGCTGAGGCCCTGGCCAAGCGCGGCTGGTCCCCCGAACGCATCAGCGCCGTGGAAGACCAATTCAGCGCCCTCGGCAAGCTGCCCACTGATACGGAGTTGGAGCAGGGAGTGCGCAAGGTGGAAGAAAAGAAAGACAAGCTGCGCGAAACGACTACTACCCTGATTCAGACGGCGCTTGGCAAAGTCAATCAGGTGTACCACGACGAGTCGGCGCAGTACCGGGCGTTCGGATCGGCGAAGCTCTACAAGAGCGGCGACTCCGGCTTCGCGGTGGTCTGTGAACAGGTGAGTCGCGCGGGGCAGCTGATGCTGGCCGAGGGCAGCGACGCTGAGCAAGCCGAATACGCCGCAGCCGGCCTGACGCCGGCCGAATTCATCGCTATCGGCACGAACGGCGACGAATTCCGGCACCTGCTCGTCGATATCCGCGCGGCCCAAGCCAAGCGCGATCTCGGCACCCAGCGCCGACTGGAACTCGCCAACCCCGCTTACCGCCAGTTGGCCGAGCTGTGCGAGGTGAGCAAAAATATCTTCATCGCCACCGACGAGGCCCGCTACAACGATTACCTTATCTACGACCCTGCCCCCGAAGCCGCCGAGCCCAAACCGGCGAAGGCCGCGGCCGGCAGCATAGGCAGCGCAGCTGATGGCCACGCCACCAGCCACATGACCGACGATACGGGCAACGATACCGGCGGCGGCCGGACGGGTGGGATGGCGAGCCGCGATGCCGGCGGCGCCGACCCGTACACCGGCGCGCCGACGGGGCGCTAACTTCTGCTTCGTGCTTTCACCTCGGCCCGCTGCCCTGCCAAGAGTAGCGGGCCATTGGCGTTTTAGCAGGCAAGTTGGCAACAACTCGCCCCCCGCGTTGCGAGGTTTTCGCCGACTTGGCGCGGGCGGCGGCGCGTTCGTTCCTTTATAGCGCCAAGCGCTCCCTTCACCCCCGTTAGCCTCCTTTCCAATGCCGTTTCAGAAAGTGCTCGTCGCGAATCGCGGCGAAATTGCGATCCGCGTTTTGCGGGCCTGCTCCGAGCTGGGCATCCCCACGGTCGCGATTTATACCTACGAAGACCGCTACTCGCTCCACCGCTACAAGGCCGACGAGGCGTACCAGATCGGCCGCGACGATGAGCCGCTCAAGCCGTACCTCGACATCGACGAGATCTTGCGCGTAGCCCGGGAAAATGGCGTGGACGCCATTCACCCGGGCTACGGTTTTTTATCGGAGAACGCGCACTTCAACCGGGCAGTGAAAGCCGCCGGCATCACTTTCGTCGGGCCGAACCCGGAGGCGATGGATGCCCTCGGCGACAAGGTGCGCGCCAAGGCCGTGGCGCTCCAGTGCCAGATTCCGCTCATCGAGTCGAACATCGATCCGCTGGTGGACAAGGAAACGGCGCTGCGCGAGGCCAACCGCATCGGGTACCCCCTGATGCTGAAAGCGGCGAGCGGCGGCGGCGGGCGCGGCATGCGCGTAGTGCGGACCGATGAGCAGCTTGACGCCGCCTACGACGAAGCCCGCTCGGAAGCGTTCAAGGCCTTCGGCGACGACACCGTATTTCTCGAAAAATTCGTCGAGGCGCCGAAGCACATTGAGGTGCAGATTGTCGCTGACCGTCACGGCAATGTGCAGCATTTGTTCGAGCGCGATTGCTCGGTGCAGCGCCGGTTTCAGAAGGTAGTGGAAATCGCCCCGGCGCCGAGTTTGCCAGAGCACCAGCGGCACCTGCTGTACGAGTACTCGCTGCGGATTGCGCGGGCCGTGAAGTACGACAATATCGGCACCGTCGAGTTCCTGGTGCAGCCCGATCAGGACAAGCTCTACTTCATCGAAGTCAACCCGCGGGTGCAGGTCGAGCACACCGTCACGGAGATGATTACGGGGATTGACTTGATCAAAACCCAGCTCTACATCGCCGCCGGCTACAAGCTCGACGCCCCCGAGATCGGGATGGGGCCGAACGACCCGCGCGGTCATTCGGGCTTCGCGATTCAGTGCCGCATTACTACTGAAGACCCCGAAAACGACTTTAAGCCCGACTACGGCACCATCGTCGCGTACCGCGATGCCGGCGGCTTCGGCATCCGCCTCGACCAAGGCTCGGTGTACCCCGGCGTGCAGATCTCGCCCTTTTTCGACTCGCTGCTCGTCAAGGTCTCGGCCCACGCCCCCACTCTGGCAGGCGCCGCCAGCAAGCTGATGCGCACGCTCGACGAGTTCCGGATTCGCGGCGTCAAGACGAACGTCCAGTTTCTGCAGAACATCATCCAGGCGCCCGACTTCGTGCACGGCCGCGCCACGGTCGATTTCATCAAGGATCACCCGGAGCTCTTCAAGCTCCGCGGCCGCCGCGACCGCGGCACCAAGCTCTTGCAGTACATCGGCGATGTGATCGTGAACGGCAACCCCGACGTGCCCGCCGCGGCGCTCAAGGCCGCCCGGTTTACCAACCGACAACTCCCTAAGCCGAAGCTACCGACCATCAAGCCCGATGTGCTCGACGCGCCGCCGCCGCCCGGCACCAAGCAGCGCCTGACGGAGCTGGGGCCGGAGAAATTCGCCCAGTGGCTCCGCCAGGACCCGCTCATCCACTACACCGACACCACGCTGCGCGACGCTCACCAGAGCCTGCTGGCTACGCGGGTGCGATCCAACGACCTCATCAAGCCGATGGCGCGGTTCGCGCGGCTTCACCCGCAAACCTTCTCGCTGGAGTGCTGGGGTGGCGCGACGTTCGACGTCGCCCTGCGCTTCCTGCACGAAGACCCGTGGGACCGCCTGGAGCGGCTGCGCTTCTTCGCCCCGAACATCCTGCTCCAGATGCTCATCCGCGGCGCCAACGGCGTAGGCTACAAAGCGTACCCGGACAACCTCACGGAGAAATTCGTGGAGAAGGCGTGGGAGAAAGGCATTGACGTGTTCCGCATCTTCGACTCGCTCAACTGGATGAAGGGGATGGAGGCGTGCATCGGCTTCGTGCGCAACCGCACGCAGGGCCTCGCCGAAGCGGCCATCTGCTACACCGGCGACATCCTCGACCCGAAGCGCACCAAGTACACGCTGCCCTACTACCTCCAGCTCGCCAAGCAGATCGAGGACGCCGGCGCCCACATCCTGTGCATCAAGGATATGGCGGGCCTGCTGAAACCCTACGCCGCCAAGGAGCTCGTAACGGCGCTGCGTGAGACGGTGAAGCTGCCCATCCACTTGCACACGCACGACACAAGCTCCTTGCAGTCAGCGACCTATCTGCAAGCAATTGAAGCGGGCGTGAACGTGGTCGACGTCGCATTGGGCTCGCTGTCGGGCCTCACCTCGCAGCCCAACTTCAACTCCATCGTGGAGGCGTTGCGCCACACCCCGCGCCACCGCGAGTTCGATCAGCGCAGCCTCAACGAGTTCAGCACCTATTGGGAAGGGGTTCGCGAGCTGTACTACCCGTTCGAGGCGGACCTGAAAGCGGGCACTTCCGAAGTGTTCCAGCACGAGATCCCGGGCGGTCAGTATTCCAACCTGCGCCCGCAAGCCGCCAGCCTCGGCCTGCTCGACCGCTTCGAGGAAGTCAAGCAGCGGTTTCAGGACGTCAACGTGCTGTTCGGGGATATCGTGAAGGTGACGCCATCGTCGAAAATAGTCGGCGACATGGCGCTCTTTATGGTCAGCAACAACCTCACGCCCGAGGATGTGCTGCTCAAGGGCGCCACCCTCTCCTTCCCCGATTCGGTGGTCGAGCTGCTCCGCGGCGACATCGGCCAACCCGAGGGCGGCTTCCCAAAGCGCCTCCAGAAGCTCGTGCTCAAGGGCGAGAAACCCTACACCGACCGCCCCAACGAGCACCTCAAGCCCATCGACTTCGACGCCGAGTGGACCGCGTTTCAGGAGACGCACCCCGGCGCGCAGTTCACCGATCTGCTCTCGGCGCTGCTCTACCCGAAAGTCTTCGCCGACTACTGGAAGCACCGCGAAACGTTTGGTGAAGTCTGGGTGCTGCCCACGTCGGTGTTCTTCTACGGCTTACAGCCCGGCGAGGAAGCCGTGATCGATATGGCGCGCGGCCACACCATCGTGGTTAAGCTCAATTCCGTGAGCGAGCCCGACGCCGACGGCAACCGCACCGTCTTCTTCACCTTCAACGGCCAGAGCCGCGCCCTTCAGGTCCGCGACCGCAACGTCGAATCGACGCGCAAAACCAACCCCAAGATCGACAAGAGCAATCCCGGGCAGATCGGGGCCCCACTTCAGGGCTTGCTGAGTAAAGTAATGGTCGAAGCCGGCCAAACCGTGACCCTCAACCAGCCGCTCTTCATCATCGAAGCGATGAAGATGGAGTCGACCATCACCGCGCCGGCGGCGGGCACCGTGAAAGGCGTCCATCTGGCCGGCGGCACCCTCGTGCAAGCCGATGATCTGGTGGTGACGCTGGAATAAAATCGCGCGCCCTGCTACGCAACGAAAGCGCCCGACCGGAGAATTTCCAGTCGGGCGCTTTCTTGTGTACCGTCCAGCACCAGTGGTGCTACCCGCCACGCCGGCCTGGTCGGTGCCGAATGTAGTGAACGCCAAACGGCCGGGCCGCGCCAAAGCGCGACCCGGCCGAGTCAGAGTGCAGTTTAAAGTGCGGGAAGCTTAGTAGCGACCGCCGCCACCGCCGCCGCCGTAGGAGCCGCCACCGCCACCGCGGTTGCCGCCACCACCGCCGCCGTAGCTGCCGCCACCACCGCCGCCGCCGTAGCTGCCGCCACCGCCACCGCGGTTGCCGCCGCCACCACCGCCGCTGTAGCCACCGCCGCCGCCACCACCTTCACGACGTGGACGATCTTCCCGCGGACGGGCTTCGTTCACGGCCAGGGTGCGGCCTTCGACCTCGCGGCCATTGAGTTGCTCGATAGCAGCCGTAGCGGCCGTGCCATCGGGCATTTCTACGAAACCAAACCCGCGCGAGCGGCCGGTTTCGCGATCCTGGGCCACAGTGGCCGACGACACCTCACCATACGCTTCGAAGAGCTGACGGAGCACTTGCTCGTCGGTGCGGTAGGAGAGGTTCCCAACAAAAATGTTCATCTTGTCCTTGGACGATAAATTGAAATGGTTGGCAAGGTAAGCACTAAATTGGTTTCCGCAGCCCGGTACGGATTTTTTGCTCATCTTTTTTATGCCGTCTTATACCATCTCAGTGCCGCGGCAGGCGAATCGCGAAGGTGGTACCCTCTCCTATCCGGCCATTTACGCGCAGCTTTCCCCCGGCTTGCTCTACCACGCGGCGGACGATGAAGAGACCGATCCCGGTGCCGCCAGCCGCCCCAGGATGTAACCGCCCAAACAATTCGAAGGCCCGCGCGGCGCGCGCCGAGTCCAGACCGAGGCCATTATCGGTCAGGGCAAGCTCAATCCAGGAGGCACTTACGGCGCGGGTGCGCAGCCAAAGGCGCGCGGGCCGCGCCGGCTGACGATATTTCAAAGCATTGCCGATCAGGTTGAATAGCACAGTGCGTAAATGACGCGGCGGCAACGCCCGCAAGGTGGGCACATCCAGATCGAGGCACAGCGTCCCGTGCGCCGCGACGAACTCAGCTTCCATATCAAGCACCAGATCAGCGACGTACGTAGCGAGATCCAACGATTGATCCGGCAGGTGGTCAGGCGCCTGTGAGTCGACGACCTGCGCTAAGTCGGCCAAGGTCACGCGGAAGCGACTGACGGCCCGCTCCGCGTGATCGCAGAGTTCCCCGATGGCCGCGTCGAAGGGACTAGGGTAGGTGCGCAAGCGCTCGGCAAATTCCTCGCGGAGCGCGACAATGACAGCTTCGAGATTGTCGATGGGCGACTTTAGATCGTGCGCGGCGGCGTACACAAAAGTGTCGAGATCCGCATTGGCGCGGCGCAACGCCCGTTCCGCCACCTCTCGCTCGTGAATGTCCATTGTCAGACCGACCCAATTGGTGATGAGTCCAGCGGCGTTGAGCAAGGGCACAGCGCGCGTCAGAAACCACCGCCACGCCCCGTCGTGGCGCCGCAGGCGGAACTTGACCTCGTACGCTAAGCCAACCGCGATCTGCTCCCGCACGACGCGCTGCATCTCCGGATCCGCCGCGTCAGCCGGATGGATAGCGCGAACCCAGGGATCATTTCTCAGAATATCCTCGGAGTGGCCCGTGTAGTCGAACCAGCGCCGGTTGAACAGGTGTGTAGTCGTGGAGGTGGCATCGGCTACCCACAGGATCTCGGGAAGGCCTTCCGTAAGGGCTTTCCAATAGTGCAGCTGCTCGTTGGCGACGTGCGCGCGCGCCGTATCGGTTACGTCAAGCGTAACGGAAAGCACGCGCTCCGGCCGGCCGTCGACGGCAATGGCCCGCGCGGTACTCAGGAGGGTACGCTCTTCGCCGGTGTCGGCCCGATGGATTCGAAATTGGGCCTGCCGGGTAGCACCCGCTACCGCGAGCCCCTGTTCGAAACTGGGGCGCAGCGTTCGACGATCGTCAGGATGCGTCAGATCTAGCAGTGTCGCTAAGCCTACTCGGGTGGTGGTAGGCGGCAAGCCGTATAAGCGCGCAAACGTAGCCGTAACATCCAGCTCCGAGGTCGCTACTTCACGCACCGACAAGCCCAACCCAGCCGCATCGGCCGCCAACGCGAGCTGCGCGCGAGCATCACTGGCTTTTTGCTCCGCGTGGTGCGCATCGGTGGTGTCAAAAAAAACAACGCACAGTTGGTGGGCATCAAGACGCGTAACGGAGATGCGAAACCAGCCGCTGATTCCGGCGCCGGCGTATCGGCGCTCCACAGTCCAGGGCTCGCCGGACGTAAGGACCTGACGGTACTCGCCAAGCAGTTCCTGATCGGCAAGCAGAGGAAAGTCGCGCAGCAGCTGGGTACCAATCATTTCGGCGCCACTCGCCAGCCCAACGGCGCGAGCCGCCGTCGAATTTGCTCGCATTACTTCGAAGTCAGCAGAGCCTCCGCGTACCGGGAGCGCTTCGCGCAACACGACAATTCCGGCCCCGGAAGCATTGAAAACTGCTTCGAGCACCTGATGCTCTTGCCGCAGCTCCTCCTCGGCGCGACGAATCGGGGTTAAATCGCTGAAGGAAGTGCAGACACGATGTTCATCGAGGCGGGTGAAGTACACATCAAACCAGCCCCGGATCATATTTTCCTCATAGCTGACCTCGCGATGATACGTTTCGCCCGTGGCCAGCACCCCCTGCATGGCCGTGAACAGCCCGTTGGTCATCATCAAGGGATAAGTAGCGCTAAAAAGCGCATTCTCGTCCGGCGACGTTAGATTTAGCAGCCGTCGGGCCTGTGAATTACGACGCACTACGCGAAAATCGACTACGGCACCCGCCGCGTCGCGCTCGGCTTCAAAAATGCTGAGGCCCGCCGCTGAGGAGTCGAAAATGGCTTCAAATACGCGCTGCTCCTCCACAATACGGGCTTCGAGCTGACGAGCAGAAGTAAGGTCGTTCCACGCCACCAGAAGCTCGTCATCGGGCAGGGGGATAACCGCCGAATCGTACCAATGCGCCTGCTGGGCAGCAGGATACATTACCTCCCCCGCCCACGGCTGCCCAGTGTTGAGCGCCGCACAGAAGCGCGGGAACGAGGTATTTAGGGCAATTGGCAGCTCCGTTAGAAGGCGACGGCCCGCTAGTTCTTCTGTTTCTACCTGCTGCGTATCGCCTCGGGCGCGGCCATTACGCCGTACGTACTCAAAATCGATAATGTCGCCGGCGATTTCCGCTCGGATGGCGCGCAAGAGCGTGATGCCCACCGGGGCGTGCTCAAAAATGGCTTCCAGGTGGGCGGCATGTCGGCGGGCGGCCCGGGCAGTGCGCTCGCGGCTACTCACGTCGCGCGAAACCACCACAATCATCGTCAGGGCGCCGGTAGCCTCATCGCGCACGGCGCGGGCGTGCGATTCAAGCCAAACGAGCGCGCCATCGGCGCGCAGCGCGCGATAGACCACATGGCATTCCGGCCCCTCTGCGGAATCGGCGGAAAGTTGAGCGAGCGCCGCGGCGACGCTGGTCACATCCTCCGGCGCGACGTAGGTGAGTCCGGGCAGTGCCACCAGCGCTTCTGGCGCATACCCCAGCACGTAGCGCGCGGCGGGCGAGGCCCAGCGAAACTGACCGTCCAGATCGTGAAGGGAAATCAGGTCGGCAGCCTGCGCCAGTAGCAGGGTGGCCAAGTCAGGGGTCAGCGGAAGCACAGAATGGGGCACTAGGGCTAGTGATCCGGTGAAGGTAAAATGCGGGGAGCTATAAACCAAGCCGGTCCGGCTGGCACCACACCAACCGATCTGGCCGGCAGATTCTGGCAGGCCGCCAATGCTTTTCGCCTACTTACCGAAATGCCTCCCAAAGAGTACCTTGCTAACTGCGTAACCGTGAGATCCTGCGGAAATTGAGGCAATTGCCGGCAGGAGCCTGAATTGACCAGAACAGCTAACACAGGCATCCTCTGGCATGATGATGCGGTCTAGAGGCGGATGAATCAGACAAGCCCATCGTCAAGAACCCGTTTTAGCTCCACCTTGCGCCTTCTTTCGTTTCGCTACGTAGCCGACTTGCTTTTTCATCGCCTTCCATGCCGACAACCTTCTCAGCCGACCTGTGCCCCCGGACCTGGACGGAGCTACAAGAGGCGCTGTTTCAAAACACCTGGGATGCGCGCCTGGGGCGCTTCCGCTCCCCGTACGTGTATCGGGGCGTGCGTTCGGCGGAGTACGAGCTGGTGACGAGTCTCCAACGGCTCGGGGGCCCTTACCCGACCCTGGAAAATCATCTGCTCCGCAACTTCCGTAAATACGCCGTGAGTGGCACGGCAGTATCGGAGGGATTTGCCCTGCCCTCCCCCACCGTTTGGAACTGGCTCGCCGTAGCGCAGCATCACGGCCTGCCGACGCGCTTGCTCGATTGGACCTACTCTCCTTACGTAGCCCTGCACTTCGCGACTGATGACCTCGACGCCTACGATCAGGACGGAGTCATCTGGGCGCTCAACTACATCCGCGCCACCGAGCGTCTGCCGCCGCGGCTGCGCGAGGCGATCCGCACCGAAGGGTCCAACGTGTTCACGCCGGAACTGCTGGAACCCGTCTGCGCGGGTCTGCGCGAGCTGGCGATGATGCAGCAGGATCCGTTCGTGCTTTTTCTGGAGCCGCCTTCCCTCGACGCCCGCATCGTGCATCAGCACGCGCTGTTTTCCTTGATGAGCACCGCCGAAGCCTCACTGCAGGAATGGTTGAGCCAGCACCCGGAGCTATTTTTCCGCGTCATCGTCCCCGCCGAGCTGAAGTGGGAGGTGCGCGACAAGCTCGACCAGGCTAATATCTCGGAGCGGGTACTGTTTCCGGGGCTGGGGGGCTTGAGCCGCTGGCTGCGCCGACACTACACGCCCGCCACCGGCGAAGGCGCGATCCGGCGCCCCCAGGAGCCTGGCGCCGAGGATGGCGCGCCGAGCCGCGAAGGATGAGCAAGGGTAACAAACGGGCTAGTGTTGAGCGGCCGGGCAGCCCGTCAAGCGCACCGCGCCACAGCGCCCGCAGCGACAGGCCCCGCTTCAAGAGGCGATTCCTGAATGGCCTGACGATTGGCCTGGTGCTGCTGATAGCTCTGGCCGTGCCTGCTACCGCGCAGGTAGCCGACTCGATCCGGGCGGTGCAGCCGTTTCGGCGGTTGCGGCTCCTGCCCGTGCCGGCATTTGGCTACGAGCCCGAAACCCGGTGGCACGTGGGCGCAGTGGCGCTGGCCCAGTGGCGCCGTAGCCCCGCCGATACGTTGCGGCGCCCCGGCAACGCGAAAGCGGAAATCAACTTGACCCAAAACCGGCAGCTGGTGGTGGCCGGCGACTGGAATACGTTCAGTCCCGGCGAGCGAACGCTTACGCAGGGCAGCGTCAGCTATCTGCGGTTCCCGGAAGACTACTGGGGCGTGGGTAACACCGCGCCCGCTTCCGCCCGCGAGCGCTACGACAGCCGCCGCTTCGAGGCGCGCCTTGCGTTGCTGCGGCAGGTCTGGCCGCACGTCTACGTTGGGCCGCGCGTGGTGGCGCAGCGCCTGTGGCGGGTGCGGCCCGAGGCCGGCGGCCTGCTCGCCCGGCGCACGGTGCCGGGTTCGGCGGGCGGCTGGTCGGTGGGCGCGGGCGCGGCGGCAGCGTACGACACCCGCCCGAGCGTCTTCACCCCGACCCGCGGCGCGCTGGTTAGCGCGACCGTCACGGTGTTCGGGGCGGCACTGGGGTCCGATTTTCAATTTATCCGCTACGAGCTGGATGCGCGGCGCTACTGGCCAATCGGCCGGCGGGTGACGCTCGCGGGCCAGCTCACGGCCACAGCCCACGCCGGCGAGCCGCCGTTTCGGATGCTGGCGCTGCTCGGCTCCGACGGCCCGATGCGCGGCTATTACCGCGGGCGTTTCCGCGACCGACAGTTCGTCACCGCTCAGGCGGAGGTACGCTTTCCGTTGATCTGGCGCTTCGGGGCGGCGGCTTTTGCCGGAGCCGGCCAGGTGGCGCACGGCTTCGATGAGGTTGGCTTGCGCGCGCTCAAGCCTAGCATTGGCAGCGGCCTGCGCTTCCTCGTCGACCGGCAAGAAAACGTCAACCTGCGGCTCGACTACGGCGTCGGCGCGGCGGGAAATACCGGATTCTATGTCAGCTTTGGGGAGGCGTTTTGAGGAGTAAAAGCGTATGGGCTTATCTGGAAGACCAGTAGCTCCTCGGCGCTCAACGACAAACCCAGCACTTTGTCACTCGCTCCCCGAAAGTGCTGGGTTCCGATGGGTCCAGCACTTTTTTCTCTTGGTTCGAATGGGCTGGGTTAGGCAGGGCGTCAGCGATGCAGACCGCCCACCGAACCGTTCAGGGCACTGCCGCTACAACCGACGAACAGCGGGCTGTTTGCCCTCGCTTTATCCCTCCGGCCCTTATTCATGTACCGCGCGGCTTCGCTCGGGCCGTCGGAGTTGCATCGAGCGGATTTTCGGGCCAATGATGCTTCGGGTACCGGCCGCGCAGGTCTTTGCGCACTTCAAAGTAGCCTTTCTCCCAGAACGAGCGCAGATCCCGCGTCACCTGGACGGGGCGGCGCGCGGGCGAGAGCAGGTGCAGCAGCAACGGCACGCGGGCCGTTCCGCCTACGGTGGGCGTATCGAGCAGCCCAAAAACCTCCTGTAGCCGCACGGCGAGGACCGGCGTAGCAGGGTCGGCATAATCCAGTCGAATGCTGGAACCACTCGGTACCGCGAGGTGGCTCGGCGCCAGGCGGTCCACTTCCTGGCGTTGCACCCAGCCTCCCTGCAATCGACCGTAAAGGGCCTCGACAAAGTCCGTTCTGGCTACGTCGGCGAGACTACGCGCCGTTAGCGGCAGATGGGGCTCCAGCCAATCGCTCAGCTCCTCCGCAAGCGCTGCCTCATCGACGGGCGGCCACTCGGCGGGCCGCAACCAGTGCAGGAAAGCGAGGCGCTCGCGCAGAGCCCGCGCCTCATCCGACCACGGCAGGCGCTCCACTCCCCCCGCGCGCAGCGCCGCCAGCAGGGCGGCGCGAATGGCTTCGGGCGCGGGATTGGGCAAACTCACGTCCGCGAGCACGAGGGCGCCAAGTCGCCGCCGCCGCCGCGCCGTTACCCGGCCGGTAGCCTCATCGAAGCGCACTTCATCGGCGGTTTCGATTTGCGGACCAAACTCCGCCTCGATTTCCGCCAAGGAAATAGGAGCCGCCAGAGAGGCCCGCGCCAGACCAATGCCCGTTCCCTCAAGCGTGGCGATCGCAAAAAACTGATCAGAAGTACTAAAAAAGTGATCGGGTAACGTGGCGCGCTGGCCCGTCAGGAGCCGCACCCGCTCGGGCGTTTCGCGCTGCGCGATTCGATCCGGGTAAGCCAGCGCCGTGAGCAGGCCGGCCGCATCGGTCACCAGGTACGCATCACCGATGCCCGCGCGCCGCCGCAAAGCCGTCGCCGCTTCGCGGGTCCGGCTGAGGGCTCCGCGATCGAGTACCAGCCCCGCCAGTGGCACGCGGCCCGTCGCCACCGCTTCCAGGCGGAGCCGCACGTCGGGGTTACTCGTCTCCGCCCGGCGGCTTCCCTCGCCGCCCACGCTGGTCAGCACATCGCGCTCGGCTAACAGGGCCGCCAACGTTGCCGCGGTAGCCCCGTAGCCCGCCACGTGGCCGCGCAGCACCAGATGCCCCAGCCGCGGCGCCAAGCCCAGCCGTGCCAGCGCCCGACCGTGCGGTGTAGGCGCAGTATGACGAAGTACAGCCCGCGAATCCCGGCCTATCTCATCCGCTGTAGCTCCTGCCGCCGGACTTACCAATTCGTAATTCGTTATTCGTAATTCGCAATTACTCGCTCCTAACCTCGTGAGCAGCTCCCGCGCCAGCGCCAGCGCAGCGGCAGGCGGCGGATCCAGCCACCGCAGCTGCTCGGCCGGGGTTCCCCAAAGCGCCGTTTCAAGGGCGAGGGCGCTCAGGTCCGCCCCGCGGATTTCGGGCGCCGCGTGCGCCGGCAAGTGGGCGTGATCGGCCTCCGCCCACAACCGGTAGCAGCTCCCCGGCCCCAGGCGACCGGCCCGGCCCCGGCGCTGGTCCGCCGCGGCGCGACTCACGGGCTCCGTGGCAAGCGTAGTCAGGCCCGTACGCGCCTCATACCGCGGCACCCGGGCGTAACCGCTATCCACTACGATCTGGACGCCTTCGATGGTCAGACTGGTTTCGGCGATGCTGGTTGCCAAAACCACCTTCCGCCGCCCCGTCGGCGCTGGCCGCAGGGCGGCATCCTGCTGATCCAAGGGCAAGTCGCCGTGCAGAACGTGCAGATCTACTTCGGCGCTCAGGCTAAGCTTGGCCGCGATCCGCCGCTGATCGGCGAGGCCGGGCAGAAAAACGAGCACATCGCCCGCCGCGTGGTCGCGCAGCGCCCGACTGATCGCGGCGGGCACGAGCGCCAGCAACCGCTCCGCGGGCCGGTTGCCCGCGGCCGCTACTGCCCCGGCGGGCGCGTAGTGCGTTTCCACCGGAAACATCTTGCCCTCCGACCGCACCACCGGCGCCGGCCCGGCAAACGAGTCACCCGCCCCAAGCCACGCGGCCAGCCGGTCGGCTTCGAGCGTCGCCGACATCACCAGCAGCCGTAGATCGGGCCGCAGCACGGTTTGCGCGTCCAGGGCGAGGGCGAGCCCCAGATCGGCTTGCAGACTGCGCTCGTGATACTCATCAAACAGAATCACCGCGACGCCTTCCAGCGCGGGATCGTCCTGCAAGAGGCGCGTGAGAATGCCTTCCGT
>JBKJUQ010000263.1:0-9018 GCA_046590685.1 Hymenobacteraceae bacterium
AAAGGCCGACAAGCAGCGGATGAGCGATGGCTGGTTCGATACGCACATGCCCGACGTCAACCAGCAGAACCCTACGGTGGCGCGCTACCTGACGCAGAACAGCATCTGGTGGATCGAAACCACGGGCCTCGACGGCTACCGGCTCGACACCTACGCCTACTCCGATCTGGCGTTTGAGAAGCAGTGGGGCGCGGCGATCCTGGCGGAGTACCCCCGCCTGGGGATGTTCGGCGAGACGTGGGTGCAGGGCGTGGTGAACCAGGCATACTTCGCGAAGAACACGCTGGCCTCGCCGCCGAACGGGTTTAAGTCGAACCTGCCCGGCGTGACGGACTTCCAGCTGCAGTACGCCATCAACGAGGCGCTCACGCGCGAACCCGGCTGGACGGAAGGCATCATGCGCCTCTACTACACGCTGCAGGCCGACTTCCTCTACCAGGACCCGCTCCAGAACTGCGTGTTCCTCGACAACCACGACATCAGCCGGTTCTATTCGAACCTCGGCGGCGACCCGGTGAAGTACAAGACGGCGCTGGCGTGGCTGCTGACCACGCGCGGCATCCCGCAGCTCTATTACGGCGCAGAGCTAGGGATGAAAAATTCGACCCGTAAGGACGGCGAAGGTCGCGGCGACCTGCAGGTGCGCGAAGATTTCGCAGGCGGCTGGGCGGGCGATGGGCGCAGCGCCTTCACGGCGGCAGGCCGCACGCCCGAGGAGAACGATCTGTTCAACTACACCAAGCGGCTGCTCGCCTTCCGCAAGGCGCACCCGGAGGTGCAGACGGGCAAGCTCATGCAGTTTGTGCCGCAGGACGGGCAGTACGTCTACTTCCGCTACAACGACAAGACCGGCGCGGCGGTGATGGTGCTGATGAACGGCACGTCTAAGGATGCGACCGTGAAGCTGGACCGGTTTGCCGAGCGGCTGGCCGGGTTCAAGGGCGGCGAAGACGCGGCGAGCGGCGAGAAGCTGACCTTCGGGGAGACGTTGGCGGTGCCGGCGTGGGGGGTGCGGGTTATTGCGCTCAACAAATGATTTTCCCGCAAAGGCGCAACGGTTACGCAAAGACGCCAAGCTGTTTATGCAAGAGAATGAGGTAGCGAAAGTTATCCTCGATGCTGCGTTCACGGTGCATAACGCGCTGGGGCCAGGAATGCTGGAAAATGTTTACGAAGCAGCTTTGGCCTACGAGCTGAGAAGCCGCGGAATGACTGTGGAAACGCAGGTACCTCAACCCGCCATCTACAAAGGCATTCATCTGGGAATCGGCTATCGGCTGGATATGGTGGTAGAGTCGTGCGTGGTGGTTGAGTTGAAGGCAGTGGAGCACCTACTTGATGTACATCACAAGCAGCTCATCACGTATCTACAACTCTCGGGTTATAAGCTGGGGCTGCTACTTAACTTCGACTGCGCCCTGCTACGCGATGGCATCTTCCGAAAAGTGAATGGCTTATAGCCGCTTGGCGTCTTTGCGTAGCCGTTGCGCCTTTGCGGGAAACAACTCCTACAACGGCAGATTCCGCAGCCACACCGCCCGCATAGCCAGCTGCGCGGGCGTTGCCGCCGGGGCAGGCGCAAAGTAGAACTCCTTCGCCTCGGCGCGGCGCTGAATCCGGCCGTGGACGACGCGCTCCTGCCCGGCGCGCCGCACCGTGAGCGTATAGGGGGCGCCGAAGCCGGCCTGCTTGGCTTTGGTCAGTAGCTCCCCCGTGTTCTCGTACGTGATTACTTCCCCGCCGATTCGCAGCAGCTCATCGCCTTCCCGCAGTCCGAAGCTCCGGGCCGAATCGGTCAGGCTCACGAGGGTGATGCCGGCGGGCGAAGACGTCAGCGATAGCCCCAACGATGGCAAGACCTTACCCGTCAGCAGTCGGCGCTTATAGCTAATCCCCACCTTGCTGAAGTACTCGGCGAGCGGCAGCGGCTCGGCCTTGCGCACGTAGCGGGCGAAGAAATCACCAATCGGCAAGGACGTGAGCCCCACGAACTCCTCGATAAACCCGTTCTCGGCGAAGGGCTTATTGGGGCCGTAGCGGTGGGTCAACTCCAATAAAACTTCCCGCAGACCGCGCTTGCCGCCCGAAAGCTCCAGCAGCCGCAGATCGAGGAGCGCCGCCGTGACGGCGCCGCGCTGGTAGATGTTGCCGTACTGCTGTTGGCCTTCATCGGTGAAGGATTTTAACCCAAGCCGGCTGAGCGAGTAAGTGGTATCGGAGTAGTGATCGGCATTCATTTTCCCGCTCAGCTCGGCGCAGTAGTCGTCCAGACTGATCATCCCGCCGCGCAGCTGCATCAGGTCCGAGGCCCACTCCGTGACGCCTTCGTAAAGCCAGAGGTGCTCGGACCCGGTGGGATTCACGAAATTAAAGCGCTCAATCACCTCCGAGTGCAGGTTGAGCGGCGTGACGATATGGAAGAACTCGTGAGCCGCCGTCGAAACCACCCCCGTCAGGAACTGCCTGGTCAACGTGTCTTCCTCGATCACGTACTCCGACGAGTAGGAATGCTCCCAGGCACCGTTGCTGACGTCCTCGAAATGATAAAGAAAGGCGTACCGCGGCACGGGCAGCTTCCCGAGAAACTGCTGCGCCGCGCCGAGCATCTGGCGCATCGCGCCGAGGAGGGTGTCAGCCTTGATCAGCCCCGTCTTGGAGTAGCAATACAGCGCCACCTCCGTGTCGCCCACCTTGGTCCGGGCCTGCGTGAGCCGTCCGAGCAGCACCGGCGAATCGACGGCGTGATCGAAGGAAGTCGTGAGGTAGGAGCCATCGCGATCAGCTTCGAGCACCGTACCGTGCTGCCAACCGGCGGGGTGTTCGAAGCGCAGCCGCAGGGGCCGGGCCTGTTGACCGGTAAAGTACCCCACGACGCAATGCGCGTTGAACAGCACGTGGTCGGCCTCGATGGAGGTGCCGCACATCCGGTACACGGGGTGGTCTTTAACCTCAGTATCCCACGTTTCGGCGATGGTGTAGCGCAGAAGGCGAGTCTTGGTGGGCTTACCGAGCCGCCACTGATTCTCGCCCACTTTCTTCACGGGCAGCGCCTTGCCGGCCGCATCGAACGCCTCGAACGAGCGCACGAACCGCCCGATGTCCATCACCTGATACGTGCCGGGTGCGGTGGCGGCAAACTGGTAGACGGCGTTGGCCTTCGCCACGTCCGTAACGGCTACCTCGACGTGAAACAAGTCGTCGGCCGGGCGTACGTCAATAGTGTACGCCAGCGCGGCGGGCTGGGCGTAAGTGGTACTCGCCGAAAGAAAAGAGGCGAGCAGCAGGGGAAGAAAGCGCATAGAAAGCAGGGGTGTCGCGGAAGGAGTCAGAAAGGCCAATAAGCGTTGCTTGTGGGGCGCCCGGTACCGGTAGCGCTAAGAGGTAGTACATTTCCCCGAAAATTGCCTCCCCGTCGTCTACCACCCGTTTAGCTCAGTGGATAATCACCGCGTCCTTCTCCTGACCGGCGCCAGTCGCGGCATTGGCCGGGCTACCGCCGAACGCCTCGCGGCGGAGGGCTATCGCCTCGCCCTGCTCGCCCGCGACTCCGCGGAGCTCCACGCGGTAGCCGGGCAGCTAAAAGCCCTCGCGCTACCGGCCGACGTCAGCTCCGAGGCGGCCGTAGCCGACGCCGTGCAACGTACCGTAGGGCACTACGGCCAGCTCGACGCCGTGATTGCCAACGCCGGTGTCGGCTCCTTTACTGAGCTGGAAGCCTTTACGGCCGAAGAGTTCGACCGCATCTTCGCCACCAACGTGCGCGGCACCTTCCTGCTGGCGAAGTACGCCGTGCCGCACTTCAAAGCCCAGCGGAGCGGGCACTTCATCGGGATCGCCTCCGATGTGGCGCGGCGCACGTTTGCGCATGGCACGGCCTACGGCGCGTCGAAGTACGCCCAGGATGCCTTGCTGGGGTCCTTGCGCAAAGAGGTCCGCCCGTTCGGGGTGAAGGTGAGCGTGGTGTACCCCGGACTCGTCGATACAAGCTTCGGCGGCGACACGCCCGGCGACCCCGCGAAGGCCGCGACTCACCTGCGGCCCGCTGATGTGGCAGCGGCCATTGCCTACGTGCTCCAGCAACCGCCCGGGGTCGTGGTCGATGAGCTCATGCTGCATCCGGTCACGCAGGAGTGGTAGGCTCCATGTCGTAATTTTCGCCCCGATGCTTTCTTCTACTCATTCATTGCTACTGGCAGCGCTGGCGGCCGTCGTCGGCTGCTCAACGCCGCGGCCGGCTTCGACCAGCGCCGCGACGGCTCCTTCGCCCACTTCTATGGCTGCCTCCGCTCCTGCCGCTGCTACGGCCCCTTCCGTAGCCGACGATGATAAGCTCGTCGTTTATCAGCTGCTGCCGCGGCTGTTCACGAATTCGGTCACCACGAACAAGCCGTGGGGCACCCCGCAGGAAAACGGGGTCGGGAAGTTCGAGCAGATTACAGAGAAGGCGCTGGCGGAGATGAAGGCCCTCGGCATCACGCATATGTGGTACACGGGCATCATCGAGCACGCCACCATGACGGATTACCCCGGCTTGCCCGCTGACGATGCCGACGTAGTGAAGGGCCGTGCTGGCTCGCCCTACGCGATCCGCGATTACTACGACGTCGACCCGGATCTCGCCACTGCTCCCGAAAAGCGGATGCAGGAATGGGAGGCACTCATCAAGCGGACGCACAAGGCGGGGATGAAAGTCGTGATGGACTTTATTCCAAACCACGTAGCCCGCTCCTATCACTCCGACGCGAAGCCCGCGGGCGTGGTAGACCTGGGCGAAAAAGACGACCGGACGAAGGCTTTCGCCCCGAACAACAACTTCTACTACCTGCCCGGTCAGGCTTTTGTGGTTCCCAAGCAGAGCAACCCTCTTGCCGAGGCCATTGCTCCCGGCGAGGACGGCAAATACGCCGAAAATCCCGCCAAGGCAACTGGTAACGACGTTTTCTCGGCTACGCCCTCGCTCGACGACTGGTTCGAAACCTGCAAGCTCAACTACGGCTGGGACTATCAGAGCGGCCAGAAAATCCCGCATTTCGATCCCGTGCCCGACACGTGGGTGAAGATGCGCGATATCCTGATTTACTGGGCCGCCAAGGATGTAGACGCTTTTCGGTGCGACGTCGCCGAGATGGTGCCCGTCGAGTTCTGGGCGTGGTGCATTCCGGAGGTCAAGCGCGCCCGACCACAGGTCAAGTTCATTGCCGAGATCTATAACCCGGCCGCTTACCACCGCTACGTGCAGGTGGGCAAGTTCGACTATCTCTACGATAAAGTAGGCCTCTACGACCGCCTGCGCGAGCTGATGGCCGGCGGTGGCTCTACGGGCAAGCTTGATTACCTCTGGCAACAGGAATCGCGCGGCATCGAGCGGAATATGTACCGCTTCCTCGAAAACCACGATGAGCAGCGCATTGCTTCGCCGCAGTTTGCCGGCAACGCCCGCACCGGTATTCCCGGAATGACCGTCGCCGCGCTGCTGAACCGCGGTCCGGTCATGCTCTACTTCGGCCAGGAAGTCGGCGAGCCCGGCGCCGATGCCGAAGGCTTCTCTTCCACCGACGGCCGCACCACCATCTTCGATTACTGGGGCGTACCGCAACACCAGAAGTGGCTCAACGGTGGCCAGTTCGACGGCGGTAAGCTCGCGCCGGAGCAGCGCGACCTGCGCGCATTCTACGGCAAGTTGCTCAATCTCTGTCACGAACCCGTCATCCGCTCCGGCGATTTCTACGGCCTGCATTTCGCACAGGAAAAGGGGCAGGCTGCGGGCTATGATGATCAAAAATGCTACGCGTTCCTGCGGTATACTGCCAAGGAACGCGTGCTCGTGGTGGTCAACTTCGACCGCGACAAGGCGCACGACGCCACGCTCAAGCTCCCGGAGGCCGCGCTCAAAACCTTGGGCCTGCCGACCACCGGCCAGCTACGCTTCACCGACCAACTCCTCACCCGGCGCGAACTGGTCGTCGGCGCGGCTGACCTGTACGCCCCAGTGGCGACAAGCGGTCTCAAGGTCGGCCTGCCGCCATTGAGCGCGGCCGTATTCCGCATCGAGGCTAAATAGGTCGCCTCCAAGCTGACGTCTAGTCGGATTTTTACTTAATCGGCCGATTCGTTGCGGATTTCCGCACGGATCGGCCGTACTTTTCGGATTCGACGAACCAGTCCCCCGATTCGCGGCTTCCCACGCGGCGGCAGACGCTTCTTTCCGTTGTTCTTTTCGCGTTTCTATGGCCACTATGGCACCCCCGGCTGCGGCAACCTCTACGCGGCGGCTTCCCCGGCTCTCGTTCTGGCAAATCTGGAACATGAGCTTCGGCTTCCTGGGTATTCAGTTCGGCTTCGAGCTGCAAAACTCCAATGTGAGCCGGATTTTTGAAACGCTCGGGGCGAATAAAGACGATCTGCCCCTGCTCTGGATTGCGGCTCCGGTCACCGGCTTGCTTGTTCAGCCCATCATCGGGTATTTCTCCGACCGGACGTGGCACCCGACGTGGGGGCGGCGGCGACCGTTTTTCTTTGGCGGGGCCGTGATGGCTACTATGGCGCTGTTCTTTATGCCCAACTCCTCGTCGCTGCTGATCGCGGCGAGTATGCTCTGGGTAATGGATGCGTCGATTAATATTTCGATGGAGCCGTTTCGCGCCTTTGTCGGCGATAAGCTTCCGCCCGAGCAGCGTACGGCCGGCTTCGCGATGCAATCCTTCTTCATCGGTGTGGGGTCGGTCATCGCCGCGCTGCTGCCGTGGATATTCACCAACTGGTTCCACATCGCGAATACTGCTCCCGAAGGGCAGATTCCGCCTTCCGTGAAATATGCGTTCTACGTAGGGGCAGCGGCTTTTTTCCTGGCCGTGATGTATACCGTCTTGACTACCAAGGAATTTCCGCCCGAGAACATGCACGAGTTCGAGGAAGAAAAAGCCAGTACCAAGGTGTTCGACGGCCTGAAAGAATCTTTCCTGGGCATTTTTCAGATGCCCAAAGCAATGAGTCAGCTCGCTGTGGTGCAGCTCTTTACGTGGTTCTCGCTGTTTGCCATGTGGATATACTCGACCAACGCAGTCACGAGCAATATCTACGACATGAAAGTATCCGCCGCGACGTACGCACGCATCAAAGCCCGGCTGACGGTTGATGAAGCCGCCAGCCGCGCCACCGCCGACCTCGTGCCGAAAAGCTTCTTCTCACTGGCCCGCGCAACGTCCGCCGAAAATCAAGCTAAGCGTCTTGCCTCACTCCGTGGGGATGTAGTCGATATCGAGCGCTTTCAGGCGTCCGCCCCAGCCAAGGTGATTACCAGCAACCTGGCGAAATATTACCTGGAGGCCGGGCAGCCCGCTGCTGCCGAGGCCGCTGACCTAAAGCGCGTCCAGACGCAGTACGAAGATGGGGCCGACTGGCTCGGCGTCTGCTCGTCGGTACGCAACGGCGTGGCGGCGATTTTCGCTTTTTTGCTACCGGTTTTTGCTCGTCGCACGAGCCGGCGTACCACGCACATGATCTGCCTGATCATCGGCGGACTCGGACTGCTCTCGCTCAAGCTTATCGTCGACCCGCGGCTGCTCGTAGTATCCATGGCGATGGTGGGCGTCGCGTGGGCGAGCATCCTGTCGATGCCGTACGCGATGCTCGCCGGTGCGCTACCCGCCAACCGGATGGGCTACTACATGGGCGTGTTCAACTTCTTTATCGTTATTCCGCAAATCGTGGCCGCCAGCATCCTCGGGTTTCTGACTATTCATATCTTTGGTGGCAATACGATGAATGTCCTGGCACTCGGCGGCGCCTCGATGCTAATCGCGGCGCTGCTCACGTTGCGCGTCGACGATGATGAGCGCTCGGCCCGGCCCGCCATTGAGCCCGCGCATCCGGTCGCGTAAGCCCTCAGCTGCCCGCAGTCAGCGCTTGCACCGAAGCCTATTCTGTGCCGACGCTGATTTTTCCTTCCCCGAATGAAACCGATTGCGCAAGAGGCGGACGGATCCAGTATGTCCGACGGTACGGCCGCGGCAATGTCCGAATTGGCACCCGGCCTTACTAATCACCCAACGACTTTGCGGTACCCGGAGCTCGACGCCCTCCGCGGCCTCGCGGCCGTCATGGTAGTGCTCTTTCACTTCACGCTCGACCGTCCCGAAGCCCGGCTGGGCTTTCGCCTGGGGGCTACCGGGGTCGACCTGTTCTTTATCCTGAGCGGCTTCGTGATTGTGATGAGTCTGAGCCGCGTACACTCCGTGCGCGAGTTCATCATCAATCGGGTGGCGCGGCTTTTCCCAACTTACTGGGCCGTCGTCACCTTCACGTTTCTGGTCAAAACGTTCACTATCGGGCACCCGCTCACCCGGACGGATCTTACGCAGTATCTCGGCAACCTGACCATGTTCCAGTATTATATGCGCATCCCGAATCTTGATGACCCTTACTGGACGATGATCATCGAGATGCTGTTTTACCTGGTGATGATTGGGGTATTGGCTGGGCGACTGATCAGGTGGCTGGAGCCGCTTGGCCTACTAGCCGTGGTCGGGGCGGCAATCGGCAGCGTGTTTTTTGCCACGAATCGGCTGGTGTTCTACGCCTTCGGCTACGTGCCCTTGCTCCAGTTTGCCCCGCTCTTTCTGGCCGGCGTCATCTTCTACCGGCTTCACTCTACCAAATCACACGTAGTAGCGCGCTATCTGGCGCTGCTTATCTGTCTGGGCAGCCAGTACTTTCTATTTCAGTACGGCCGCTCGCGCAATTATATCGCCCCTACTGAATACCTCCTGTTACTGACGCTGTACTTCAGCCTATTCACCCTTTTTGTTACGGGTAAGCTGACCTTCCTGGTTTCGCGGGTCACGCTTTTTTTTGGCAAAATATCTTTCGCCTTATACCTGATTCACGAATACGTCTCCGTTAACGTCGTCATTCCGTTTCTGACGGAGCGGCTGCACTGGCCCTTTTGGGGAGCTGTCTTCGGGGGGGCCTTCCCACTCACCGTGCTGCTCGCGTACCTGATTACAACCTACGTGGAGC
>JBKJUQ010000312.1:0-4168 GCA_046590685.1 Hymenobacteraceae bacterium
GCGAAATGGGGTAGTCGGCCGGTATTCGTACCGGCCCACTACCCCATTTTTTGACTTAAGGTGCCTGGGCCTATTCGCTGCTTACCGCCGAGCCGCGTGGTTCAAACCCCCACCCACCAGAGCGCCACTACGGCGACGGTCGTCAGGGCGAGGCGCTTCAGGAACGGGTCGGTTTCGGCGGCACTGCGCGCGCGCCACACGCCCGCCACGTTGAGGGCCAGTAGCGGCGCGGCCAGCACGAACAGCCAGGGGCGGAAGCCACCCGGGCGCTCCAGCAACGCGAAAATCAGTAACGCCCCCATCGCTCCGCCGAGTAGTAATGCGTGGTAGACGCGCGCGCGCATCGGCCCGAGGCGCACCGGAATTGTCCGCTTACCAGTAGCGGCATCCGAGTCGAGGTCGCGGATATTATTTACGTTCAGGACCCCCGCGCTCAGTAGTCCGATGGCGGTTGCGGGCAGCACCAGGGCGAGGCGGAAATCCTGCGCCTGCAGATAGTAGGTGCCTAGTACGCCCACTAAGCCAAAGAAGACGAATACCGCGGGGTCGCCCCAGCCGGCGTAGCCGTACGGGTTGTCGCCGGCCGTGTAGCGGTAAGCGGCCCAGATGCACCCCACCCCCAGCGCCAAAAAGGCGAGCGCCGCGGGCGCTTGGGTCAGGCCAAACGCGGCCCAGAGCAGGGCCAGGCCGCTAATGAATGCCAACGCCGCACAGACGATAATACCGCGCCGCATCGCCGCGGGCGAGATTGCTCCGCTTTGCACCGCTCGCATGGGCCCTTGCCGCAAGGCCGAGTCGGCGCCGTTCTGGGTGTCGCCGTAGTCGTTGGCAAGGTTGGAGAGGATCTGGAGCAATATGGTGGTGAGGGTACACAGCGCCACGACGGGCCACCGCACCCGATGATCGGCCGTCGCGAGCGCGGTCCCCATTCCAATGGAGGCCAGGGCGAGCGGCAGGGTGCGCAGCCGAAAAGCCGACACCCACGCCCCCACGCCGCGCGGGGCGGACGGTGGAGGCGTGGGTGCCAAGGAAGGAGCGATATGCGCCGACGACACGCTAGGCTTTATCAATATCGGCCAGCAGCTCCGTGCTCATGGGCTCAACGCCGCTGGAGTAGAACTTGACGACTTTGCCGTTTTCGTCGATCAGGTATTTGCTGAAGTTCCACTTCGGCTCTTCGCCGGTTTGGCCTTTCAGGTACTTATAGAGCGGGGTAGCACCATCGCCTTTGACTTCTACTTTAGACATCAAGGGAAACGTGACGCCGAAGTTCTTCTCGCAGAAGGAAGCGATTTCCGATGCCGTCCCCGGCTCCTGCCCGCCGAACTGGTTGCAGGGGAAGCCGAGCACCACCAGCTTACCCGCGCGGGCTTTCGAGAGCTCTTCGAGGCCTTTGTACTGCTTCGTGTAGCCGCACTCGGAGGCGGTGTTCACGATGAGCAGCTTCTTGCCGCGGTACTGCTTGAGGTCAACGGGCTTGTTGTCAAGCGCGGTGACGGTGAAATCATACACGGAGCCTTGCGTGGCGGCCGTAGCGGGTTGATCCGACATAGGGGCGGTTTTAGAAGAAGAAGAAGCCGAAGAAGTAGACGATTGACACGAGGCGACCGACGTGGTGAGTGAGCCGAACAGCGCGGCAAGTACGAGAAAGCGCGTCATAAGAAAAAGCAAAACAAAAACGGGGGCGAATGCCGTCCGGGCTTTAACCCGTCAGCACCCCGGAAGGTTGGCGGCGTGCCGTACTACATCCGCTCCGGCGCGTCGATGCCGAGCAGCCGCAAGGATTTGCGCAAGGTCGTCGTCACCTGGTCTACCAAGGCCAGCCGCAGCGCCCGCCGCGCCGGATCGGTCTCGATGAGCACCGGCGATTCGGCCAGAAACCGGTTGCTCGCCTTCGCCAGCTCGTAGGCATACTGGGCCACCAGGCTGGGAGCCAGCGCGGTCGCGGCCACCCTCACCGCCGTCCGGTAGCCGATGAGGTGCGCGATCAGCTCGCGCTCCGAATCGTTGAGGTTATCGACCACCCCGCCAAAATCAGCCGCCCCGGCGGCCATGCCTTGTTCGGCGGCTTTGCGGCTGATCGAGCGGCTCCGGGCATGAGTGTACTGCACGAACGGGCCGGTGTGGCCGCGGAAGTCGATGCTTTCCGCGGGATTGAAGAGCATCCGCTTTTTGGGCTCCACTTTCAGCAGGAAGAACTTGAGCGCCCCGAGCGCCAGCGTGCGGAACAGCTGCTCGGCTTCCGTCTCGCTCAGGGTGTCGATTTTGCCCAGCTCCTGCGTCGTGGCGCGGGCCGTGGCAATCATCTCGGCTACGAGCTCATCGGCGTCGACGACGGTGCCCTCGCGCGATTTCATCCGTCCGCTCGGCAGATCGACCATGCCGTAGCTCAGGTGATGGATGCCGTCGGCGTACGGTTTTTCGAGGCGGCGCAGGATGGCTTGAAGCACCTGCATATGGTAGTTCTGCTCGTCGCCGATAACGTAGACAGAGCGCCGGCAGCCCGTTTCCTGATACTTCAGCTCGGCCGTACCCAAATCCTGCGTGATGTAGACGCTCGTACCGTCGGCGCGCAGGACCAGCTTTTCATCGAGCCCTTCGGCGGTGAGGTCAATCCAGACTGAGTTGTCGGGCTTGCGGAAGAAAACGCCCTTCCGCAGGCCTTCTTCCACGCGCTCCTTGCCGAGCAGGTACGTTTCGGACTCGTAGTAAAACTTGTCGAAATCGACCCCGATGCTGCGGTAGGTTTCGTTGAAACCCGCGTACACCCAGCTGTTCATCGTGCGCCAGAGGTCAACGGTTTCCGCGTCGCCTTCTTCCCATTGCCGGAGCATGTCTTGCGCGCCCGTGATCAGGGGCGCGCGTTTTTTTGCTTCTTCCTCCGTCAGGCCCTCGTTCTGGAGCTGCCGCACCTCCTCGCGGTAGTGCTTGTCGAAGAGCACGTAGTAGTGCCCGACGAGGTGATCGCCTTTCTGGCCGCTGCTCTCGGGCGTCTCGCCGTGGCCGAAGCGCTGGTAGGCGATCATCGACTTGCAGATGTGGATGCCGCGGTCGTTGATGAGGTTGGCCTTCGTGACGATCGCGCCGTTTTCCTCCAGGATCGCCGCCACCGCGTACCCGAGGAAGTTGTTGCGCAGGTGGCCGAGGTGCAGGGGCTTGTTGGTGTTGGGGGAAGAGTATTCGACTACTACGCGCTCAGGAGAAGTCCCGAGTTTCGAGTTTTGAGTTTCGGGTGAAGTCGGCGCAACGAGCCCGGCGAGCTGGCGCACCCACTCCGCGTCGGCGATTTCGAGGTTCAAAAACCCTTTCACCACGTTGAAGCCGCTCACGGCCGGGCAGTGCGCCGCCACGTGATCGCCGAGCTTTTGGGCCAATCCGTCGGGCGAGGTGCCGGCCGCCTTGGCGTAGGGAAACGTCACGAACGTATAGGTGCCCGCAAACTCCTTGCGCGTGGGTTGGAGCGAAAACGCGTCAGCGGCGGGCGCGGGCTGCACGCCGGCGGCCGCAAGGGCGGCGGCGAGGGCCGTCCGCAAAGTCAGATCAAGATCAGGAGTATTCACGGCGCGAAGGTCGCACCTGGGGGGGGATGTGACGATGTGTTGATGTGGAGATGTGAGGATGTGTTGATGTGACGATGTGGAGATGTGGGGACATCAACCCATTAGCACATCCTCACATCAACACATCAACACATCACTTTTCCCTTGCCACCGCCGCCAGCGCATGCACCATCTCGGTCCACGAAAACTGCAGCTTTACGCGCCGAACGCCGGCCGTGTACTGGGCAGCGCGGTCGGGGTGGGTAAAGAAGTCGACTAGCGCATCGGCGATGGCGGCGGGGGCGGGTGCCGTCACGTACCCAACCTCCCCGTGCGGCACCAGCTCGGCGAGCCCGCCTACATCGGTTACCAGCATGGGCCGGTCGAAGTGGTAGGCGACCTGCGACACGCCGCTCTGCGTAGCGTGCTTGTAGGGCTGCACCACGAGGTCGGCGGCCGAAAAATAGGCCGCTACGGCCGAATCGGCGATAAACTCCATTCGCCGGACGATTCGGTTTTCGAGGCCGAAGCGCGCGATCAGCGCCTCGTACGGCGCGGCGTCTTCGTAGAACTCCCCCGCGATCACCAGCCGGACGGGCAGCGCGGCCAGGCGCGGATCGGCCCAAGCT
>JBKJUQ010000403.1:0-6599 GCA_046590685.1 Hymenobacteraceae bacterium
CAGATTCGGGAAGGAATACTCCTGGTGCTCCCGAATCTGCTGGCGCGCCAGCTGCAATTGGCGGGCGCGGGCGGCTTCAATCAGCCCCTGTTAGCCAGCGGCGAGAGCACCGGTGGCGTGGCGGTGCAGGCGATCAACAGCCGCAACCAGGCCTTATTGATGTCAACGCCCGTTACGGCGCTCGACAGCGAACCCTTCAATGTGGGTACGTCGTGCGCCACCGTGCGCTACCGCTTCCCGGCGTGGGCCGATGCCGCGACGGGCGTCCTGCCCCGCAACCTCGGCATCCCCGGCCTGCGCCTGGTAGACGTCGAGACGCCGGGCCTCGGCGACGAAGCCAATCTGCGTAATACCGCTACCGAGTACAATAGCTATCTGGAGCGCGTCCTGCCCGACAATGCCGACACCCGCTCGTACGCGACGCTCGTCAAGCAGACCCAGCCGTCGTTCATGACCGTCAGCATCGGATTAAGCGATGTGTTGACCTTCGTGCGCACCGGCGGCACGTGCGGGCCACTGCCGTCAGCCGCCGTACTGGGCACCAAAGCCGGGCAATTCATCGATTCCCTGGTGGCTACCACGGGTACGGCCAAGGGAGTGGTACTCGGCGTGCCCTCCCTGGCTAGCCTGCCCTTGACGCGCACCCGCGTCAACGAAGTGAATCGGCAGCTTGGGCGCGCCTCTACGGCACCCGTATTCGTGCGCAATGCCAGTGGCGTGGTGGTTGCGGCGGCGGGCGACGTGGTGCTCCTGCCGATGGTGGGCCGCATTGGTCGCCTGGAAAATGCGACGGGCGTGGCGGCCGATTCAGCCTTCGGCCTGACGCGGGCCAATCCCCTGCGCGACGAAGATGTGCTGGCGGAACGCGAATTCTCCGACGTCAACGGCCGCATCACCGGGCGCAACGGAATTAACGATCAGCTTAAGCTCCGGGCGGCGGCATCGGGCGGCCGCCTGGTCTACCTCGACATCACCAGCCTGTTTCTGGACCTGGCGGCCGGCCAATACATCGATGGCGTGCTGTACTCCGGCGACCCGGTCACGGGCGGCGTCTTCACCCTGGATGGCTATACGCTCTCGCCCCGTGGCAATGGCCTGCTGGTCAACCGGATCATCGAAGCCCTCAACAGCAGCAAGGTCATTGAAGGCTTTGGCACCCGGCTGCCCCAGCTCGACATCAATTCCCTGCCCGCAACGCTGCTCCCCTAGCCCTCGCTGGCTTTAGTTACGAGTCTCGGCGGCGCCTATTACCAGCACGATGCGGTTTGTGATTCAGCGCGTGAGCGAAGCGCGCGTGACCATTGGCGGCACCATCCGCGGCCAGATTGGCGCGGGGCTGCTGGTGCTCGTCGGCATCGCCCCGACCGACTCGCTGGCCGATGCGCAACGCCTCGCCCGCAAGCTGGTCAACCTGCGGATTCTCGCCGATGAGGAGGGCAAGATGAATCGGTCGGTGCTCGATACGAACGGCGACATTCTGCTCATCAGCCAGTTCACGCTCCTGGCTGATGCACGCAAGGGCAATCGGCCCTCGTACATCGGCGCGGCCCCCCCGGACGTGGCGCTACCGCTTTACCACGCCTTGGTGCAGGAAGTAGAGGCGGCCTTCGGGCGCGCCATTCAAACCGGCGAGTTTGGCGCTGATATGCAGGTGGGTCTGGTTAATGACGGGCCGGTGACGATAATTATTGAGTGATTTTCGATTGAGTGATTGCCGGATTAATCGAAAATCACTCAATCACTCAATCGAAAATAAGCGGCCATGACCATCGAAGAAGCTCAAACCGCCGTTGATCAGTGGATCACCACCACCGGCGTGCGGTATTTCAATGAGTTGACCAACCTGGCGATGCTCACGGAGGAAGTCGGGGAAGTAGCGCGCATCATCGCGCGGCGCTACGGCGAGCAGTCGGAAAAAGAATCCGACCGCGACAAGGTCCTCGCCGACGAGCTGGCCGACGTGCTGTTCGTCGTCATCTGCCTCGCCAACCAGACCGGCGTGAACCTCACAGACGCCCTGGCGCGCAACCTGGAAAAGAAGACGCAACGCGACGCGACGCGGCACCGCGATAATCCGAAGCTTCAGCCGTAGGAAGCAGGCGGCACGGCGGCTGACGAGGCTTCCGAGCCCGCCGAAGCCTCATCAGCAGCCGCCGAAGGGTCATCGGGAGCCTCTTCAGCAGCCCCGGGGGTTGCTTACCTCGCGACGAGCGCCGCTTCGTGCCACTCGGGTACGACGGCGTAGTGGTCGGCCTCCAGGCAAAACTGCACGTCGCGCCGCAGCCCGGCATCGAGATTGGCGAGCCGCTGCACGTGCGACGACTCCTGCAAGAAGCCAAACGGATCGGGCGCAGCTGCCACCCACAGGTGACGCGCGGCCAGCGCGGCATCGGAAGCGGGCCGATAGTCCGGCGCCAGCTCCTGCACGAGCGCTCCCGCGAACAGCGTGTCTTCCAGATTGAACGCGCCCTTCCACCCCGCGCACACCACCAGCGCCGGCCCGCCGTGCGCCCGCACCCACGCGGCCACGGCGCGCAGGTTCAGGAACGCGCCCGCGCATAGATGCTCAGCGCCCTGCGCCAGCGCCCGGCGGATAGCGAGCGTCCCGTTGGTGGTCGTCATGGCGAGCGTCCGACCGCGGACGGCTTCCGTTTGGTAGGAGAACGGCGAGTTGCCGAGGTCGAACCCCGGGGCCTGGCGGCCATCGCGCTCGGCGGCGGTGAGGTGGCCGTGAGCTTGCCCAAGCGCGGCACATTCCGCCAGCTCCGCTACCGGGATGATGCGCGCGACGCCGTGCGCGAGCGCCGTGACCATCACGGAGGTGGCCCGCAGGACATCGACCACCACCACGGCCGTACCCGTCAGGGGGCCGTGCTGGGGGAGCAGCTCCGGCGTCAGGCAGACATCGATTTCCACTTAGCCTTTCCAGAAAGGCAATTTCACCACCTCCGCCTTCAGGTTGCGGCCGCGCACCTGCACGAAGATCTCCGTGCCCACCTTGCTGAACGCCGTCTGCACGTAGCCCATCCCGATGCCGCGGCTGAGCGAGGGCGATTGGGTACCACTGGTCACGTGGCCGATTTCCTGGCCCGCCGCGTCCGTGAGGGGGTAGTGGCCGCGCGGAATCCCCTGCTCGCGCATCTCGAAAGCGACGAGCTTGCGACCGGTACCGGTGGCTTTCTGGGCTTCGAGGGCGGGGCGATTGGCGAAGTCGTTGCCGGGCGCGAACTTGGTAATCCAGCCCAGGCCGGCTTCGAGAGGCGACGTGGTATCGTCGATATCATTGCCGTAGAGACAGAAGCCCATTTCGAGCCGCAGCGTGTCGCGCGCACCGAGGCCGATGGGTTTGAGGCCCTGCGGCGCGCCGGCCGTCATAATCTTCTCCCAGACCGCCGTGGCGTGCGCGGCGGGGATGTACAACTCAAAGCCGCCCGACCCGGTGTAGCCCGTCGCCGAGATGATGATGTTATCGACTTCCGCGAACGTGCCCACCCGGAACGTGTAATACGTGATGGCACTCAGGTCTTCGGTGGTCAGCGATTGCAGGGCCGCCACGGCCTTGGGGCCCTGCACGGCGAACAGCGCGAGGCCATCGGAGAGATTTTCGAGCTTCGCGCCGCCGGTGTTGCGGGCGCTGATCCACGCCCAGTCTTTGTCGATATTGGAGGCGTTGACGACGAGGAAGTATTCCTCCTGACTCATCCGATACACGAGCAGGTCGTCGACGATGCCGCCCGTGTCGTTGGGCAGGCACGAGTACTGAATCTTGCCGTCGGTGAGGGCCGCCACATCGTTGCTGGTGCAGCGCTGCACGAGATCGAAGGCGGCAGGCCCGCTGACCCGGAATTCGCCCATATGGCTCACGTCGAAGATGCCGACGGCCCGCCGCACGGTGTTGTGCTCCTCGATATCGGAGGAATAGCGCACCGGCATCTGGTAGCCGGCAAACGAGACAATCTTGGCGCCCAGCGCGACGTGGGTGTCGTGCAGCGGGACGGTGCGGAGCGGGGCGGCGGGGGTTTCCGACATCGGAGTTGAGTGGTGTGGGGGCGGGTCGCGGACGCGCCCGGCGTTAGGTCTGCCCAAAACTACGGCCCGCCTGACCTTTGCTCTCCCGTTTCCTTGTCCGTGCGCATCGTCCTTGCCTCCGTCCTTAAGCCCGTCACTGACCCGCGCCTGCTCGCGCGCCTGGGCCGAACGCTCGCCGAGCTGCCCGACGCCGAGGTGCACATCGTGGCGCACGTGGCGGCCGACGCCCCCACGGCGCGGCCCGATACGTTGCGAGCCAACGTTTTTCTGCACCCGATTTTCGACTTTCCGCGCCTGAGTCTGGCGCGCGCGCTGGCCAGCCGGACGCTGCTGCGTCACCTACAAAGCCTCCAACCCGACGTGCTGGTAGTAGGCGCAGCCGAGTTGCTGCCGGCCGGCGTGCAGTGGCAGCACCAAACGGGCGGCCAGCTGGTGTACGACGTGCGCGAGAATTACGCGCTGAACGTGCGGACGCAGGGCGTATTCCCGCCGCTGGTAGCTGGCCGACTGGCCGCGCGCATCGAGCGGATGGAAGCCGCCGCCGCACCTCACCTCGCGGGCGCCCTGCTCGCCGAGCGCGTGTACGCCACGCAATTGTCGTGGCTGAAAGAGTGCCGCCGGGTGGCGATCATCGAGAACAAGTATCAGCCAACTTCTCCGATTCCGAATCCGCCGCTCCGTAAGCCGCTGACGCCGGACCGGCCGGTGCGGCTGCTCGTGAGCGGGACGCTGAGCGAGCTGTACGGCACCTTCGACGCCATCGACGTGGTGCAGAAGCTGCGCGACGTATTCAGCCAGCGCCAAGTAGAGCTGTTACTCATCGGCCACGCGCCGCGCGCCGCCGATGCGTACCGACTGCGCGCGCTAGCCCTCGACTATCCGTGGCTGCGCCTGGAGGGCATCGAAGCGCCCGTGCCCCACGCGGCCATCGTAGCCGCCATCCGGCGCGCCGATATCGGCCTCCTGCCCTATCGGCCCCACCCCAGCCTCGACGGCTGCATCCCAACAAAGCTGTGGGAGTACGTGGGCGAATCCTTACCGGTCGTTATGCCGGAAGACTTGAGAGAGGGACTGTCAACTAATGCCTACATTGCCTGCGTTATGTACAGTCGTGATTTTGCGCTCTCCCCTGACGGCACTGACGGGTTCTCTGACTTCAGCAAGTCTATTGCCCACGCCGCCCTCTGGCTCACGGGCAATAACCAAATTCTGCCGCCGCCCGACGCCTTCTGGAGCACGGAAGCGACTCGGCTGTTAGACTTTTTCAACGACCTGCGGCAGGCTTGACCCTCGGGTTATCTTTGCCATCCTTTTTCTTTCGCCTTTCACCCCGCCCGATGCCTCAGCCTGCTACTCTCCGCCATTCCCGCATTGCCGGCGTAGGCCACTACGTGCCCGCCCGCGTGATCAAAAATGCCGACCTTGAAACAATTATGGATACGTCGGACGCCTGGATTCAGGAACGCACCGGCATTCGCGAGCGGCACTGGTTTGAGGAAGGCAAAGACACGACGTCGAATATGGGTACCGCCGCGGCGCGCAAAGCGCTGGAGATGGCGGGCCTGGAGGCGAATGCGATTCAGCTGATCGTCTTCGCTACCCTCTCGCCGGATTACGTGTTTCCCGGGTCGGGCGTGCTCACCCAGCGCCAGCTCGGCCTCTCCGACATCCCGTGCCTCGACGTGCGCAACCAGTGCTCGGGCTTCATCTACGCCCTGTCGGTGGCCGATCAGTTCATCCGCACCGGGATGTACGACAACGTGCTCGTCATCGGCTCCGAGATTCACTCCTCGGGCCTCGATATGAGCACCCGCGGCCGGACCGTATCGGTCATCTTCGGCGACGGCGCCGGCGCCGTCGTGCTCTCGCCGGCGCGCACCGCCGAGGAAGGAATTCTCTCGACGCACCTGCACGCGCAGGGCGAGTTCGCGGAGGAGTTGATGGTCGAAAACCCGGGCTCCAACTTCAACGACCGCGTCAAGCTCTCGCTCGAAAAACCCGAGTCGATGTACCCGTTTATGAACGGCAATCAGGTGTTCAAGCACGCCGTGACGCGGTTTCCGGAGGTGATCAAGGAAGCCCTCGACGCCAACGGCTACCAGGCGGAGGATATCGACCTGCTCATCCCCCACCAAGCCAATCTGCGCATCACGCAGTACGTGCAGCAGAAGATGAAGCTGGCGCCGGAAAAAGTCTTCTCCAACATCGAGAAATACGGCAACACCACCGCCGCCTCCATCCCCATCGCGCTGAGCGAAGCCATGGCCGAAGGCCGCATCAAGTCCGGCGACCTGGTGTGCCTGGCCGCGTTCGGCGCGGGGTTCACGTGGGCATCAGCGTTAGTTAGGTTTTAGTGTTTAGTTTTTAGTGTTCAGGAAATGGCGCGGCTGGTGCGAGTGCAATGCTGCGGCTCGGCCTAAACACTAGAAACTATACCCTAAACACTACTTCCCAATGGCCACCTTCACCGAGGAGAACTACCTCAAAGCCATCTACAAGCTCGCCGAGCGCAGCGGCAAGCCCGAGGTGAGCACCACGGCGCTCGCCGAGGCGCTCGATACGCGGGCGGC
>JBKJUQ010000506.1:0-6371 GCA_046590685.1 Hymenobacteraceae bacterium
GAGCGCTGCGTCTGCGCGCCCCAGTAAGCGGCGGCGGGCACCTGCACGGTGCCCATCGTGTCCTTCTCAGTACGAAATCCCATATCAGGAGGAAATAAGGTTAATTTTAGCTTCCTGCCGGGAAAGCCAGATGAAGTGAGTGCTCGCGGTTAAGGAGACCGCCATTATTTCCCGAACGTCACCGGCATCGACACGGTCTTGATCACCGGCTCGCCGTTCACTTTCCCCGGCGACCACGGCCGCCCGTCCTGAATCACCCGGATCGCCTCCTCGTCGCAGCCGTAGCCCAAGCCCTGCACCACGCGGAAATCGGAGAGCGTCCCGTTCGGATTCACCTTAAACTCCACCTGCACCTGCCCGCTCACTTTCGCGCGCCGGGCGGCGTCGGGCAAGCTCGCTTCCGTCGCCAAATAGCGGAAATACCCAGCGTAGCCTCCTTCCGGCTCGGGTCGCACCGAGCGGATGCGCTTCTCCGCGGCCACTGCCGACGCCATACTATTCACCGCCACCGCTTCGGCCGTGCTCAGCCGCACGTTCAATTGACCGTCGCCGTTGGCGCGAGTGGTGCGGGGCACAAAGCCCGGCGCCTCCACGTCGAGGGTCGGGTCGGCGCCGGCCGGCATCTCCAGGTTAAACCACCCGTCGGCGCCGGCCGATATCTTGCGGCCCGTCGCCCGCACCGTAACCGTGGCATTCGTGATGGCTACGCCTCCATCCGTGGTGATCTGGCCGCGCATCCGGCGCGTGGTTGGCTCGGCGGGCCGCTCAGCACGGGGCGCCGGAGCGGGCGCTGCGGCCACGGGGGCAGCGGCGACGGCCTCCCGGGCTAAGCGGGCGGCGTCGCGCTCGGCCCGGCGCTGCTCTTCAAGCACCCGTAACCGATCAACTTCGGCGGCGCGGGCTACTACCCGCAGCGAGTCGGCCACGCGCTTAGCGGCAATCTCCTCCGGCGATGGCTCGTCGTCGCTAAACAGCGATTGGAAGAATCCTTTCGGCTCCAGATCTTCTCCCTTGTAGTTGGCGGCGCGACGGGTTTTGGCCGCTGCTGCTTCCTCATCCACGTAGTTGCCGTAGCTAACCAGCAGCCCGCTGCCGGCGGCGACCACCGCGAGCAGCACGCCCCCGATAATGAGCCACCGCTTCCGGCGCCGACTTGCAACGGCGAGCTGCGGGGCGGCCCCGGCCGTCGACTCGGCCCCACTGGCTGGCGCAGAACCGGACTGCACGGGTGTATTCACCCGCTCTTGCAGTCGCTCGAGCAGGTCGGCTGTCGCGGCAGCCGTTTCACCGCCGGCGGCCGCGAAGCCGTCCACTGCATTCTGGTGAAACTCACTGCCGAGGAGGCGGTCCTCCACGGTACGGGCTTCCGCGGCTGATAACCCGCCGGCGGCATACCGCCGGAGCGTTTCGGCCGGTACCGGCGGTACTGATGGTCCCGATGGAGGGGAAGGAACAGCGGAGGGGCGAGATTTAGCCATAAGAAGGCTCGGCAGAAGTCAGTTAGGAAAGAAAATGCGAATTCAGTCAGGAGAAACAACGGCTGCCTAAGTACGAACTCCTATGAGCTGACGAAGCATCCGGCGGCCATTCTGCAGCGCACTTTTTACTTGGTTGAGGGAGTAGCCGGTGGTACTCGCTACCTGTTGGTACGATTGGTTTTCCAGGTAAAATAGCCGCAGGCACCGTTGCTGGGCGGCGGGTAGCTCGCTTAGTCCGGCGCGCAGGGCCTCCAGCTCTTCCTCGTGAATCGCTTCGAGCTCCTGATGATGCAATGGGTTCGCGATTTCCATATCGGCCCCATTGGTCAGGTGGCTAAGGGGGTGTTCACGGTGTATTTTTCCGGAACGCAGCTGCATCAGGCAGTAATTGCGCGCCGTAGCGTAAAGCCATGGCGCGAACCGTTTTACCTCGTGCCGACGCATCTCAGTGATGAGCTTTTCAAACAAACTCATCACCGCGTCTTTGCTCGCCTCGTTCTCGCGCAGGTACTGATAGCAGACCCCATAAACGTGGGGCAGGTAGCGCGCGTAAAGCTCGCCGAGCAGCGCCAACTCGCCACTCGTGCGGTAGCGGGCAGCAAGTTCTTCGTCAGAAGCGCCGGGATGGGCGGAGGTGCCGGATAAGAACATGAACGCAGGGAAGAAAGACTAGTGAAGAAACAGAAGAAGTAGCTGGCGGCGCGGAAGCACAACGAATATTAATAGGCCCGGGCGAAATGTACGCGTCGCGCCGACGGCTTGCCCGTCAGGATGCAGTGGCCTGCCTCGGCCGGGGCGTCCAGGGCTAAGCAGCGGATAGTTGCCTTCGTTTCGTCTTTGATGCGCTGCTCCGTTTCGGACGTGCCATCCCAGTGCGCGAGAATGAATCCGGGCTCTTCATCGAGCACCCGCTTGAATTCCTCCCACGAATCTACCGGGCGCGTGTTCGCCTCGCGAAAGCCGAGCGCTTTTTGGTAGATGGCTGACTGAATCTCGTCGAGCAACGCGCTGATACGTTCGGCAAAGTTTTCGAGTGGAATCTGAAATTTCTCTTTCGTATCGCGGCGCGCCACTTCGAGCGTTTCATTCTCCAGATCGCGCGCCCCAATAGCCAGGCGCACGGGGACGCCTTTCAGCTCCCACTCCGCGAACTTGAAGCCCGGCCGCTCAGTGTCTCGGTCATCATACTTCACGCTGATGCCCAGGTTTTTCAGCTCCTGAATCAGCGGTTTGATGCGCGCCGTGAGCTCGTCGAGTTGGCCGGCCTTATAAATCGGCACCACTACCACCTGAATCGGGGCCAGCTTCGGCGGCAGCACGAGGCCCTCGTCGTCGGAGTGAGCCATGATAAGCGCCCCGATCAGGCGGGTGCTCACGCCCCAGCTCGTACCCCACACGTGTTCCAGCGTACCCGCTTTGGAAGTGAACTGGACATCAAACGCCTTCGCGAAGTTCTGCCCCAGGTCGTGCGATGTTCCGGCCTGTAAAGCTTTGCCATCCTGCATCAACGCCTCAATGCAATAGGTCTCCAGGGCCCCCGCAAACCGCTCATTCGGGGTCTTCACCCCCTTGACTACTGGCATGGCCATCCAGTTCTCGGCGAAATCGGCGTACACGTTAAGCATCTGCACGGTTTCCGCCGTGCCCTCTTCGTGCGTGGCGTGCGCGGTGTGGCCTTCCTGCCAGAAAAACTCAGTAGTTCGCAAAAAAAGGCGGGTCCGCATCTCCCAGCGTACCACGTTCGCCCACTGGTTGATGAGTAGTGGTAGGTCGCGGTAGCTCTGAATCCAGTTCTTGTACGTCGACCAGATGATCGTCTCCGAGGTAGGCCGCACGATCAACTCCTCTTCGAGCTTAGCATCCGGGTCGACTATGATGCCCGACCCATCTTCGGCATTCTTCAGCCGGTAATGCGTCACGACAGCGCACTCCTTCGCGAAGCCTTCCACGTGGTCGGCCTCCTTGCTCAGAAAAGATTTAGGAATGAAGAGCGGAAACGCGCAGTTTTCGTGTCCCGTCGCCTTAAACATATCATCGAGCACGCGCTGCATCTTTTCCCAGATGGCCCAGCCGTACGGCTTCACCACCATACAGCCGCGCACGGCCGAATTTTCGGCCAAGCCGGCGCGCTTCACGAGTTCATTGTACCACTGCGAATAGTCCTCGCTGCGCGTGGGCAGGCTCTTGCTCATCAGATTTAAGTAGCTTTTAGAGAAAACGGTCCGCAAGTTGGTTATGCCTGCACCGAGCGGAACAGATTTTGCCTTGCGGAGGCTGGGTAGCCGGTTGGGCCGAAATTACGTACAAGTTTTCCCTGCCCGCATTCTCTCCCATCCGTAGCGCAAGCAACGGCCGCCTCGAAGGTTGCATCAAGGCTTCGTTACGGGCTCGTTACCGACCGCTTTTTCCCCTTTGATTCCGATGAACCTGCGAGCTTCTTTCCTCTTGACATTACCCGCGCTAGCCTTGCTGGCTGCCGGTTGCGCTACCAGCAACCCTGGAGCCGCGCGCTCCACGGAGGTGGATGACGTGTATTTCTCCTCCGCGGATCGGATCGCGCCGCGCTACGAGGCCTCGGCGGCGGCGGCCACCGCTCCGCCTTATGACCCCACCGCTCCTCCGGCCGCTGATGGCTCCGTGGCGAATCCTGACTACACGGGTCAGCAGTCTGCCGGCCAGCAGGATTATTATGGTGGCGACACATACGCCGCCAATCCGCGCGTGACGAGCCCATACTACGGCTCTTTCAATCAGTACAATAGTGGCTACGCCTACGACCCCTTCTGGACGGGTTCCTCGTTGGCCATCGGTTGCGGACCCGCCTGGGGCTGGGGGGCACCAGTATTCGCGTACGCGCCGATTTACGCGGGGCCGCGGGTGCGTTTTGGCGTGTCGTTCGGCTACGGTTGGGGCTACTCGTCGTGGGCGGCACCGATGTATGGCTGGGCCGGACCAACCTTTTACGATCCCTTCTATGACCCGTTTTGGGGGCCTTCCTATTACGGCTACGGCTACGGGTGGGGCTACCCCGCGTATGGTTACGGCTACGGCTATTCAGGTGGAGGCTGGCGCAACGGCTACAATCAAGGTTTTTATGACGGCGTGAGCGCCGGTGGTGGCGGAGTCCGCAACGGTCGCCGGGTGGTATACGGCCCGCGCCTTGATCGCTCGGGCGATCGTGGTGGCGCTTCGGCGTATGCCGGGGCCGGCCAAGCAACCCGTCGCAGCGATGACCGCACGGTGACACCGGGTGCTGGTGGGGGCATCTACCAACCCGCAACCAGTGGCTATGGGGGCGGAGCTTCGCGCGCGGCGGTCGCTACGCGGATGGGCAGCGGGTACTCAGCTCCGCCGGCCGCAGCGCCCAGCAGGGACGCGATACGGGCAACGCGCGGGCAGCAGACGTACTCGGCTCAGCCGCAGCCGCCCGTATATCAGCAACCGGTTACCGGCAAGTCTGCTGACATCCAGCCGAGCGTCAAGACGCAGGGCCAGTATCAGCAGCCGGCGCAGCGAATGGCGGACCAGCCAACGCCGCGTTACCAGCCGCAGCCGCAGGTGGCGCCTGCCGCAGCACCTCAGCCCGAGCAACGCCCAAGTGGGTGGTTCCAGCGCGCCGCACGGAGCACGAATAGCAGCGAAGGCAATCAAAGCACTCGCAGCGAAGCGCCGAATCGGACGTATTCGGCGCCAGCTTCGGCTCCGCGCTCAACGGGCGGCAGCCCAAGCAGCAACCCCGGGGGTGCCCGGCGCTCGCGCTAACAACCGTTTACCCGAAAACTGACTCCCTGGCCGGGCACAGTGGCTTGGCCGCGGTGCCCGGCTTTTCTTTGGCCCGGCCGAAACGTTTTCCCATTGGTGGAGAGCTGGTTTTTTTCCGACAAGATTCCTTTTCTTTCGATGAATGCACTAAGTAGCCGGCTGACTGCCGGCATAGTAGGCACCGTGGCGAGCCTGTTTGTCGCTTCCGGCGTGCAGGCGCAGACTAGTAGCCCGTACGAAAAATACAAGTTCGAGGCGCTGCAGTTTTCGCAGCTGCAGTCTACGGGTACTACGCGCACCCAGTCGATGGCGGGCGCCGGCGCGGCGCTTGGGGCCGATTTGGGTTCCTTCGTCCTCAATCCCGCTAACCTGGGGACTTACCGGCGATCAGAATTCAGTATTTCGCCGGGCTTGCTCCTCAATACCACGGAGAGCGCAGCGGGGTTTGCAGGTCAGGCGCGCACCGGCGCGACGGCCGATGGCCGCAACAGCTTCAACATCGCCAACCTGGGTATCGTCATCACCACGGGCATAAACGACGTTAGCGGCAACTGGCGCTCGGGCGGTATTGGCATCAATTTCTCGCGCCTCGCCACTTTTTCCAACCGCCGTACCTACGCGTTGGCGGAAGTGGATTCGTCGCATTCGATTCACGAGTACCTGTTGCAGGACTTCTTCCTGCCCGGCAAAGGGGCAGGCAATATCGAAGACGTCGTCACCAATTTCGATGATAACCTCATCAATAACTACGCGGATCTCGCCTTCAATACCTACCTGCTCGATTTCAAGAAAAACCCGCAGGGTCAGTACACAGGCGGCACAACGATTCCGCTGTGGCGGCAAAGCACGGCCCGCCAGAGCGAAGTGACCGAGCAGCGCGGGGCCGTCAACCAGATTGATATCGGCTACGGCGCCTCGTACCGCGACAGGCTGTTCGTGGGCGGCTCGCTGGGCATCGTGTCGATGCGGTACCAGCAGACCCGTACCCTGACCGAGACCCTCAACACGCCGACGAGCGGGCGCGAATCTGATATAGCGTCCCTGTCACTGCGCGATGGGTACGCTATATCAGATTCGCGCCCGCTCGTCGGCGTGTTGAGGGTCTCGGTCAGGGTACGGGTCTGCTGGTAC
>JBKJUQ010000199.1:0-17131 GCA_046590685.1 Hymenobacteraceae bacterium
TTACACCCGTTCCTATTGGATAGACTTCTGCGAAAACACCCTGCGCCGTCCGCTGCACCACGGTCCTACGCGCGGCGGCAAAAGCGAAGCCGCCAAATTCGGGGCGTGGTACGAGCAGACGCTGACGAGCTACCGGCAAGTTTTTGGGTCAGACCTGCCCACCGATATCTGGCCGCCAGGTGAGCGGCGGTTTCGGGCTGCCCGGTTTCAGTGGGTTGATTTGCGGCGATTCTGGCTGATTCCGAAGCCCTTGTTTATCGCACGACCATGAAGTACTTGCCGGTGCTGACACCTGCCGAAACGCTGGCCGTCGCTAAAGGAAACCAAGCGACTTTGCGAGAGCTGCTGCGCGCTACGTTTCTGGATCTGCTACGGCGTCAAGTAGTAGCGGTAGAAAAAACGCGGTGGCGGCCCGGACCACTCGACCCATGGCAGGAGTATAGTTATGTGCGCCGCGGACCTGCTTTTAATCTCGCCGACTTCCATTACCACGAACAGGTATTTCTGACTCCTTTCGCCAAGTGGCCCGATGGCCGAATTCTGTTTCGGCATCTGGTAAAAATGGGATTTGAAAAGGCGTATTCCCGGAAGAAGTATTTCGCCCTTTGCTCGCTACAGAATCGTTGTGCGCATTTTTTCTCCCAGAATCAGGTGGAGCGCTGGTTGGGAGTTTACCGTTATACCGCCGCTGGGAAAATCGCGCAACTGGAAATCTTGGAAGAGCTCCGCGCGATGAACGATTCCCTGGCCGTTGATTCAACGGTGGCATCCCTGATGCAGCGTATTGGGGGTAACGTCTTTCTGCTGGCCGCCGCCGCGCCGTTGCTCGATACGGCTTATGTACGGGAGTTCGAGCAACACCCACTCAAGTCTGACGTGTTCGCCACTGATGGTAGTAGTGGTGGCGATAGCCTCGGTGATCACGCCAGCGCGTTCGATAGCAGTTTTTCTGGTTTTGGCGACGGGGACTTCGGCGGCGGCGGTGCCAGTAGCGATTCGGGTGATGGCGATGGCGGTGATAGCGGCGGTGATAGTGGGTGCGGCAGCGGCTGTGGTGGAGGTTGTGGTGGGGGTGATTAGCACCCGGACGGGCGGTACTTCGATGAAGCGCAGATGACGAAGCGGCTGCGGGCAGTGCGCGGTAGGGCGGTTTCGGATGCCGGGTACGGGTGTAGGGCGAAGCTCCGGCTTCGCCCCCTGACGCTCGGCCGGGCGGCGAGGGCGAAACCGGAGTTTCGCCCTGCGTTCACCAACGTCCGCTGACCCGGAAACCGCTTCTGAGAAAACCGAGGTGCCCAACGTCGTCACGCCAGTGCCGGCACACTCCGGCCAAATTTTTCTCCTTGTGTGCCAATAGTGGCACGCAAGAAGAAAAAAATTTCTGACGTGTGCGTTATCGCGCACACTCGTCAACAAAAAAAATGAGAGTGTGCCGGTTATCGGATCGCCGTCGGGCAGGCACCGGCCCGTATTTAAGCAGGTACGCGGGCGGGAATCGTCCGCTTTCAGCCGCAAGGGCCCACCCGCGCCCCGCTGCGCCCGCGCGCAGACCCGCTACTCCCGCAGTCGGCGCCGGGTGCCGACGTGCCCGTTCGTGAGGCGGACGCGCACGGGGCGCAGAAAAAATATCACGTTCCCGGCGCGACCATTACTCGTCGGCCGTGAAAGTCGCGCCGCCGGGCCGACCTTTGGGCTGCCGCCGTGCTCTGTTATGTCGCAATCAGTCGTTCCCGTCCGCGTGTACCGAAACCTGGCGGAAGCCGTGGTGACGGCGCTGCCGGAGATTTTTGAGAACCAGCGCGTCGCCGAGCGGGTAGTGGATTACCAGTTTCGTCGCAACCCCAAGTGGGGCGCGCGCGACCGGGCGTTCGTCGCCGACGCGATCTACGAGATCGTGCGCTGGCAACGCCTGTTGACCGCCGCCGCCGGTCGCGATGATACTTGGGCGCTGCTCGCCGCCCACCTCGTCCGGCGCGGCATTGGCCTGCCGGCGTGGGAGGAATTCGCCGATCTGGACGCCGCTGAGATCAACCGCCGCCTCGCCGACGACGCCTTGCCGCTCGCCATCCGCCAATCCGTGCCCGACTGGCTGGCCGTGCCGCCGCTGCCCGAATGGGCCGACCGGTGGGCCGCCGAGCTGACGGCCCAGAACGGCCCCGCTCCGGTCACGCTGCGGGTCAATACGCTTAAAGCCAGTCTCGACGAGGCCGCCACGCGCCTCCTGGTGGAAGGCATCGACACCGATCTGGTGCCGGGTGTGCCGTCGGCGCTGCGCCTGGTTCAGCGCCGGGCGCTTGGCCGCTCCGCGGCGTTCCAGAGCGGGCTGGTGGAGGTGCAGGACGCCGGCTCGCAGCTGATCGCGCCGGCGCTGCGGGTCGAGCCGGGCATGCACGTCATCGACGGTTGCGCCGGCGCGGGTGGTAAAACGCTGCACCTGGCGGCGCTGCTGCGCAACTACGGCAAGATCTGGGCACTCGACATCGGCGAGGAGCGCCTGACGGAGCTGCGGCGGCGGGCGGCGCGCGCGGGCGCTATCGGCATCCGGACGGGACTGGCCGACCTCGCCACGCGCCAGCAGCTGCACGGCTGGGCCGACCGCCTGCTGCTCGATGTGCCGTGCTCCGGTACGGGTACGCTCCGCCGCCAGCCCGACATCAAAAACCGCCTCACGCCGCAGTACATCGCGCAGTTCGGGGAAGTACAGCGGATGATTCTGCGCGAATACCCCGCGATGGTCAAGCCCGGCGGTCTGATCGTGTACGCCACCTGCTCGCTGCTGCCGCAGGAGGGGGAGGCCGTAGTGCGCGAGCGCCTGGAAACGACCGCTGACCTGGAACTGCTCGAAGAGCACCGGACGTGGACGGCCGAGTCGGACTTCGACGGGTTCTACTACGCCGTGCTGCGGAAGCGGATCTGAGGGGGTTAGCTTTGAGAATCATGCCACCAATACGTTACGGGCTGCCCGGATTTGCGCTATGGTTGTCAACTCTAACCCTGATGGTTACGGGTCCGGCGTTAGCTCAGTCGGTTGACTCGGCGGCTCTTCAGCCAACCGCACAGATAGTGTTGTCGCCGCTACCCCGCTTCGGACTGCGGTTGAGCGCGGGCCGCGACTTCGCGTCCGCCAACCGCTATTACCAAACCAGCCCCACGTACTGGGTCACGTTCGAAGCCAACCACTGGCTATGGCGTCGGTTGAGCGTGGGCGTCGGCGTGATGGGTATTTGGCAACCTGAAAACGCTTACGCCTACGATCGCGCCGGACTGGCGCAGGGACATTTAACTATCACAGCAATACAGGAAAAGCGGTTTTCGCTGAACCTGCGTACCGGAATATACATCCGCCACGGGCGCTCTGACAGATACCGATTCTGCGATTTTGGCTGCTCCGATGATAAATACACGATAGGTGGCTGGCTGCTCGGGCTCTACCCTACGTTCCCGCTGAACCCGCGGTGGAGCCTTGACGCGGCCGTAGAATTGCGCGCTGATAATGCGCCATTTGCATTTACTGGGCTAGGCGTCAAGCGCCGAATGTGAGTTCGTCAGTGGGTGGCGTACGCCTCCACTTCCTCCCCCAGCACCAGCCCGGCCGGTGTCAGCTCCATTAGCTTCACCTCGCGGATTTCGCCTACCAGCAGCGGGTCGTACGGCACGGCCACGCGGATGTAGTTTTCGGTGTAGCCTTCGAGCTGGCCGGCGGCGTTCAGGTCGGCTTCGATCAGCACGCGCGCCACGGTGCCCAGATGCGCTTCGGCGAACGCGCGCCGCTTGCGCTCCGAGAGCTGCCGGAGCTGCTCGGTGCGCTCGGAGCGAACGCGCTCGGGCACCCGGCCGGGCAGGGTGGCGGCTGGCGTATTGGCCCGCTCCGAATACGGAAAGACGTGCAGGTACGTGACGGGCAGACCAGCGAGAAACTCGTACGTCTGGCGGAAGTCCGCGTCGGTTTCGCCGGGGAAGCCCACGATCACATCCACCCCGATGCCGCAGTGCGGGATGCGCGCGTTGACGCGCGCGATGCGGTCGGCGTAGAGCTTGGTGAGGTAGCGCCGGCGCATCGCGCGCAGGATGCGGTCGGCGCCGGATTGCAGCGGCAGGTGGAAGTGCGGCATAAAGCGCGCGCCGGCGGCCACCAGCTCGATCACTTCGTCGGTGAGCAGGTTCGGCTCCAGGCTGCTGATGCGGAAGCGCTGAATGGTGGCGGGGGCCGCGACCGCCAGGTGGCGGGCTAGCTCCGTGAACGTCTCGCGGCGATTGCCAGCCGAATCAAGGCCAAAATCGCCCAGGTTGACGCCCGTGAGCACGATTTCCGGCGCGGCGCCCGTCGCGGCGATTTCTTCGACCTGCGCCAGCACGCCAGCAATGTCGCCGGAGCGCGAACGCCCCCGGGCGAGCGGAATGGTGCAGAACGTACACGAATAGTCGCAGCCATCCTGCACTTTCAGGAACGTGCGGGTGCGGTCGCCAGCCGAGTACGCGGGCACGAACGTGTTGGCGTGGCCGATGGGCGAGGTGAGCACGCGCGGCGCGGCGTCGGCAGCCATCGAATTCGGTACCTCCGCTAGCAAGGCCTCTACGTGGTGGGCCAGCTCAAACTTTTCGGCCGCGCCAAACACCGCGCTCACGCCCGGAATGGTGGCAATCTCCTGCGGCTTGAGCTGCGCGTAGCACCCCACGATGACTACCCGCGCGTGGGCATTGCGGCGGCGGGCTTCCTGAACCACCTTTTTGCACTTGCGGTCGGCGTGGTCGGTGACGGAGCAGGTATTGACCACCACCACGTCGGCGCCCTCGTGAAACTCCTTCCGCGTCCAGCCGCGCGCCTCGAAGGAGCGAGCCAGGGCGGAAGATTCCGAGAAATTGAGCTTGCAGCCGAGGGTGTAAAAAGCAATCGAATTCATACGCACCGGCAAAGGTCGGCAGGGGCGCCGCGTTCCCGCTTCCCGGGGGCCGCAGCCGGCCCCTCAATCGGCCCCTCAATCGGCCCCTCAATCGGCGCCTCAACCGGCGCCCAGCAGGGCCTGAAACGCCTGCTGCACCGGATTAGGCTTGAATTGGTGGTTTTCGAACGACCCCAGCCAGCGGATGCCGGTGACGTTGACCGTCGCCAGGGCGTCGGCGAGCTCCAGGTAGTTTGGGCGGTTCGTGACGGGGCGCACGCGCCAGCCGGCTTGCGCGGCCGTCGCGCTGAGCGCGGCCAGGCGCACCCCCGCGACGGCGCCCGTGGGCTCCGGGTCGGGCGTATAGAGCGTATTGCCCTGCAGCCAGATGAGCGAAGCAGAAGTGGCCTCGGCCACGAAACCGCGCGCCGAAATCAGCACCAGCTCATCGGCCCCGCGCGCTTCCCGCTCCAGCGAGGCCACGGTATAAAGGGCCGCGTTCGGGCCCTTCAGAAACGAGAGCACCGACGGCGCCGTCTGGACGGTCTCCGCCACAAAGGCCCGCCCAGCGGGCGGGGCGGGTACGGCCAGCTCGACCCGCTCAGCGGTAGCAATCCACGTGGTCGCCGTGGTTTGGGGGGTATAGAAGCCGCGGCCCTCGCGCCAGCACTGCCAGCGCACCCGCGCCGCGCCGCGGCTCAGGCCATTGGCGGCCACGAGCTGGCCCAGCCACGTGTGCAGGCGCTCAAAGAAATTGTCGGGCAGAGTAAGCTGTAAAACCGCCGCGCCGCGCCGGATCCGGTCGGCGTGGTGCTTCCACCAGCGCGACTGGCCTTCAACGAAGATAATCGTCTCGAAAAAGCCGTCGTTGTAGCGAAAGCCGCGGTTGTCGGGGCCAAGAGCGAGCGACTCTGCCGGCACGAGCTGATCGTGCAGGAGAGCGACGGAGGGAGTAGAGTTGGCGACAGATTCGGACAAGGTTGTGGGGGTGTTCAGAGCAACTGGGGCAGGGCGGCAGATTTGGGGGGACAAATATCCAACTCTTATGTTCAACTTCAATCGGTCAGCCGAAATACTTTGCCCGGCAGCGCGCTCACCACGCCCGCGAGCTCCAGCGTCAGCAGCGCACCTGATACGGCACCCATGGCCAACTGGGTGCGCCAGCTCAGGCCATCGATGTGATCGGCGTACTCGGGCGCGGCGAGCAGCGCGCGCAGGACGGCGGCTTCCGGGGCGGAAAAATCATCGGGATTGATGTCCGGCGGCGGCAGCGCGTGACCCGCCGGGCCAATGGTGGGGTACAAGGCGCCGTCCCAGTTGAGGGCGATGACTACGTCGGCGGCCGACAGGCACGCGGCGGCTTTCGCATCGCGGATGTACTGGTTGCACCCCACCGACCACGGCGCGAACACGTCGCCGGGGACGGCGAGCACCGGCCGGTCGTAGTCGTTGGCCAGGTCGGCGGTGATGAGCGCGCCGCCTTTTGCGCCCGCTTCGACCACGATCGTGGCTTCGGCCAGGCCGGCGATGATGCGGTTGCGCGCCGGGAACTGCATCCGTGCCACTTCGACGCCGAAGGGGTATTCGGTGAGCAGCGCGCCACCCTCGGCCACCACCCGCTCGGCCGAGCGGCGGTGATCGGCGGGGTACAGGCGGTCGAGGCCCCCAGCCAGTACGCCCACCGTGGGCAGACCGGCTTCGAGGGCCGCGCGGTGGGCTAAAATATCGATCCCGTAGGCCATTCCGCTGATGATCAGGGGCGCGTAGGGCAGGAGGCCCTGCACGAGCTTTTCGGTCGCGCGGCGGCCGTAGTCGGTGGCTTGCCGGGTGCCGACGAGGGCCACGGCCCGGGCGGCGTCGAGGTCGGCCGCGCCGCGGCAGTAGAGCAGGGACGGGGCGTCGGGCAGCTCAAGCAGGCGGCGGGGAAAATCAGGGTGCTGGTACCATAAAATCCGCACGTCCTCGCGTTCGCAACGCGTCACGATTTCCTCGGCGCGCTGGCGGGCGGTACGCAGGCCCGTGAGCGCTTCCGTTAGACTCGCGCCGATGCCGGGCACGAGCCGCAGCTTGTGGGCGGGCGCGCTCAGCACCGCCTCGGCCGAGCCGCAGTAGCTCACGAGCTGCCGCGTCAGCTTCGGGCCGATGCCCGGCACGAGCGTGAGCGCGACGGCCGCGACGAGATCGGTGGAGGTAGCGGGTTGATTCATAGAGAGGCAGAGAAGTAGTAGAGGAACAGTAAAAAAAACCTGTCTTTGCGAGCGTAGCGAAGCAATCCGACGAATGCTCAACGGCTGCTTGCGTCGGCCGTGCGGCGTGGCGCTTGCGTCGGATTGCTTCACTGCGCTCGCAATGACAGACAGTATACTCAAAGACGCTCCTTCACCTCTAACAGGAATTTCTTCACCCGCTCCAGCTTGCGGATGATTTCGAGGCGCTCCCGCTGCTGCTCGGCGTTGTGCTTGAGCATCTCGCGGGCGCCTTCGAGCGTGTAGCCGCGCTCCTTGACGAGGTGAAAGATGAGCTTGAAGATTTCCAGATCCCGCACCGAGTAGCGCCGGGTGCCCCCCTGCGTCTTGCGGGGCCGGAGTAGCTCGAATTCCTGCTCGTAATAGCGTAGCAACCCTGGCGTGACGTCGAACATCTGCCCGACTTCGCCGATGCTGTAGTACTGCTTCTCGATGGATTTTTCCTTGTAGGGCATAACGGTCGGCGGCTTGGGGCGTCAAAAATCGACAATCCTTCCGGATTTACCGCGCACAAAATAAGGCCGCCCGATCGGGCGGCCTTATTTACCGTGGGGGCGAGGAGAGGCTGTCAGGTAATCCTTACTTCGCCGCTACCAGCATTTGCACAATCGGTTGACCAATAACGCCCGCCTGGCTCATCGTGGCGCCCGCTTCCGGATCGCTCATAAAGCTTTGCAGCGAACTCGGCGACGCCAGCTTCGCGATGACCGTCACGCGGTTAGGATTGTCGGCGGCGGTGTGAACACCCTGGATCTCGACACCGTGCTTGGCGCGCAGGGCTTCGCCGGCATCGAAAACGCGTCTCCACGCGGCGTAGTCCTCGACATCGTGGGTCAGAATAGTGCTGTAGGAACTCATGGGAACAGTGAAAAAGGGAAACGGGTGATGCGCCACGCCGGACCATCCGAGGAAGCTCGACAAAAATGCACTTTTCTTTTGGATCGCCAGCCGAATCCGCGCGGATACCAGCCAATGGCGAAGCGAAAGGCGATCAATCGGCCATTGCAGCCCATAGCTCGCTGCCTTCCGGCCCGCCCCTACCTTTGCGCGCTGGTACCGCGAGCGCTACAGCTCCGCCTCCCGAATCGCCTTACTTCGCCCCTCCGACGTGATTTCCGCTACCCAGGTCCGCCAGCAGTTTCTTGACTTTTTCGCTTCCAAAGGCCACCAGATCGTGCCGTCCGCGCCGATCGTCGTCAAGGACGACCCCACGCTACTGTTCACCAATTCGGGGATGGCCCCGTTTAAGGACTACTTCCTCGGCAACAAAACGGCGCCGAATCCGCGCGTGGCCGATACGCAGAAGTGCCTGCGGGTGAGCGGTAAGCACAACGACCTCGAAGAAGTCGGGTACGACACGTACCACCACACGATGTTCGAGATGCTAGGGAACTGGTCGTTCGGCGACTACTTCAAAAAGGAGGCAATCGCGTGGGCGTGGGAGCTGCTGACCGAAGTATACAAGCTGCCGAAAGACCGCCTCTACGTGTCTTATTTCCAGGGCGACGCGGGCGACGGACTCGAAGCCGACACCGAGACGCAAAACCTGTGGCTCCAATACACCACGGCCGACCGCATCCTGCCGGGCAACAAGAAGGACAATTTTTGGGAGATGGGAGACACCGGCCCGTGCGGCCCCTGCACCGAGATTCACATTGATCTGCGCGACGAATCGGAGATTGCCCTCCAATCCGGTCGGGAGCTCGTGAACGCCGACCATCCGCAGGTCGTCGAGATCTGGAACAACGTGTTTATGGAGTTTCAGCGGCTCGCCGATAAGTCGCTCGTCAAGCTACCGGCCCAGCACGTCGATACCGGCATGGGCTTCGAACGGCTAATGATGGCCGTGAGCGGCGTCAAGTCGAACTATGATACCGACGTGTTTCAGCCGCTGATTCAGTTCATCGCGGCGGCGGCGAACGTGACGTACGGCGGCACGCAGCCCGGCAAAGGCGCCGACCCGCAGCAGGAGAAGACCGACATCGCGATCCGCGTCATCGCCGACCACATCCGCGCCATCGCGTTCACGATTGCCGATGGTCAGCTGCCCTCCAACCAGAAGGCGGGGTACGTGATTCGCCGCATTCTGCGCCGCGCGGTGCGTTACGCGTTCACGTTCCTCAACTTCAAAACGCCGTTTCTGCACACGCTCGTGCCGGTGCTGGCCGACCAGATGCGCGGCATCTTCCCGGAGCTGAAGCAGCAGGAGGCGTTCGTGCGCCGCGTGATTGAGGAAGAGGAAGTAGCCTTTCTGCGGACGCTCGAATCGGGTTTGCGCCGGCTCGAAGAAGTGATGGACGGCCGGGAAGGCGGGCAGATCGATGGCCCGACCGCTTTTCAGCTCTCCGATACGTTTGGCTTCCCGCTCGACCTCACCGAATTGATTGCCCGGGAGCGCGGCTTCGCCGTCGATACCGAAGGCTTCGCCCGGGCGCTGGAGGCGCAGAAAAACCGCTCGCGCAAGGCCGCCGAACAGGCCCAGGGCGACTGGGTGGTGGTGCGCCAGGTGGCCGAATCTGGCGCCGAGCTGCCCGTGTTTACGGGCTACGATGAGCTCACGACCAAGGCGAGCCTGCTCCGCTACCGCGCCGTCACGACGAAGGAAAAGAAGCAGGAATTTCACGTCGTGCTCGACCGCACCCCGTTCTACGCCGAGTCGGGCGGCCAGATCGGCGACACCGGCTACCTCGAAAGCGATTTGAGCAAAGTGCGGGTGCTCGATACCCGCAAGGAAAACGACCTCATCGTGCACGTCGTCAGTGAGCTGCCGACGGACGTAGAGGCCGAGATCACCGCCCGCGTCGACGTCACGCGCCGCCAAATGATTCAGCGTCACCACTCGGCCACGCACCTGCTGCACGCGGTGCTGCGCGAAGTGCTCGGCTCGCACGTGGCCCAGCGCGGCTCGATGGTGAGCGAAAAGCTGCTCCGCTTCGATTTCAGCCACTTCCAGAAGGTGACCGACGACCAGCTCCGCGAAGTTGAGCGCCTGGTCAATCAGCGCATCCGCCAGCAAATCCCGCTCACCGAGGAGCGCGGCGTGCCGGTCGCGGAAGCCAAGTCGCGCGGCGCGATGGCCTTGTTCGGCGAGAAGTACGGCGACGCCGTGCGCGTCATCACCTTCAGCAAGGACTTCTCCGTCGAGCTCTGCGGCGGTACCCACGTGCCGAATACCGGCGAGATCGGCTTCGCGAAAATCACCGCCGAATCGGCCGTAGGGGCCGGCGTGCGGCGTATCGAAGCCGTGACGGCCAACCTTGCCGAAGCCTACGTGCAGGAGCAGCTCCACTTGCTCGATCAGGTGAAGGAAGCGCTCGGCAACCCGCAGCATTTACTCACCGCCGTGCAGAAACTGCACGAAGAAGCGGCCACGCTCCGCAAGCAGTTAGAGGCTGCCGAAGCTCAGCAGCTCGGCGTGCTGCGCACGCAATTGCAGCAGGAAATTCAGCCCTTAAACGGCGTTAATTTCCTCGCCAAAAAAATCAGCGTTGGTTCCGCCGAAAGCCTCAAAACCCTGGCCTTTCAGCTGCGCCAAAGCACCGAAAATCTCGTGCTCGTACTCGGCGCCGAAATCGACGGCAAGCCGCAGCTCGCCGTGATGCTCGATGATGAGATTGCCAAGTCCGGCCGTCTCAACGCTACCCAGATGATCCGCGAATTAGCGAAGGAGATTCAGGGCGGCGGCGGCGGTCAGCCGTTCTTCGCTACCGCGGGCGGGAAGAATCTGGCCGGACTGGACGCGGCCGTGGGGAAGGCGGCGGGGTTGGTGGGGTAGTGGAATACAAAGCCTGTCATGAAGTTTTATCGGACCCGGCTCGCTACTGTGCGTTTGCTCGTATTAATAAGTTGGTTAAGCGTAACGTGTGATTGGGCTTCTGCTCAATCGCGCATTACGGGCTTACCCGTGATTACGTGCATTCATTATTTGGGTGAGTCATCATCAGCCGTAATTTACTTGGACCGAATGAGGAGCGCTCTGCCAAGTGCAGTCGGCGCGGCGTACTATGAAGTCTACAGCCGAATTGATAGTGCTGGTTTTAATATCGAAGCTGTCACGTACGCTATTCCCCGGGATGTAAGGGTGGCCCGGAGCTTATTTACCGATTACGCGAGTCGAGCCACTGTGCATCAAAAGGAATGGGCTCTTGATGGCTCGCTACGATCAGTGGAGTCCTACAGGCTAAAGCACGAGGAAGTGAAATTAATGGGAGTGTGTAAGGCGTGGCATCAGAACGGGCAGCTGGCGCGGGACGGAGTTTATCGCAAAAATGGTAAGCTTGAAAAAGAAATTTGCTTTGATACAAGTGGTCGGCAGGTCAACTGCCCGCAATCTTGGCAGTTCGCGCAGTTGCCCGGGCAGCCTCATCGGTACGATTTCTACTGGCAAACCTATCGAAAATTCGCTAACGCTACCCGCGAATTTGAGCGATTGCCCGAGACTAAGTGGATTGAAGCGACATTTGTTATCGATAGCTTAGGCAATATTCAATCTCCCAGAATACTGGGTCCGATTTCAGTTCCGGCTAATTGGCGTGACGCTGCGCTGCGCGTAATAAATGATCTGCCCAGATTCATGCCGGCTCGTTCCGAAGGTATTGTCACGCCGGAACCTATTCTGCTCCATTTGCCGACGCGCTGGTAGGCAATTTTAAGGTGCCGCCTGGCTCGCACGGCTTCCCCAACTCGCGCGGCGCAGCTTGTGCTACTGGCTCGAATATCTGGTGTCCAAACAGGAGCGGGCGTTTCTGGATACGGGGACGAAAGGGGCGGCCTAGAACGCCTCACAGCAAGCTCTCGAACGCCCACCCTGACCCGTGCCAGAAGGCATCGAGCCCGATGAGTCGGGGCTTGAAGAAGGAGATCAGGCGCGGCCAGTCGGCCTGCTCGAAGAGGTTGGCGCCCGCGAGCTCCTGCGAGACGCGGGCCAGCAATTGGCCGTGCGCGTCGGCGGTGGCGGGGTCCCAGGTCCAGACTTCGCCGACGGCTTCTTCCAGCGCGGGGCGCAGCTCGGCGAGCTGCTCGTAGAAGATCTCGCGGACGGCGGGGTCCGGGTGCGTGAGCTCGATGGCGATGCGGGCGTTTCGCTGGTCGGCGTGGAGGCGGAAGTAGACGTGCTTGATCCCCGTGCGGTAGTTGATCCAGTTGGTGGGCTCGCCGTCGGCGGCGGGCACCGGGGCCATATACTGCCCCAGGGCGGTCCAGAAGGCTTGCCGGCGCTGGGCGGCTTCAGCTTTAGAGTACATCGTAAGTGTCGACTAAGGGGAGATGGCGCGGGTTGAGCATCGGAATCGGGTAGGGAACGCCATCCGGCGGCGAAGCTACTCCGGCGCGGAGACAGCGCCGGCTACGTTGGCTTGTACCTTTGCGCCCGATGGTTTCGCCGCTTCGTACGCTTGGGTTGTTAGGATTGGTGGGGGTACTGCTGACGCTGCTGGCGGTCGTGTTTCCGGGCGGCACGGCGCCGGTGCCGGCCACGGCCCTCGGGGCGGTACATACGCCCGCGCTCAGCCTGCGCATCATCGGCCTGACCGACGTGCTGCCGACCGCGCCGCCGGCCCTCAAAGACATCACCCAGACTCTGGCGCAGGCGGGCTCGGCGGGCTTGCTGGCCAACGGCGAACCGGTAGCGGCGCCCGGCGACGAGCTGCCCGCGCCGGATGCCGTGCCCGGCATCGCCAACGCCCGACCCGTTTCGGCTGATTCGCTCGCCCATTCACCCGGTAAGGTGAGCGCGGTGGCGCTGCCCCGCCCCGGCCGGCTTCCTACCCGGGCAGTGCCGCTCAACGACACGGCCCGGCTGGATTTTCCGATCGAGTTTCCCGTCGGCCAGCCGCAGGCGCTGGCGTCGTTTTTCGGGGCGCTTCGGCAGCTGCCGCGCACGCAGGAGCTAATTCGCGTGCTCCACATTGGCGACTCGCAGCTCGAAGGCGATCGCGTGACGAGCTACCTGCGCGAGCGCTTTCAGCGGCAGTTCGGCGGCTGCGGACCGGGGTTGGTGTCGGTCGCGGAAGTCAACGAGGCGCGCCTCACGGTACAGGTCCGGCCGAAGGGGCCGTGGAAAAAGTATGCGTCGTACGGCCCGCGCAAAAAGGCGCCGCACCTCAAATACGGCCTGCTCGACGCCTATTTTCGCTTCAACACCGGCCCGGTGAAGACCGACTCCGCCGGCCGGCCGCTGGGTACGTCGGGCGCCGCGTCGGCGCGCTACCTGCTGCCCAAGCGTGGCTACGGAGTCGCCGCGCGCCCCGAAGTAGCGCGGGTGCTGTACCGCAACCCTGGTGCGCCGTTCACGCTGCAAGTGCGCGCCGACGGCGCTGACCTGATGCCCGTGACCTCGGTTGCCGCCGCCGATACGCTCGGGATAACGGTGGTGGCGCTGCCCGCGGGCGTCAAGCAGGTCGAAACCCGGTTTGCCGCCGAAAGTGCCTCGCCCGACATTCTCGGCGTGTGCCTCGACTGTCGCCAGGGCGTCGCCGTCGATAACGCCAGTCTGCGGGGCTCCTCCTGCACCGAGTTCGGGCGGATGGATATGAAGTTCTACGGCGCGCAGGTGCGTCAGCTCGGCGTCAAGCTCATCGTGCTCCAATTCGGCGTGAATGTGGGCGCCGCGGAGGCCGCTTCCTACAAGTACTACGAGCGGATGCTGCGCGCGCAGCTCGCCATTCTGCGGCGGGCGGCCCCCGGGGTTCCCGTACTCGTGATCGGGGTTTCGGATATGAGTCGCCGGCAAAACGGCGAGTGGCAGACCCGTCCGAGCGTCGAGAAAGTGCGCGCCGCCCAGCGGGCCGCCGCTTTCGCCACCGGCTGCGCGTTCTGGGATCTGTACGGCGCGATGGGCGGCGAAAACTCGATGCCGAGCTGGGTGGCCGCGCGCCCCTCGCTCGCCCAGCCCGACTACACGCACTTCTCGGGCGCCGGGGCGCGTATCGTCGGGGAGTTGCTCTGGAAGGCGCTCATCAAGGAGTACGACCGCTTCGCCCGCGGCGAAGCCGAAGCGGCGGCGCAAGCCGTGGAGCCCGAATGAGGGGCGGGCAGTGGCGGGTCGTCACGGTGCTGGGCTTGCTGCTGAGTGTGCTGCTGGCGGGCGGGCCGATCGACGCGGTCGCGGCGCGTGAATCAGCCCCGCAGACAGCCGCCTCCCGGCCGGGAGTCAAAAAAAAGAAGAAGGCCGCGCCGCGCCGGCACAGTAGCCGGCGGCGCGCCCGCCCGAGTCGTGCCCGGCAGGCGGCCGCGCGCCGTCGCCACCCCCGGCGCTACGTGGCCGTTAAGCCGCGCACGTACCCGCCGCCCGACTCGGCCTTTCGGGCGCAGTATCCCACGCTGCCGCCCGATTTCCAGCCCGCGTTCATGCGGCCCGAGCGCAACCAGATCGAAACCTTTGGCACCGGCCCGGATGCACTGCGCGGTTTTCGCACCGCCGTGGACCAGCTCGAAGCGAGCGGTCAGGGGCAGGTCCGCATCCTGCACCTCGGCGACTCCCACTTGCAGGCCGATATGCTCACCGGGCGGGCCCGCGACGCCTGGCAGGACGCGGCGCTTGGCGGCCTCGGCTCGGCCGGACGCGGGTTGGTATTCCCGTACCCGCTGGCGCACACCAATAACCCCGGCGATTACCGCGTGACCTACACTGGCACGTGGCTGCCGCGCCGCTCGGCCATTCCGAGTCACCGCACCAACTGGGGCGTAGCGGGGCTCGCCGCCGCTACCGCCACGGCCGGGGCCACGTTCACCGTGCAGCTCAAGGGGGCCACGGCGGCGCGTTCGCCCATCACGCGGGTGCGGGTGTTTTACACGCTTGACGACTCGGTGAGCTATCGCCTGGAGCTACTCGACTCGGCCAACGTGGCGCGGTACGAGGCGGATGCGGCCAGCGGCTCGGCGGTCTGGACGTTGCGGCAGCCCGTTACGGCCGTCGCGTTTCGCGTGCGGCAGACGCGACCCGGGCAGTCGCGCCTGATTTTGCAGGGCCTGAGCCTCGAAAATGACGCTCCCGGCGTTCGCTACGACGTAGCGGGCGGCAACGGCGCCACCATCGACTCCTATTTGCGGTGCGGGCGGCTGCGGCGCCAGATCGCGGTACTCGCGCCTGACCTGGTCGTGCTCTCCCTGGGCACCAACGACGTCTTCGGTGGCACGTTCGACTCCGTCGCGTTTCGCCGCTCCTACGCGACGCTGCTGCAGCTGGTGCAGCGGGCCGCGCCCGGGGCGTCGGTGCTACTCACGACGCCCGGCGACACCTTCCGTAACGGCCGGCCCAATGCGGCCCGCACGGCCACGGCCGGCCGCGTCATCCGCGCGCTGGCCGACGAGACGGGCTGCGCCGTCTGGGATTTCTTTGCCGTGATGGGCGGCCCCGGCTCGATCCGCGACTGGGCGGCTACCGGGCTCGCCCAGCGCGATCTGGTCCATTACACCCCGCGGGGCTACTACCTTCAAGGTGATCTGCTAACCGCCGCGCTCCGCACCGCCCTGCGCGCCGACGCGGGCCCGGTGGCTTCTCCTGCCTTACCCGCCGACCCGAAGTAGTTTCTAATGTGCGAATGTGGTCAATGTGCGGATGTGCGAATGAACTAGCTCCACACGTTGACCATATTTGCCACACCCCTGATTGCATAATCTCATTTGCACATTGTTCACATTCGCAGATTCGCACATTAATTCTGTCTCCTGGCGCGATTTCCTGCTCTACGCCGACAACCAGCCGCTCCTGTTTACGCAGGCGCTGTTCTGGTTTTTGTTCGGGGGAGTGCTGCTGGTGTATCCGCTGATCTACAAGTCGATCAAGGCGCGGAATCTGTTCCTGATGGCCTTCTCGTGGTTTTTCTACTACAAGACGGGTGGGTGGTTTCTGTTTCTGCTGCTTTTCACGGCGGTCTTCGACTTTACGGCCGCGCGGCTCGTGTACCGCTCCGCCAGCGCCCCGGCGCGCAAGGCGCTCATCGCCGCTTCCGTCGCGATTAACCTCGGGGTGCTGGCGTACTTCAAGTACACCTTTTTCTTCGTCGACGCGCTCAATTACGTCACCGGCTCGCACCACGCGGCCCAAAACTGGCTGGCCGGCGCGGCCAATGCGACGCTCGGCACCCACTTCGACATCTGGACGATTATCCTGCCCGTGGGCGTGTCGTTCTATACGTTTCAGTCGATGAGCTACACGATCGACGTGTACCGCGGCGACCTCAAGCCCGTCACCAATTTCCTCGACTTCGCCTTCTTCGTTTCCTTCTTTCCGCAGCTCGTCGCCGGTCCCATCGTGCGCGCCTCCGACTTCGTCCCGCAGATCTACCAACCATACTCGCTCACCAGCGCCGAGTACGGCCGCGCCGTGTTCCTGATCGTCAACGGACTGGCGAAGAAAATTCTGATCTCTGATTACCTGGCCGCCAACTTTGTCGACCGCGTCTTTGCCTCGCCGCTGCAATTCACCGGCTTCGAGAACCTGATGGCCACGTACGGCTACGCGATTCAGATTTACTGCGACTTCTCGGGCTACACCGACATTGCCATCGGCGTGGCGTTGCTGCTCGGCTTCCGCCTCGCCCTCAACTTCGATTCGCCCTATCAGTCCACGAGCATCACCGAGTTCTGGCGGCGCTGGCACATCTCGCTCAGCTCCTGGCTGCGCGATTACCTCTACATTCCGCTCGGCGGCAACCGCCACGGTAAGGCCCGCGCCTACCTCAACCAGTTCCTGACGATGCTGCTCGGCGGCCTTTGGCACGGGGCGAGCATTCGTTTTTTGGTCTGGGGCGCGCTGCACGGCGTGGCGCTGGCGGTGCACAAGGTCTGGAGGTCAGAGGTCAGAAGTCAGAAGTCAGAGGTGCGTACGCCAATCACCTCTCAGTTCTCATTTCGCAGTTCGCAGTTCTTCGGCTGGGCCGTCACCTTCCACTTCGTCTGCTTCTGCTGGATCTTCTTTCGGGCCGACTCCATGGCGACGGCGGTCGCCGCCATTCACCGCATCGCCACTGCCTTTCAGCCCGAGCTGATTCCGGCGATGCTGCC
>JBKJUQ010000442.1:0-10488 GCA_046590685.1 Hymenobacteraceae bacterium
ACGCGAAAGCGCTGCCGCGCTCGCGGGCCGGCGCCCCGCGCTACTTTCACACTTCACACCTCACACTTCAACCCATGCGTCCCGAATCCCGCGCTTTCCTCACCGAGCTCCTCAACACCCCGTCGCCCACCGGCTTCGAAACCGCCGGCCAGCGCGTGTGGCTCGACTACGTGCGCCCCTTCGTCGATTCGTACTTCACCGATACCTACGGCACCGTCGTGGGCGTCATCAATGCGAAGGCAAAGTACAAAGTCGTCATCGAAGCCCACGCCGACGAAATCTCCTGGTTCGTCAACTACATCACCAAGGAGGGCTACCTGTACCTGCGCCGCAACGGCGGCTCCGACGCGCTCATCGCCCCGAGCAAGCGCGTCGTCATCCACACCGCCAAAGGCCCCGTGCCGGCCGTCTTCGGCTGGCCCGCCATCCACGTCCGCAAAGTGGAGCAGGACAAAGCCCCCACCATCGAAACCATCTTCCTCGACTGCGGCGCCGCTTCCGATAAGGAAGTGGAAGAGATGGGCATCCACGTCGGCTCCGTCGTCACGTTCGAAGACGAGCTGATGACCCTCAATGAGAAATTTCTCGTCGGCCGCGCCCTCGATAACCGGGTCGGTGGGTTTATGATCGCCGAAGTCGCCCGCCGTCTCAAGGAAGAAGGTAAAACGCTGCCCTTCGGTCTCTACGTGGTGAATGCCGTCCAGGAAGAAATCGGCTTGCGCGGTGCCGAGATGATCGCCCACCGCATCCAGCCCGACGTGGCCATCATCACCGACGTCACGCACGATACCCAGTCGCCGATGTACGACAAAAAGGCCCAAGGCGACATTCACTGCGGCAAAGGCCCGGTTATCACCTACGGTCCCGCCGTGCAGGGCCACCTGCGCGACCTCATCATCCGCGCCGCCCAGGAAGCCGAAATCCCCTTCCAGCGTGCCGCCGCTACCCGCGCCACCGGCACCGACACCGACGCCTTCGCCTACTCCAACGCGGGCGTCGCCTCCGCCCTCATCTCGCTGCCGCTGAAGTATATGCACACCACCGTCGAGACCGTCCACGAAAAAGACGTCCAGGCCGTCATTGACCTCATCTACGAAACCCTCCTGCGCATTGAGGATGGCCACGATTTTCGGCCGATGAAGTAGTGAGAATGTAGCGCGGGGCGCTGGCCCGCGAGCGCGGCAGCGCTTTCGCCTTGTGCCTGGCGCGCCGTGCTACCGTGTTACTCGCTTCGCTCGTCGCGGGCCAGCGCCCCGCGCTACATTTTCGCTCGAATGCGCGCTATCCACGACCACCTCCACCGCCTTGTCACCGTCCCCGTCGCGCCCCAGCGCATTGTTTCGCTGGTGCCCTCCCAAACCGAGCTGCTGTTTGATCTCGGCGTGGGCGCGCGGGTCGTGGGGGTAACCAAATTCTGCATTCACCCGCAGCAAGCGCGGAAGTCGGCGGCGGTAATCGGCGGCACCAAGCAGTTCGATTTTGAGAAGATCGCGGCCTTGAAACCCGATCTGATCATCGGCAACAAGGAAGAGAATTACGCGGAAGGCATCACCCAATTAGCCGCCGATTTCCCCGTCTGGCTCAGCGATATCGTCACGCTCCCGGACGCCCAGCGCATGATCGCCGACGTCGGCGCGCTCGTGAACGCCGAAGCGGAAGCCGAACAGCTCAACACCGAAATCACCGCTGACTTCGCCACCCTGGCCGCTACCGCCAACGGTCCTCGCACCCTCTACCTCATCTGGCGAAACCCGTGGATGGGCGCCGGCGCCGGCACGTTCATCCACGAGATGCTGCAAGCCGGCGGCTTCGCCAACGTCCTCGCCCCCCGCGCCCGCTACCCCGAGCTAACCGCCGAAGACTTTCGCCAGCTCCAGCCGGAAGTGGTCCTGCTCTCCTCCGAACCCTATCCGTTTCGCGCCAAGCATCTGGCGGAGCTGCGGGCGCTCTGCCCCAATGCCCGCATCGAGCTGGTCGACGGCGAGCCCTTCTCGTGGTACGGCTCCCGCCTGCGCCACACGCCGGCTTACCTGCGGCTGCTACAAACCCGGCTGGCCTGAAAGCCAAGCGCTATTCGTTCTCAAACTCCACCTCGAAGCCCAGCTCCAGCAGCACGCTCCAGAAGTCGGGGAACGACTTGCGGACCACGCCGGGGTCTTCGATGGTGAGTGGGCCGAGCATCGTCAGCGCCGCGAATGCCATCGCGATTCGGTGGTCGTGGTACGTCGCCACCCGTTGCCCGTCTACCTCCATCGCCTCGCCGGGCCGCGCCACCAGCGACGCTTCGCCCTCGTCGAGCTCCAGCAGCTCCGTCCCAAACTTCGCCAGCTCCGCTTGCAGCGCCGCCAGCCGGTCGCTTTCCTTCACCCGCAGGCTCTGTAAGCCGGTAAAGTCGGCCGCCGCCGTAATGCCCGCCAGCGCCACGATAAACGGCGGCGCCAGGTCGGGGCAGTCGGTAAAATTGAAATCCGGTGCTTCCTCTGCCCATTCGCCCCACCGCAGCCAAACGCCTCCTTCAGCTGCTTCGGTGCGGAGGCCGATCAGGGTCAGCCAATCCGCAATGCGCCGATCGCCCTGCAGGCTGTCGAGGCGCAACCCCGGCAGCCACAGCTCCGCATCCGGGTTGGTTTGCCCCACCGTCATCAAGGCATAGGCGAAGGCCGCGCTCGACCAGTCGGCCTCCACCACGTGGTGCGTAGTGGCTCGCAGCCCACCCGCTGCCACCGTCAGGGCGCTGATTTGCGGCGGCGGCGGATTCGGAATCGGTCGAAACACCCCGTCGGCGTGCCGCTTGAAGGCCGCCGTCGTCTTGCGCTCCGCCTGCACGTGCGCGCCCCACTGCCGCAGCGCCGCCACCGTCAGCAGCAGGTACGGCGCCGAGCTGACTTCCCCCGCCAGCCTTACCGTTAGCCCTTCCGGGAGCGCCGGCGCCACCAGCAGCAGCGCCGAGATGAACTGCGACGATACACTGGCCTGAACGGTCACTTCCGCCCGCCCCGAATACTGAAACCCCTGAAGGCGCAGCGGCGGAAAGCCTTCCTTCTCCAGATACGTGATGTCCGCCCCCAACTCGCGCAAAGCATCCACCAGCGGGCCAATCGGCCGCTCGCGCATCCGCGCCGTGCCGGTGATGACGCACTGCCGGTCGGTCACGGCGCAGTAGGCCGTCAGGAAGCGGAGCGTAGTGCCCGCGTCTTCGCAGTCATAGGTTGGCGTGTCGGGGGGCAGCGCCAGTAGTCGCGCCAGCAGCTGCGTGTCGTGCGCCTCCGACAGATGGTCAATGATGCCACCCCCCGCCAACGCCCGCAGAATCAGCACCCGGTTACTCTCCGACTTGGAAGCCGGCAGCCGAAAAGTTCCGCGTAGCGGCCCCCCGGGCCAGGAAAGATGAGCAACCATTAGCAAAACAAACGAAACAACATCACGAAAGAGAACCTACTACCACCGCGTCCTGATTTCCCGCCCCTAATCGCCCACGGCGTACCGGCGCAACGCGGCCGCAATTTCCGGCACCGTCACGGGCTGATCAATCTCGGCCTGCCCGATTCCGGTCAGCAGCACCGCCCGCACCACGCCGCCCGCGTTCTTTTTGTCGTGCCGCGCCAGCGCCGCGATTTCTTCGGCGACGAGCGGCGAAAAGCTGACCTTCGGAAAGTTGGCCGTCAGGAACGTGTCGATTCGATCGAACTCCGTTTCCGCCAGCAACCCGCGCTCGCGCGACAGCCACGCTTCCGCGCGCATTCCGGCTGCCACCGCCAATCCGTGCGGCACCGGCTGGCCTTGCCCAAGTAAGTAGCTTTCCAGCGCGTGCCCCACCGTGTGGCCAAAATTGAGCAGCCGGCGCTGGCCCGTCTCCAATGGGTCCTGCGCCACGATTCGCTGCTTCGTCGCCGCCGCCTCGCGGATCACGGCCGGCCAATCGGCGCCCGCCACCCCTACGTAGCGGTTAGCATAAAACGCGGTGTCGTCGCCGCTGATGAGCCAGTGCTTCACTACCTCCGCATACCCGCTCACCAGCTCCGCCGGGTCCAGCGTCTCCAGAAACGCCGACTCAATGAACACGCCCTCGGAAGGCTCGCGGAACGTGCCGATGTGGTTCTTGAGATGCTCGAAATCGACCCCATTCTTGCCGCCGATCGCCGCATCCACCATCCCCAGTAGCGTCGTAGGCACCAGGGCGCACCGGATACCCCGTACGTAAGTAGCCGCGCAAAAACCGCCCAGATCCGTCACCACGCCGCCGCCAAGGCACACCAGCACGCCATCGCGCCCGACACCCGCGGCCGTCAGGCCGGCCCACACGGTCTGGCACGTCGCGAGCGTTTTGTGCGCCTCCCCGGCGGGCATTGTCAGCAGGGTGAAGCCAGCGGGCAAGTGCGGCTTCAGGCGTGGCAAGCAGAGCCGCGCGGTATTCGTATCGGACAATACGACCACGCGGCCCGTAGCGGGTCGGGCGAGGGCGGTGGCCAGCGCGGGCAGCGCAGTCGGCCCCAGGAAAACGGAATCAGTCATTGAACGCGAACTTCGGCCCGCAAGAAACGGCCCGCCAGCGAAAGCTGCTTGGGTTGTGGTTTACTTAACTTCTGTGTGATGCCTGGTGCGCCACCGGCGGCTGACCACGCGCTCCGCCTTTTCTGACCCCGAACCGCTGGCCTTGCTCCACCAGTCGCTGCTGCGCGAGGAGGTGCGTAAGCGGGCGTCACGCTCATAACTTCGAGGGAGTTTCAGGGCCCGCCTGGGTACCGGATTGCGCGGCGTCCGTCTGGGTGCGAATCGATTCGAGGTGAATCAACTCGTACAGCTGTTGCACGAATTCGGGGCGCAGCCCCAAATCGTCGGCCCAGCGGGTACGGGTGCCGAAGATATCGGCCCAGCGCTCCGGCTGATGCACCGTGACCCCGTGCGTTTTTTTGTGAGTGCCGATCTCGCCCACGGTTCGCATCCGCGCGGCCAGTGCCTCTACCAGATCCCGATCGGCAGCGTCGATGCGTCGCCGTAGCTCGTCGGCGCGCGGTGCGTACGTCGCGGCAGCGGAGCCTGCCTCGCGCACGATGAGCCCGGCCAGCACGTCGGCCAGCGCCGCTGGGGTGAGCTGCTGCTTGGCATCAGAGAGCGCGCGGTCGGGGTCGGGGTGCGTTTCGATCATCAGCCCATCGTACGCCAGATCAAGTGCCCGCTGACTGAGCGGCCCGATCAGATCGCGCCGCCCGCCCATGTGGCTCGGGTCGCAGAGCAGCGGTACGTCCGGGTGCCGCCGTCGCAGTTCGATGGCCAGCTGCCAAAGCGGCGGGTTGCGGTATTCGCCCCCCGGCGCGTACGTGCTGAACCCCCGATGAATGGCACCCACCTGCCCAACGCCCGCGCGCCGCAGTCGCTCAATCGCGCCGCTCCACAGCTCCACATCGGGGTTGACAGGGTTTTTGACGAGCACCGGTACGCCCGTGCCCCGTAAGGAGTCGGCCAGCTCCTGGACCCGGAAAGGATCTACCACCGTGCGGGCGCCCAGCCACGGCACATCAACACCCGCGCGGAGCGCCGCCTCAACGTGCTGCGGAGTGGCCACTTCGACGGCAATGGGCAAACCGGTTTCGGCTTTTGCAGCGGCCAGCCATTCCAGCGCGGCCGCTCCCGCTCCCTCAAACGCTCCCGGCCGCGAGCGCGGCTTCCAGACGCCCGCCCGCAGCAGATCGCCACCGAGCGCCTTCACCGCGAGGGCCGTTTCCATAACTTGCTCCGCCGATTCGGCACTGCACGGCCCGAGCACCAGCAGGGGCCGCGGTGGCACCGCGGCGCGGGCGGCCAGCAAGCCGGGTAGGGGAGTAGGCAAAGTGGGAGAGGCAGGAATAGTCATCGGAGCGCAAAGGTCTGTTCTGCGCCAAACTCCGGCTTTGCCGCTCCGGTTACAAGGTTATCTTTGCCCGTACTGCTTTCACCTGCTGCCGCTGCCGTGTCAACCTCTTCCAACGACCCTGCCCCGCCCGTTTCTTTCGACAACACCGCCATCGCGTTCGCCGCGCGCTCCAGCGGCGAATTGCGGCGGATGTACGGTCTGTTCGCGATGATGAACTCCAATTTTGTCGTCAAAACCGGCGGCTCGTTCGTCAACGGTGCCCTGAGTCTGGGGATTCCCGGCACCAAGTGGATGGTAAAACAAACTGTTTTTCGCCAGTTTTGCGGCGGCGAGACGATTCAGGAGTGCCGCCCTGTCGTTGAGGAGTTAGCTAAGTACGGTATCGGCACCATCCTCGACTACTCCGTGGAGGGGGAGGGAGATGAGCGGGCCTTCGACGCTACCGCCCGCGAGATTCTCGCCACCGTGGCGATGGCCGCTGCCGTCGGCCCCGCGAAGATTCCCTTCTCCGTCTTTAAAGTGACCGGTTTAGCGGATACGGACCTCTTAGAGCGCGCCCAGAGCGATAAGCCCCTAACCCAGGAACAGCAAGCCGCCCTCGACCGCGGCTTAGCTCGTGTCGATTCGATCTGTAAAGCTGCCCACGCCGCTGGTGTCCGCGTTTTCGTGGATGCCGAAGAAAGCTGGATTCAGGAAACCATCGACCGCTGGGCCTTAGAGATGATGCGCCGCTATAACCGTCAGCGTGCCATCGTCTACAACACGTACCAGCTGTACCGTCACGACCGCCTCGCCGCCCTCCAGGCCGATGTCGCGCAGGCCAAGGCGGGCGCCGAGAGTGCCCGATTCCACATTGGAGCCAAGCTGGTGCGCGGCGCGTACCTCGAAAAAGAAATCCGCCGCGCCCAGCAGCAGGGCTATGCCAATCCGATGAACTCCTCGAAGCAGGCGACCGATGATCTCTATGACGAGTCGCTGCGGTTCTGCTTGGCGCACATCGCCCGGCTGGCGATCTGCGCCGGCACCCATAACGAGGCATCGTCGCTGCTCTGTACCGACCTGATGCGCCAGCACGGCTTGCTTCCGTCGGATGAGCGCGTGTACTTCGCTCAGCTCTACGGTATGAGCGATAACCTCTCTTATAATCTCGCCGCTGCGGGCTACCGGGTGGCTAAATATGTGCCCTACGGGCCCGTGGAAGCGGTTATGCCGTATCTGTTACGCCGGGCCAATGAGAATACGGCCATTGCCGGCCAGTCATCGCGCGAGTTTCTGCTCATTCAGAAAGAGCTGCGTCGCCGGCAGAGTAAGTAGCCTGGCGGGAGGACGCGGGCTGGCAAGTACGCGCATCTCCAGCTAACCCGCGATAACTTGCCCCTTCGTTCTCGGCTACCTCTTCACTCTCTACCCTTTTTCTCAATGCCGCATAGTCGCATTCGTTCGGCTCTTGTCGATCTGGCCCGCTCGTCGGGGACGATCTCATTGCTCACGCTCAACAACGAAGCGGAACTGGGCTTTCACCTCGATTCGTCACGCGAGCGGGGACAACTGCTGGAGCTGCTCGCCGAAATCACCACTGTCGAACACCTCGCCGGCCGGCCGTTGCTCTCCGCTTTGGTACGTATTAAGGGCACCCAAGGGCAAGCTGACGCTTTTTACCGGCTCTGCGAGCGCTTGGGTCTCGGCGAGTGGCGCACGCTCAAGCAGGACGAAACGTTTCTGGAGGACCAGCAACGCCGGGCTCGCACCTTTTGGCGCGAGGAGGCCAACTACCAAGAGTTTCGGTCGCTCCCGGTGCCTGCTGAGGAGCCAGAGATGGAGGCTCCCAACGAGGAATCCGACGCGTAGCCAATAGAAATTCTTTGCTCGCACCCGATGCCGCCCTACTGTGCTACGCACGGTAGGGCGGCATTCTATATTCTGTAGTCCTAACCTGACTCAAAAGCCGGGTAGCGCTCGGCTTGATTGAGGCGAACTGCTGCCTGAGTCGCCTGAAAATCATCTTCACGGGAGAGTAGTTGCTTTGTTCAATCGCAACCCCAACACCCCGCCAGCGTATGAAGGGCCGTGCAGTGCCATAAGGGTAGCTACGCAATCTTTATTTTTCCTTCCCAATTTTCCTCCCTATTATGAGCGGTTTTGGCAATATGCCCCCCTACGGTGATAACACCGGTTCGACCCCATCTTCCAGCGGCAGCGATTCGTTCCGCGATTCTTCCAATGCGTCTTCGATGGGCTCGGGCACTTCTACTTCCGGCTCAGGCGCCGGTATGACGACAGCGATGTTCCGCGACCGCGCCTCCGCAGAGCGCGCGTATGACGCGCTGCATCGCCGCGGCTATTCTAAAGACGACGTGAACCTGATGATGTCGGACGACACGCGCAAGACGCATTTCGGCGACGGCACTGCCGATACGGCCCTCGGCGATAAGGCGATGGAAGGCGCGGGCGTTGGCTCCGCCATTGGTGGCACGGTAGGCGCTGTGATCGCGGCCATCGCCGCGATCGGCACGAGCGTGGCGCTGCCAGGCCTGGGCTTGGTGATTGCTGGGCCGTTGGCGGCTTCGCTGGTTGGCGCCGGCGCTGGTGGGCTTACGGGCGGCCTGGTGGGCGCTTTGGTGGGCTCGGGTATCCCCGAAGAGCACGCCGCTGAATACGAAAAAGGCATTAAAGAGGGCGGTATCGTAATGGGTGTAAAGCACCGCAACGATGACGACCGCAAATATTTTCAGGATGAGTTCCGTAGCTCCAATGGCGAGCGGATCTACTCGTAACTAACACGCAAAGGGATTTGGCGCGTATCATCTAAATACGTTTACTTTGACCTTTGAACAGATTAATCCGGGAAAGACCTCGCTGCCTCAGCGAGGTCTTTTTTATTCCCTTTAATCGAATCAACTATGCTAGGGTGGCAAGCGGCTATTCCTGCCAACCTTTGCCGCGCTATTGGGGTTAGTCGCTAGGCGCAACTTTGTACACCCAAGGGCACTCTTTTTGCGTAAACTTGTTCGACCTGAAGCGCGCCGCCGCGCTTTTTTTTGCCTTACTATGTCGTTCCGATCTGCCCGCCTGACGTCCCTTTTGTCGGTGTCGGCCATTGCTTTGGCGCTCGCCGGCTACACTACTCTGCACCGGGGCGAACAGGCACGCCAGCGTGTGCCCGCCAATGCCCGCGAAGAGCTTCTCCTGAAAACGGTGCTGGCCGGTTTGAGCACGGCCCACTACGAACCCGAAAAGCTGGACGACGCTTTTGCCGGACGGGTCTATAGTCTTTATCTGAAAGGGCTCTACAAAAGCCACCGCTTTCTGCTCAAGGAAGATATGGCGCAACTTGAGCGCCAGAAGAACCAGATCGACGAGCAGGTAAAGGCGGGCTCAGAGGAGTTCTATACGCTCGCCACGCGCCTCTACACGGCTCGCGTGAAGGAAGTGCACGGCTACTGCGATGATATTCTCAAGCAGCCGTTCGACTTCACGAAAGAGGAATCGATTGAGCTCGACGACGATAAAGTGCTGTATGCTGCTTCGGCGGCCGAATCGCGTGAGCACTGGCGCAAATACCTCAAGTACCAGGTCATGGCGCAGCTCGCCGACCTGATTGCGGCGCAGGAGAAAGCAAAAAACCCTGCAAATGCAGCCAAAGCGGCCAAAAAGCCCACCAGTTCGGCTACGGAGAGCGCGCTGACTACGCTACCTGACGCGGATGATGAGGCGACCGAATCAGCTGACGTGCCCGCAGCGGAGGTGAAAGACAAAACCCTCGCGCAGCTCGAAGCCGACGCTCGGGTCAAAGTTGGGAAGCTTTACACGGATCTGTTCCGGCGCATGAGCCAACAGAGTACGAGCGATATGTTCTCGCTGTATATCAACGCGATCACGAATACGTACGACCCTCACACTGAATATTTCCCTCCTAAGGATAAGGCGAACTTTGATATCCAGATGACAGGTCGTCTTGAAGGCATCGGCGCGACCCTGCAGGAACGCGATGGGGAGATCAAAGTGGCCGAGATCGTACCTGGCTCGCCCTCTTACCGGCAAGGAGAGCTCAAAAGTGGCGACATTATTTTGCGCGTCGCGCAGGGTAAACAAGAGCCAGTAAGTATTGAGGGTATGCGCCTGGACGACGCCATCCTGCTGATTCGGGGCAAGAAGGGCACGGAGGTACGGTTGACTGTGCGCAAGCCCGATGCGTCGCAAAAAGTCATCTCGATCATTCGCGACCTGGTCGTTATTCAGGACACGTACGCACAGTCGGCGATTATTGAGCAAGCTGATGGGAAGCGGGTCGGGTATCTGCGCTTGCCATCGTTCTACGCCGACTTCAGCCGTTCCGGTGGTCGCAACTCCGGCGAAGACGTGCGCAAGGAAGTCGATAAGCTTTCGACCGAAAAGGTCGACGGCATCGTGCTGGATTTGCGCAACAATGGGGGAGGTTCGCTGCAAGACGCGGTCGAGATGTCGGGCCTGTTTATCCCCCAAGGGCCCATCGTGCAGGTCAAGTCGAGTGGGGGCGGAGCGCAAGTGCTCGCCGATCGAGATTCCCGGGTGCAGTACGCCGGCCCGCTTGTGGTGATGGTAAACTCGTACTCGGCGTCGGCGTCGGAAATTCTGGCCGCCGCGATGCAGGATTACAA
>JBKJUQ010000032.1:0-5035 GCA_046590685.1 Hymenobacteraceae bacterium
CGCCGCAGCGCACCACGTACACGCCGGGCGCGAGGCCCGCCAGGTCGAGGGTGCGGTCGGCGGTTGCGGGCGCGCGCACCGTGCGCACTACCCGGCCCAGGGCATCGATGAGGCGCATCGGCTGGCCGGCGGCGGCGCCCGTCAGGCGCACCGAGGTGCCGAGCGCGGCCGGGTTCGGTACCAGGGCCAGGGCCACGGGGGCGCCGAGCAGTTCCGCCGAACTCAGCACCCGGTTGGCGTTGAATTCGATGGCGAACCGGCCGCGCACTTCGCCGGCTTGCGCCGCGGCGAAGGTTACGGTGGGCTGCTGGCTGAGGTCGTAGCGGGTGCCGGTGAGGCGGTCGAGGAGCGTGGGGGCGGCCTGGTCGAAATTTACCAATTGCTGCACCGTCAGCTCGTAGGTGCCGGCGGTGGGCACGTCGGCCAGCAGCTCTACCGTGAGCGGCGCGGTGAGGGCCGTGGCGGGCAGGCCGTTGATGGCGAGTTCAGCGGGGCTACCGGCCGGCAGGGTAGCCAGCGTGGGCAGGCCGGCGTTGCGGCCGGGGCGGGCGGCGTCGAGCGTGGCGTCGAGGCCGGTGGTGGCGCCGGGGGCTACGTAGAGCGTGGTGGCGTCGGTGGCATCGGCCAGCGCATTCGGCGTACCCAGCGCCAGCGTCAGCACGGGGCGGGTCTCGCGGGCGGGGCGCACTTTCTTGCCCACCGCCAGATCGTAGGTGGCGCGCTGCGGCTTACCCGCCGAAAAGCTCACCGGCGACGACCCCGTCACCTCCACCCAGAAGCCCTGGTGGATGGGCAGGATGCCGTCGGGCAGGTTGCCCATTCCGCCCATCCGGGTTTGGTAGGCGCCGTTGACGCCGCCCGTCGAGCGCCACACGAATACGGCGGGGCTGAGGCCGGGCGGAATCGTCATCAAATCCCAATCGAGGGCACTGGGGAACGGGTTGCCCAGATGGTACCAGCCGGCTTTGGCGCCGGTGCCGGTGCGCGCCAGCGGGCCGAAGGTCACGGCGTCGGTCTGCGGCACGATGCCGGTGAGGTCATACGTCATGCCGCTGGTGATGAACGCCGAGTAGCCGCGCCGGCTCTGCATCACGTCGGTGAGGGCGGCGGGCGAGACGTAGCCGGACGCGAAATCAGCCTGCGCCGGCCGCTGGTTCTGCTCGAACCCGAACACGTTGGGCGCCGGCCGCACGGCCGCCGGGTTAGGCGCCGTGTTGTAGAGCGGGTTCACCACGGGCTGGAAGCGCGGGAGCGCCGTGCCGGTGGCGCCGGCCACGCGCAGGTCGTTGAAGGTGGCGGTGGTGACGGGCGCGGCCAGGTGGCGGTAGCCGCGACCGGTGGGTACCGGCGAGAGGTAGCTCTTCACCGTGACGTCGCCGGTGACGCGGCTGCCGTCTTCGGTCAGGATGCAGGCCGTGCCCAGGGTGCTGGACTTGAGCGTGAGCTTGCCGTCCGACGCCAGGTTGCCGGCCGTGACGTCCACCTGCTCGCGGACGGTGGTGGGTTGGGTGAGCGCGACGCCCGCCGGGTTGGCGCACGTCAGGCGCTGCACGGTGGCGGGCATTCCGGCGCCGGTGACTTGCGCCGCCGTGCCATCGAAGACGAACAGGGCCGAATCGCTGATTTGCAGTGTCATCGGGGCGGTGCTGGCCGGGTTGAGGGTGCTGCCATCGGCCGAAATGCCGCTGGGGTTGCTCAGAAACACGGTGCTGCCCGCTTTCACGATGAACACGGGCAGGGTGCCCGGCCCCGTGGGTGGGTTGAGGCTGGGGGCCACCGTGCTGGGTGCCGGGCGCCGGGCGTTGTTGGTCGTCCGCACTTTGGAGCGCCCCTCGATACTGAGCGTATCGAACGTGGTAGGCGGGAAGCTGCTGAAATCCAACGTCGCATCGGCGTTCACGCCGCGCACCGTGATGGTACCGTAGTCACCACCCGGCACGGTGCGGGTGTCGGTGATGAGCAGGTCGGGCAGATCGCCGCTCAGGGTTTGCACGCTGGGGCCGGTGGGGCTGGTGCGGGTGCCGGCCACGAGGAGGTCGAAATCGCCGTCGTTGTCGAGGTCGCCCCGGATGGCCGTGGTGGCATCGAGGCCCAGGGCCACGGTGTTGCCCACCGTAAACGTGCCCCCGGCGGCATTGCGGGCGTATTCGGCGTAGAAGCCGGGCTTGCACACGCACACGCACCGCACGCCGGCGGCCGTAAAGCTGACTTCCACGCTCACGGGCGCCCCTGCGCCCATCGCGGCGAGGCTGGTAGTGGTAGCCGGCATCAACCCAAAACCACCTGGGGTGCCCAGGCACACGCTGAACGAGTTGCCGGCGGCGTTGCCGGTCACCACGTCGAGGCGGCCGTCGCCGTCCACATCGCCCAGGGCGATGGAGGTCGGCCCGGCGCCCACGGGCTGGCCGATGGGTTCGCCGAGCAGAAAGTCGCCGGCGCCGTCGTTGTGTAGCACCGAGATGGAGTTGGTGGCGGCGTTGGCGATGACGAGGTCTTCGTAGCCGTCGCCGTCGAGGTCGCCGGTGGCCAGGGCGCTGGCGCCCGTCGCGACCGACCGGCCTTCGGTGAAGGTGCCATCTCCCCGGTTGCTGTGGACGCGCACCACACCGCTGGCCGAGAGGCCGATCAGGTCGGCGAAGCCGTCGTTGTCGAGGTCGGCTACATTAAAATTTTCATTTGGTTCTACCATAAAGTCGACGCGAATCACGGTCGTGCCACCCCTGATCTTCCGAGTGCTGACCTGGGGTAGGCTCACGAAGCTCAACACCATATCCACGCTGCCGTCGTTGTCGATGTCGGCGCACGCTACGTGACTGACTTCGCCGGGCAGGGCCGTCGTGAATTCTGGTATCACGGCGCGGGTCACGCCATCGAATACCTTCACGTGGGGGCCGCCGCCGGGGCCACCGGTGGTTTGGGTCATCACGATGTCGGCCACGTTGTCGCCGGTGAGGTCGCCGAGGGCGACCTGGACGCCGCCCGCAGTTGAGGCCACGGGGTGGGCGTTGGCCAGCACGTTGTTGGGGTTGCCGGTGGGGATGACGGAGAACTGTTCATCCAACTCAACGGTAAGATCTTCGGGAGGAAAGGCCACCGACAAATCGTAGATCTTCGCCCCGCGTACGCTGGCGGCCGCGCTCAGGGTACTGCCGGCCACGGTGCTGGTCAGCGTCTGGCGGCGCTTGGTCGTCCGGTCGAGCAGCGTGATGGCGGGCGGGTCGCCGGCGGTAGGCAGCGCCGCCGAGTAGGTCACCGTAATGGGCAAGGTGCCGCCCGTGGGCGGTGCCGCTACGGCCGCATTGGCGGCCGGCGAGGTGCTCGTAATGGTCACTTGCGGGCCGCTGCCAAACACTACCAGGTCGACGCTCATCGCGCCGCCTTTTTTGCCCCAGGCCACCATTTCGGGCTTCCCGTCGCCGTTGAGGTCCAACGCCTCCAGTTCGCCCACGAAGGGCGAGCCGCTCGCAACCTGATAAGGAGATTCGAAGAGCGGGTTGCTGCCGGCACTGCCGGCGCCTTTGTGCAACACACTCAGCGAGCCGGCGCCGGTGTTGGCGCACACCAGATCGAGGCCCGCCGTGGGCGAGTACGTGAACGCCAGCGCGCCTGGCGCCCGCCCCACGGCCAGCGATTGCGGCGCGCCGAAGGTGCCCGTACCGTCGTTGGTGCAGACCATTACCGTGTTGGTGGTGGCGCTGCTGACGACGGCGTCGAGGTCAGAATCGCCGTCGATGTCGCCCAGCAGCAGGCGCGTCGGGGCTGCGGGGAGGGGGGATTCGGTGAAGCCGGAGCTGGAGCCGTAAACGCGGATGTAGTATGAAGTGCCTCCTTCGTTCTCGATCGTCACGGCATCGCCGGCGCCGTCGCCGTCGATGTCGCCCAGCAGCAGGTGCGTCGGGGCCACGGAGAGGGGCAGGGTGGAGAGGAGGGATGCAGTGCCGGCGGAGCTGAAGCCGTAAACGCGGATGTAGTAGGTGCCGTGTCGGTTGGGCGAACCGGCTGCGTTATGGCTGGTATCGGCCTCGACCGTCACGATATCGGCGTCGTTGTCGCCGTCGATGTCGCTCAGGCCGATGTACTCCGGGCTGCCCGTCACGGTCAGGCCGGTCAGCGGCACTTCGATCATCTCGTGGACGGGGCTGCCGGAGATGCCGCTCACATCGTGCCGAATCAGCGTCAGCGTATTGCCGGCGGTGTAGCCCACGAAATCGGTGTCGCCGTCGCCGTCCGCATCGCCGCAGATCAATTGCAGGAGCGGGGTAGCGAGCACAAGGTCTTGCTGCATACTCCAGCCGCCCGCCGGCGTACTGGTAAACACCTTGATGCCGGCCGGCGCCCCGGCACCGGCCGCGTAGAGCGCCACCACGGCGCCGTCGTCGCGGACGCGCAGCTGCTGCAGGCGCGGGACGCTCAGCACCGTGGCCGACGCCGTGAGGGTGCCGCCCGTGTTGGTGACGAGGCGAATCTGACTGCCCGCGTAATCCGCAATGGCGAGGTCCTGGTCGCCGTCGCCATCGAAATCAGTGTTCTCGCCTTCGTCGCCGGTCGGCAGCGCCAGGCGACTCATTATCTGTACTTTATTGGCGTCGGGCGGGCCGCCCGGCCCTTGCGCCAGCGCGTCGGGGCCACTCAGCAAGCTCAGCCCCAGCAGGGCCAGCCACGCGGGACGGCCCTACGGGCGTTTCCGGCCGGAGCCGGATGAAAAAGGGGAATGGAAGGGGTACACCATTGGGGTGAAAATGGGGAATGAAAAAAACGAAAAACAACCACAAAACCGCCTGACACCCGCCAGACGCGGTAACACCTGACTCCAGGGCGCTTGCCGAAGAGTACTGCTTAGCGTCGGCTAAGATAGTATAACAACATATTATGGTTGAGTTTTATTTTTTTTGTCTTCCTCCGGGGTTTTCTCGGTGAAGCGGTGGTTTCGCTCGCCGAATTCCCAAACCGCCGTCGCCGCGAAGCCACGAAGCCACGAAAACGCGTCTCTGGGGTGCCGCCCGGACGCACAAACGCCCGGTGACCAATTGGTCAC
>JBKJUQ010000039.1:0-14997 GCA_046590685.1 Hymenobacteraceae bacterium
CTTCACCGGCGCGACCAGCGTGACCTTCAATGGCACGAGTGCGCCGAGCTTCGTGGTGAACTCGGACACGCAGATTACGGTGAGCGTGCCAGTGGGCGCGACCACCGGGTTAATCGCGGTCACGACGCCCACCGGCGGCACGGCCGTCAGCGCCACGAACTTCACGGTACTGGTGCCGCCCGCTAACGACCAATGCACCGGCACGCTGCCCGTGCTCAGCTGCGGCACGTCCGTGACGGGCACCACCATCAACTCGACCAACACCGGCGACCCAACGGGCACATGCGGAACAACCGTCGATGCGGCGTCGGGCGGCGTGTTCTACCGCTTCACGGGTACGGGCGGGAGCGTGACGATGAGCACCTGCAACGCCGGCACCACCTACGACACCAAGCTCTTCGTGTACACCGGCACCTGCGCGGCCCTCACGTGCGTGGGCGGCAACGACGACGTGGCGTGCGCCGCGGCCACGAACGCCTCGACAGTGACCTTCACCTCCGTAGCGGGCACGAGCTATCTGGTGTTCGTGAGCGGCTTCGGTGGTCAACGCGGCAACTTCGTGCTGAATACCACCTGCGCGCCACCGGCCAACGACCTCTGCACCGGCACGCTGCCCGTGCTCGCCTGCGGCACGTCCGTGACGGGCAGCACGACCGCCTCGACCGGCACCGGCGACCCAACGGTCACCTGCGGAACGTCCATCGAGCCGGCTTCGGGCGGCGTGTTTTACCGCTTCACGGGCACGGGCGGGAGCGTAACGCTGAGTACCTGCAACACCGGCACGACCTACGATACCAAGCTCTTCGTCTTCACCGGCGCCTGCGGCGCCCTGACGTGCGTGGGCGGCAACGACGACGTGACGTGCGCTGCGGCTACGAACGCCTCAACGGTGACCTTCAACTCCGTGGCCGGCACGAGCTACCTGGTATTCGTGAGCGGCTACAATGGCGCACGCGGCAGCTTCACGCTGAGCACCACCTGCGGCCCGACCATCACCTCGTTTAACCCCACCGTTGGACCGCCTACGGCGGTAGTGACCATTACGGGCGCCAACTTCACCGGCGCGACCGGCGTGAGCTTCAACGGCACGACGGCGCCCGGCTTCGTGGTGAACTCGGCCACGCAGATTACGGTGAACGTACCGACCGGCGCCACTACGGGCGTCATCCGCGTAACCACGCCCAACGGCACGGGCGTCAGCGCCTCGGCCTTCACCGTGCTGGTACCACCAGCTAACGACCAGTGCACTGGCACGCTGCCCGTGCTCGCCTGCGGCACGTCCGTGACGGGCAGCACGACCGCCTCAACCAGCACCGGCGACCCAACGGCCGCCTGCGGAACCACCATCGAGCCGGCGTCGGGCGGCGTGTTCTACCGCATCACGGGAACAGGCGGGAGCGTGACGCTGAGCACCTGCAACGCCGGCACCAACTTCGACACCAAGCTCTTCGTGTACTCCGGCGCCTGCGCGGCCCTGACGTGCGTGACGGGCAATGACGACGTGACGTGCGCCTCGGCCAACGCCTCCTCGGTCACCTTCGCGTCCGTAGCGGGCACGAGCTACCTGGTGTTCGTGAGCGGCTACCAGGGCGCGCGCGGCAACTTCGTGCTGAGTACTACCTGCGCGCCACCGGCCAACGACCTCTGCACCGGCCCGGTGCCCGTGCTCAGCTGCGGCACGTCCGTGACGGGCAGCACGGCCGCCTCCACCAGCACCGGCGATCCGACCCTTGCCTGCGCCACGCTTCCGATCGATGCGGCATCGGGCGGGGTGTTCTACCGCTTCACGGGTACGGGCGGAAGCGTGACGATGAGCACTTGCAACGCCGGCACCGACTACGACACCAAGCTCTTCGTCTACTCCGGCACTTGCGCGGCCCTCACGTGCGTGACGGCCAACGACGACGTGACGTGCAACAACGCCACGCCTACGGGCCGGGCCTCCACCGTCACGTTCGCATCGGCGGCTGGCGCGAGCTACCTGGTGTTCGTGAGCGGCTACCAGGGTACGCGCGGCACCTTCGTGCTGAGCACCACCTGCGCGCCGCCGACCATTACCTCCTTTACCCCCACCAGCGGGCTGGTGGGCACGAGCGTGACCATCACCGGCACGGGGCTGGCGCTCGTGAGCGGCGTGAGCTTCAACGGCACGGCCGCGACGGTCTTCTCGGCCGGCACCGGCACCACCGTCACGGCCACCGTGCCGACCGGCGCCACCACGGGGACCATCCGCGTGACCACGCCAGCGGGCTCGGCCGTCAGCGCTACGGCCTTCACCGTGCTGGTACCACCGGCCAACGACCAGTGCACCGGCACCCTGCCCGTGCTCAGCTGCGGCTCCTCCGTGACGGGTAGCACGACCGCCTCGACCAGCACCGGCGACCCAACGGCCGCCTGCGGAACGACCATCGAGCCGGCGTCGGGCGGCGTGTTCTACCGCTTCACGGGCACGGGCGAGAGCGTGACGCTGAGCACCTGCAACGTCGGCACGACCTACGACACCAAGCTCTTCGTCTTCACCGGCGCCTGCGCGGCCCTGACGTGCGTGGGCGGCAACGACGACGTGCCGTGCGCCTCGGCCACAAACTCCTCGACGGTTACCTTCCAGTCCGTGGCCGGCACGAGCTACCTGGTGTTCGTGAGCGGCTACAATGGCGCGCGCGGCAACTTCACGCTCACCACCACCTGCCCCAATCAAGCGCCTACCGCGCTGGCCCTGGCCCCAACCCGCGTGAGCGAGAACGCGCCGGTGAATACCACCGTCGGCACGTTCAGCACCACCGACCTGAACCCCGGCAATACCTTCTCCTACACGCTGGTGACGGGCACGGGCTCGGCCGATAACGCCTCCTTCAACATCACCGGCGCCACGCTGCGTACGTCCGTGGTGTTCGACTTCGAAACCCGCGCTTCCTACAGCATCCGCGTCCGCACCACCGACCAGGGCGGCTTGAGCTTCGAGCAGACGTTCACCATCAGCATCCTCGACGTAGCCGAGCCGCCCGTGCTGACGGCCGTGGCGCCGCTCGCCGACCTGCCGGGCACGCCCGTCACCCTCACCGGTACCAACTTCACCGGCGCGACGGGCGTGCTGTTCAATGGCGTGGCGGCCACGAGCTTCACGGTGGTATCCGCCACCCAGATCAGCGCCGTGGTGCCCCCAACGGCGACCAGCGGCCCGATCACGGTGAGGAATGCCGATGGATCGAGCGCGAACGTGGCCTTCACAGTGTATACCATCTACAACGCCCTCTCCAACCAGTGCGTGAGCGCGACGTCCATCACCAGCACCGGTACCGGCGAGTGGCGCTACCTGCTGGCCGGCGGACAGGTGGTGGCGGCTATCAACGACCAAGGGCAAGCCCTCGGCACCGTGACGGCCGAGCTGATCGTGACGACCGGCGCCCCCCGCGCCGATGCGGCGGGCAACGACGTGCTCAACCGCAACTGGCACCTCACGGCGGCCAACGCCTTTACGGGACGGTCCGTCGGGGTGCGCTTCTACGCCCTCAACAGCGAGTATGCCGCTTACCAGGCCGCCAACGACGGCGACGCGTCGGACCTGAATGCGTTGGTAAACCTGAAGGTCCGCCAGTACGGTGGCCTCAATGAGGATTGCCTCCTGAGCAACGACACGCCCCTCCTCGGGCAGCGGCTGCTCTCCCCGACCATTACCGAGCCCACCGGCGCCTCCTACTTCCGCGCCGAAGTGGTCGTGGATGACCACTTCTCCGAGTTTTATCTACAGGGCGAGAATGCGGACGTGCTGCCCGTTAGCCTGACGACGCTGCGCGCAACGCGCACGATCGGCGGGGTAGCCGTGACGTGGGCGACGGCCTCCGAAAGCCGCAACCAGGGCTGGATCGTGGAGCGCGCGACCGCCACGGAAGCCCGGTCGTTCGTGGCGGTCTCGCCGCTGGTCGCCGGCGCGGGTACCTCCTCCCAGGGGGGTACGTACGCCTGGACCGATGCCACCGCCCCGGCCGGCGCGCTCAACTACCGGCTGCGCCAGCTCGACGCCGACGGCCGCGTGACGCGCTCGGATGTGGTGACCGTCAGCGCCTCGGCCCTCTCGGCCTCCGCGCCGAAGCTCGCCCTCGTGCCTAACCCGGCGCACGGGGCCGTCCGGGTCAGTGGCTTGCCCGCCACCGAGCCGCTGCTGCTGATCGACGCCGTGGGCCGCGTGGTGCGCCAGCTGCCCGCCACCGCCACCGGCACGACCGATCTCGACCTGCACCACCTCGCCCCAGGGGTCTACACGGTGCGCGCCGGCACGGCTACCGCCCGCCTGGTGGTGGAGTAAAGCCTGCGGGTAAGGCGGATCGCCTGAATGCCCAACGGCCCGTCCGGACTATGCGTCCGGACGGGCCGTTGGGCATTCAGCGCCCCCTGGCCGGGCGGTTGGCCGCGCCGCTCGTGGGCGGCGGGGGGCTATGCCAGGTTGCGGACTAGTTGGGGGCCTCCCCGTCAGGGGATATCGTTTGGTAGCAACCCGACGCTTTCTTCCCCCGCGGTCCCAGTCAGGGGATACCGTAGCCAGGCGGTATCCCCTGACTGGGACACGCGGCAGGGGGCCACAGGTGCTACCGAGCGGTGTCCCCTATCGGGGACGCCCGATGCCTTCCCGTAGGCCGGGGATGGCCCCGGAATTACTCCGGAAGCCTTCGGGTGGGTCGCCGATGATCCCGGAGTTACTGCGGAAGCCTTCGGGTGGGTCGCCGATGGTCCCAGAGTTACTCCGGAAGCCTTCGGGTGGTTCGCCGATGGCTTCCGGAGTAATGCCGGGCAAGCACGGGGGCCGCTACTCCGTGCCGGCAGCCTCGTCGGCGTAATCGTAGCTGAAGTCCTCGCAGTCGATCTTGCGCTGGGGCTTGGCTTTGGGCGGCTGAGTGGGTTCGCCTTTGCGCTTGGCGGCCAGCAGGCTCTGGATCAGGCGCGTGCGCTCTTGGTCGCGGCGCTGGCGCAGGGCCTGGTCCTGCTCCAGGGAGTAGTAGCAGCGGCCATCGACGTAGGTGCGCTCGACGCGGGCGTAGATGCTGAGCGGGTGGGCGCTCCAGAGCACCAGATCGGCGTCTTTACCCGCTTTGAGCGACCCCATCCGGTCGTCGAGGTGGAGCATTTTGGCCGGGTTGATCGTGACGAGCTTGAGGGCTTCCTCCTCCGACAGACCGCCGTACTTGATGGTCTTGGCGGCTTCCTGATTAAGGCGGCGCGCCATTTCGTGGTCATCGGAGTTGATCGCCACGTTCAGGCCCGCGTCGTGCATAATCGCCGCGTTATACGGGATGGCGTCCTTCACCTCGTTCTTGTAAGCCCACCAGTCGGAGAAGGTGGAGGCGTTGGCGCCGTGTGCCTTCATCTTGTCGGCCACCTTGTAGCCTTCGAGGATGTGGGTAAAGGTGTTCACCTTGAAGCCGTTCCGATCAGCAGCCTTGAGGAGCATATTGATCTCCGACTGCACGTACGAGTGGCAGGTGATGAAGCGGCGCCCGCGCAGGATTTCCACGAGCGCGTCGAGCTCCAGGTCACGGCGCGGGGCGGCGGTGTTGGCGCGCTGCTTCTTGCTCAGCTTGTCGTACGCCGCGAAGCTGGCCTCGTACTCGTGGGCGCGGGTGAACGCTTCGTCGATGACCTGCTCCACGCCCATCCGCGTCTGCGGGAAGCGACTGGTGTTGGCGTCGCCCCAGTTACTTTGCTTTACGTTCTCGCCGAGGGCGAACTTGATGAACCCCGGCGCCTCGCTGATCTTGAGCGCTTCGGGCGTCACGCCCCAGCGCAGCTTCACGAGCGCCGACTGCCCCCCGATGGTGTTGGCCGACCCGTGCAGCAGCTGCGTGCTGGTCTTGCCGCCCGCGAGCTGGCGGTAGATCGTCAGATCTTCCGAATCGAGCACGTCGCCGATCCGGACCTCCGCCGTTACGCTCTGGGTGCCTTCGTTGACGCCCTCAGCGATGGCGATGTGCGAGTGCTCGTCGATGATGCCCGCCGTGACGTGGCGGCCCGTGCCATCGATCACGCGCGCGCCCTTTGGCTCCTTCAAGCCCTTCCCGACGGCGGCGATCTTGCCGTTGGGGCCGATGAGCACGTCGGCGCCTTCCAGCTTGCCGGCCGCGTCGCTCGTCCAGACCGTCGCGTTGCGAATCAGCACGGCTTCCTGCGGGGGCGCCACCGTCAGCCCGTACGCGCCGAGCGGGTACGTGAGAGCGCCGAGGTTGAGCGGCACCGCCTTGGCGGAGTCGCGTTTGGCGATATCGGCCGCGCGCGGCGCGAGTAGGGTGGCGGTCCAGCGAATCGGAGCCGCCGCGGTGGCTACGTCGGCCTGGCCGCTGAAGCCGGTGCCGGTGTAGAAGCCCGAGAGCCGCTGGGTGGTTGGTGGGGTGGTGGTGCCCGCCACGGGCTTGGGCGCGAACGTGAGCGTCACGTTCTCGCCGCTGAAGCGGATCGTGGCCTTGACCGTATCGCCGGGCGCCAGGGCCAGCTTGGCCTCGGGCGCTTCGGGCATTCCGCGCACGAGCAGGGTGCGGTCGGGCTGCCCCTGCAAGCTCAGGCGGTAGGTACCGCGGTAATCGGCGGGCTGGGTAATGACGGGGAAGCGGTCGCCCTGCACCCACGAGTCGAGGATGACGGCTTTCTCATCGAATACCGGCGTCGTGGTGATGAAGAAGCTCGCGTCGAGCCCCGGCCGGAGCGCGCCCACGCGGTCGTCGGCACGCAGCAAGCGGGCGGGGGTCGCGGTGAGGGCCTTGAGCGCGTCGGCTTCACTCAACCCGTACTGCACGGCCTTGCGCAGGTTCGGCCAGAACTGGGCTTTATCCTTGAGGCCGTCGGCGGTGAGGGCGAACGTAATGCCCGCTTTGGCCAGCGCGCCGGGGTTGGTAGGGGCCAGTTCCCAGTGCTGGAGGTATTCGAGCGGCAGATCGGTCGCGTCGTACACGTCCTCCACGTTATACGCCTCCGGGAAGTTGAGCGGCACGATGAGCGCGGCTCCAGTCGCCTTTACTTCCGTCACGCGCTGATACTCGTCGCCCGCCGAGCGGATGAGGTACTGCACGCCGGCCTCGTCGCCGACGCGGTCGGCGCGGAGGAGGCTGAACTTGTCACGCACCTGAAATACCTGCGGCAGCCCGCGCTGGGCGCGCACGGCCTGCAAGCTCAGGTTCTGCTCGGTCGCGGCGTTGGTTTCCTGCCAGGCCGCGTCGAGGTATGTCTGCCGCAGCAGCGCGATCGCCCCCATCAGCGACTCGGGGAAGTTCTGCGTGGAAGAGCCTTTATCGAACGAGAGGCCCGCGGCGGCCTCCGGGCGCAGCACCGTCTGGTTTTCGCGGCGGCGGGTGTTGAGTGATACCAGCGCGCCCGTGCCGCGCATGATGCCGTCCTGCGGCAGGGCCAGCACGGTGCCAAAGCCGAGCTTGCGCAAACTCGCGGCGGCGTCCTCCGACGCCGTGAACCGCTCCAGCCCGCGCACCTCGGGCTTGAGCGCCTGGTTCCAGCCAAACGGCCCGTCCTTCTCGGTATCGGGCTGCGGCCCCTGCCGCCGACCACGGCCGCCGCGCGGGGTCGGCGGCAGGCCGTAGCCGCTGAAGGCATCCACGAACGCGGGGTAGATGAAGTGCCCTTTCTGATCGAATTCCGCCGTGCCGGCGGGCACTTTCAGGCCCTTGCCAACCGCCACCACGCGCCCGTGCTCGATGAGCAGGGTGGCATCTTCCAGCTTGGTTTGGAAGTCGGTGAAGATGGTGGCGTGGGTGAACGCTACGCGCCCGGCGCGGTCGTCGCGCGGGCCGTTGGTCGGGAACGTGGCGGGAACCTGGGCGCGGGCGGGAACCAGCGCGACCACGGTCAGCAGCGCGGCCAGGGCGGCGCGGCGAGGAGTAACGTGCAACAAGAGCAAGCGAACGACGAGTGAAGGGCGAAAGATAACCGTGCGCCGCTGACCTGAATTTTTAACCGTTCGGCTGGCGCCGCCGCTCATCAGGTTTTCGGCGAGATTCGGCAGGCGCCCGTATGACCTTTTCTGCTTTCGTTTGTAGTATTAATCTGCCAGCCGATTGACTGATTTATAGCGCCTGCCACCGCTCCAAATGGATTTATACGCCTACCTCCTGCTCCCCACGGGGATTCCGAATACCCCCGCCGCCCGACAAGCCGAAACCGATGCGATGACGGCCCACTTCCAGCACCTGCAAAACCTGCGTGATGGCCGCGTGCTGAATCTGGCCGCCGTGGGCGGGCAGGCCGATTTCGGACTGGTCGTTTTCAGGGCGGAGTCGCTCGCCCGCGCCCAAGCCACGATGTACGACGATCCGCTCATCACCGAGGGGCTGATGACGGGCATGTGCGTGCCGTTTCAGTTCGTGCTGCGCGGAGAGGAAGTGGTAGCGCCAACGGCGTAGCGCAACCCCGCCCCCGCCCCGTCGCGTACCCGCTTGCGAGTTCGGCCAATGGCGGCCGAATATTTTCTTTTCTTCTGACCTGAATCCCATGAAAATCAACCTCAAACCCCTCGCCCAACAGGTGATCGTACTCACGGGCGCTTCTTCGGGCATCGGGCTCGTCACGGCGCGGCGGGCGGCGGCGGCGGGCGCCCGCCTCGTGCTCGCGGCGCGTTCGGAAGACGCGTTGCGCGCGCTGACTGAAGAAATCACCGCCGCGGGCGGCACGGCAACCTACACCGTCGTGGACGTCAGTCAGGAGGCCGATGTGCGACGCCTCGCCCAGACCGCGATCGATGCATACGGCGGCTTCGATACCTGGATCAACAACGCCGGGGTGAGTATGTACGGCAAGCTCGAAGAGCAGCCGCTGCCCGATATGCGCCACCTGTTCGAGACGAACGTCTGGGGCGTGGTGGTCGGCTCGCTCGAAGCGGCGAAGCACCTCAAAGGCAAGGGCGGCGCGATCATCAACCTCGGCTCGATCCTGAGCGAAAGCACCGCCATCCTGCAAAGCATCTACTCGGCCTCGAAGCACGCCGTGAAGGGCTTCACCGACGGCCTGCGGATGGAGCTGGGGATGGACGAGGCGCCCGTGAGCGTCACGCTCATCAAGCCCGCTGCCATCGACACGCCGTACCCGCTCCACGCCAAAAACTACATGGACCGCGAGCCGCAGCACGCCGCGCCCGCCTACGCCCCCGACCTGGTGGCCGACGCCATCCTGCATTGCTGCACCGTGCCCACGCCGGAAGTGACGGTGGGCGGCGGCGGACGGCTCATCACGGCGATGGCGCGCCACACCCCGCGCCTGCTCGACTCGTTTATGGAGAACGTGTTCGCCAGGCAGGAGAAATCGGATCGCCCCGCCCGCCCCCTCGCCGACAATGGTCTCGATCGCGCCGCTGGTCGCTTGCAGGAGCGCGGCAACTACCCAGGGCACACGCGCGAGACGAGCATCTATACCGCCGCTTCCTTAAACCCACTGATCACAACGGCCGTGCTGACCGGGGGCGCCGCGCTACTGGCGCTTTGGGCGACGCTAAGCCGGCGGTCGGGGGCGGCAAAATCCGCCTCGCTCGATGCGCTCGACGGCCACTACGATAGCCTGCGGCGCTGGTAAAGTCCCCGTTTCCCCCTCCCCGAACGCCCGTTTGGCTCCAGCAGCCGAATGGGCGTTGCCGTTTTGTCAATCTAAGTCCTCCTACGGTCCATTTGATTACCATAATTTTTAACAAAACCACATTTTTATTGATCACTGTGTAATAATTACTCCAATTAGCTGATTATTTCGCATAGAATCAGCCACAACGTTACCTTTGTCGTAATAAAGCACTCCGCTAACGGCGGGGTATCTTGTAAGGTGGTGAAATGGCAGACACACCCTCCTCTCTCGGGGGTGGAGAGTTACGGGAGAAATCGGCCCCAAGCCGGCTAACTGCTCCATGAAGGTTCGAGTCCTTCCTTTACAGCATAAAAAAGGCCCCTTCGTCGCACGACGAAGGGGCCTTTTTGAACCCCAGAGGGCCTTTATCATTCTCTCCCGCTCAACAGTAAGCCGCTACCCCGCCAGTGGCTTTATGGTGGCGTGCCCGGCAGCGGCGAACTCCGCGAATGAGGTCGTCCGGGTAGCGGCTAGGGCGCGGAGCGTGATTTCGGCGCACGCCACGGCGTCGCCTTCCGCGCGGTGATGCCGGGTGAGATCGATGGCGTGGTGGCGGCAGACGGTCGGCAGCTTATGATTGAGCAGATTGGGCCAGAGCTTGCGCGCGAATTGCACGCTGCACGCGTACCGACCAGCGGGCGTGGCCAACCGGCCGGCGGCCAGCCCCGCGCGTAGCACCCGCACGTCGAAGGCGGCGTTGTGCGCTACCAGCGCGTGACCAGCGCCGAGCCAGCGCCGCAGCTCGGGCCAGAGGTCGAGGAAGGTGGGCGCATCGGCGACGTCGGCCGGCTGGATGCCGTGAATGCTGACGTTCATTGACTGAAAGTGCGGCCACTGCGGCGGCTTGATCAGCCAACCGGCCGTGGCCGTCACGCGGCCGTTCTCGACCAGCGCTACGCCGATCTCGCAAGCCGAAGTGGCCTCCGAGGTAGCAGTTTCAAAGTCGAGGGCGACGAAGGACATCGTTTTCAATTATTAATGAGCAATGAACAATGACCAATTGCGAGCAGTGAGTCAGACTGTCCATTGTTCATTGTTCATTCTAACTAAGGCATCTCCGTCGGCGTCACCACGATGCCTTTCTGGAGCTTGCTGTTGCGCTGACCGTAGAGGAAATAGACTACGAAGCCGAGCAGCATCCAGCCAAGGGCGACTTGCAGCGTAAAGGAATCGAGCGCGACGATCATCCCCAGGCACACGATGATGCCCATAATTGGCACGAATGGGAAGGACGGCGACGAGAACGGCGCGCGGAATGGCCGCGGCTGGGCCGGGTCGGAGCGGCGCATGATCCAGACGCCGGCGCTCACGAGCACGAAGGCGAGCAGGGTCCCGAAGCTCGTCAGATCCCCCGCCAGCGAGCCGGGGACGAGCGCGGCGAACGCGCCGACGAACACCAGCAGTACGAGGTTACTCTTGTAAGGCGTGTGGAAGCGCGGGTGTAGCTCGGCGAGGGCTTTAGGCATCAGACCGTCGTTCGCCATCGAGAAGAACACGCGGCTCTGGCCCATCAGCATCACCAGAATCACGGACGAGAAACCGGCCAGGATGGCCACCGTTACGGCGGTGCTCAGCCACTCGTAGCCGGGCATGTGCGCCTTGATAGCGTACGCGACCGAGGCCTCGCCGCCGAGGGCGGGGTCAGCAAACTCACGCCACGAGGCCACCCCCGTCAGCACGTGGCCGAAGAGGATGTAGAGCACCGTGCAGACGGCTAGCGAGCCGAGAATGCCGATGGGCATATCGCGCTTGGGGTTCTTGGCTTCCTGCGCGGCCGTGCTTACCGCATCGAACCCGATGAAGGCGAAGAACACGATGGCCGCGCCGCCCAGCACGCCGCCCCAGCCGTGCTTGTTCCAGGCGGTGTACTCGCGGACGATGACGCCGGCGGCGTTTTTCACCGGCTCGGCGTTCTCGGGGATGAGGTAGGGGGTGTGGTTGGCGGGGTTGATGAACTGCCAGCCGACGGCGATGAAGACCAGCACGATCGCCACCTTCACGAACACGATGACGGCGTTGAACATCGCCGACTCCTGGGTGCCCTTGATGAGCAGCAAACTCAGCAGCACGATGATGACGAGGGCGGGCAGGTTGATGACGCCGTGCTCCAGCACGCCGTTGACGGCCGCCGACTCGAAGGGCGAGTGGCAGAGACTATAGGGGATGTGCATCCCGAAGACCTGTAAGAGCTTGTTGAGGTACTCGCTCCAGGCGATGGCCACGGTGGCGGCCCCCAGGGCATACTCCATAATCAGTGCCCAGCCGATAATCCAGGCCACCAGCTCGCCCATGGTGGTGTAGGCGTAGGTGTAGGCCGAGCCGGCGATGGGGATCATCGCGGCGAACTCGGCGTAGCACAAGCCGGCGAACACGCAGCCGATCGCCGCGACGATAAAGGCAAGCGTGACGCCCGGCCCGGAGGCCTGCGCGGCGGCGGCGGCGGTACGCACAAACAGGCCCGCGCCGATGATGGCGCCCACGCCGAGCGCGACCAGATTGCCCGCGCCCAAGGTGCGCTTGAGGGTACCGTGCCCGTCGGCCGAGGCTTCGTGCAGCAGCGTGTTGAGGGGTTTTTTGAGGAAAATACTCATTCCAGACAGAGAAAGGTCTTGATATTGGCCTTAAAGTAACGGCGCGGGCGGCGGATGCGGCCGCGGGCGGGCGGCGGACCAGCCCCGCGCGGCGGGTTTCAGCCGCGAACCCACCTACCCGAGAGGCGGGGCAGACGAGGGGGGACAAATTCGCGAAAGTGTCAAAAAATGTCCCCCTACCCGAGGGGACAACTTCACGATAGGACCGAAAAATGTCCCCTCTGGCAGGGGGACATTTTTGCGATGACTTCGAAAAATGTCCCCCTCGGGCGTGGGCTGGTCGTGCGGGCTGCCTCGCCTGCCGGCGGGGCCGGCGTAGCTTCGGGGCGGGGCAATTATTTTTTGGCGCCCAGGCCGTAACGGCCGCCGGGCGCCTGTCAGCTTAAGTACTGCCCCCGCCCGTGCTTTCTCCCCACTCCGCCGATCTTGCGCTTACCGAACGCTGCCTGCGGGGCGAGCGCGCGGCCCAGGAAGCGCTGTACGCGCGCTTCGCGCCGCGGCTGCTGGCCGTGTGCTGCCGCTACGCGCCCACGCGGGCCGCGGCGGAAGACGTGTTGCAGGAGGCGCTGATTCGCGCGTTTCGGAGTCTGGATCAATACCGCGGCGCCGGACCGCTCGAAGCCTGGCTACGGCGCATCGTGGTGCGCACGGCCATCAACTCCTTCCACGCCGCCGCGGCGCGCCCGCCGGAAGTGGACCTCGGCGAAGCCGCCGACATCACCGCCGACGACCACGACGCCCTCGAACAGCTCGCCGTGGATGATTTGCGGGCCCTGATTCAGCAGCTGCCCGCCGGCTACCGGCTCGTGCTCAACCTCTACTGCTTCGAAGGCTACGCGCACCGCGAGATCGCCGGGCTGCTCGGCATCGACGAGAAAACATCTTCCTCCCAACTCTTCAAGGCGCGGCAAAAGCTGCTGGCCCTCCTTCGCCGCCCTGATTACGCCCTCGGTTATGACTTCCGCTGAATCCGAAAACCGCTTCGACGACCTGCTCCGGCAAAAACTTGCCGCCGACGAAGTGCAGCCTTCCGCCGGCCTCTGGCCCGCCGTGAGCGCCACGCTGCCCGTGCCCCCACCCCGCCCGCGCGGGTGGGCGGTGGGCGCGGCGGCGCTGCTGGGCGTGGTGCTGGGCCTGCTGCTGGGGTGGTGGAGCGGCGGGCGACTCGCCGAAAAAGGCCCTTTCCAGCGCGGAATCGCTACCGGGGACGCTATGATGACTAGCGGAAGCGATAAAATGGTTGTGGGAAGCGATAAGATGGTTGTGGGAAGCGCTGCAACGACTATCGGAAACGATATGCTGGTTGTGGGAAACGCTACAACGCCTATCGGAAGCGGTAAGATGGTGGTCGGCAGCGGTAAGATGGTTGTCGGCAGCGCGCTGGCTGGCCCGGCTGGGGTGGTGGCACCCGTACCCGGCACCGGGGCGGGAGTGGTGACCAAAACCCCTTCGCCGTGGCAGACGGCCTTCGCGCAGGATTCCGCCATCCGGCAGGAGGCGGCCCGCGGCGTGGCGCCCGTGCGCACCGATTCGGCGAGCCGTCTCCTGGACCTTATCGCCGCGCAGCGCGCCACGCTGCGCGGGCTGCAAGGCCAGCTCGACAGCTTAAAGGCGGCGCTCCCGGTGGAGCCACTGGCGTTGGCAATTGCTGCTGACTCGGTGACGCCCGTCGCGCCCCAACCCGACTCTATTGTTCCGACTGCCCCCCTGCATCGCTGGGCCGTGGCGTTGCTCGCCGAAACCACCCCGCGCTGGGGCGCCCTGCCCGGCCCGGCCGACACCTACCAGCCCCTCGGCGCCACCGCCACCCGGGGCCTCCAGCTGGAGCACCGCCTCGCCAACGACCGCTGGCTCGTGCGCGGCGGGCTGGGCGAGACGCGCCTGACCGGCCAGTTCCGGGCCATCGCCGAAACCACGCGGCAGCGGCTCGTGAGCGACACGCTGACCACGACGGTATTCGAGGGCGGCACGCGCGTCGATACGATCCGCATCCTCCAGCTCGATTCGACGCTTCATCTGAATCCGCGCGTGAACGCCAATCTCCAGATCATCGGCTACGACTCGCTCTGGGTGCCCGACACCATTACCGTCTACCAGCTCGTCATCTCGCACGACACCGTGCAGCGCACCACTCAGACGGTGCGCACCCGCCTCGATACCTGGCGCGAAACGCGCGAGCAGCAGCTGCGCCCCACCTACCGCTTCTGGACGATCCCCGTGGCGGCGCAGTTCGACGTGCTCCGCGCCGGCCGCTGGCGCGCGGGCCTGAGCCTGGGCGCCCAGCTCACCGTCTTCCGCGGTGGCGACGCCCCCGTGCGCGGCGCCGACGGCACGTACGCGCTGCGGCGCATCGGGGCGCGCGGCGGCCCGTTCCGCCCCCTGAGCGTGGCGCTGACCACCGGCCTCGACGTGCGCTACCACCTCACCGACCGCCTGAGCGTGCTGGCCGGCGGCGGCCTGCGCGGCTGGGTCCAAAGCCCCGTACGGGGCGAAGCGCGGCCGAAGGTGCAGCCTACCGCGCAGGTGGGGATCAGCTGGGGGCTGGGGCGGTAAAGAAAGTTTTCGGGTCAGGCCGTGTAGGGGGCGGGTGGCTTGTCAGCAGTAATAGAACCGGTTGAATGGGCGCCGACGGGTGCCGTGGTTTTCACTTCCCTTCAAAAAATTCCCCTTTCGACAATGACTCGCTTTCAAAGAATCGCCGGGATGCTCCTTTTCGGGCTGCTCTGCTTGCTTCAACAGACGGCCGCCGCGCAGGCGTGGCAGTGGGCGCAGAGCGTGAGCGTTACTCCGGGGAGCAGCGGTTTCAACG
>JBKJUQ010000202.1:0-3355 GCA_046590685.1 Hymenobacteraceae bacterium
CTACCACTCCATGAATGCCTGGGATTTACTATCCATACACCAGTTTTGACGAAGCCGTAGCGGCCTGCTGCGCGGCCGTGCGCGAGTGCCCCTCGTCGATTCCGTATTGGGTGCGGCTGCGGGGGCTGGTCGCGACGGCCAGCCCCGCCGATGCGCTGGCCGTCGCGCAGCGCGCTTTCGATCTGGGGGCCGGCCAGCTATGGGGGCAAGCCGTCAATCCCCCCGCCGATGGCGTCCACGTCGACCTGGTGCACCGCCTGCGCCTCATCCAGACGCTGCGCCTCCAGCTCACCGAAGAGCTGCTGCTGAACGCCTACTGGTCTGTGGCCGCCTACCACCTGCGGAGGCTCCAGACCGATGCCAATACGCTACCGCTGCCCACCGACCTGACGGCCTACCCGCACGTGGCGCGGTGGGTGCGCGAGCCGTGGCACGCCATCCCCTACCGCGATACCGTGTTCGATCAGACGCTGGCGAGTCGCCTGTCGGCGCGCGCGGCCCGGCTGGTCGCCATCGAGCCGCTCGCCGAGTGGCCCGCGGTCCTGGTCTACCATCATGAGGGCCAGGCGCGCCTGCTGCTACCGCCCGAGGCCGCTGTTGGCCGCAATCGGCTCCTGTTCGCGGCGAACCAGCTTTTTCCGAGCCTCCTGAGCCAACCTCCCGGCACCCCCGTGCAGGTACGCATCGGGCTGGCAACCCGCGGCGCGCTGCCCGAAGCCTTCGGCGTAGCGCTGCGCCCCGCCGCGCCCGCCTGGGATGGCCTGCCCGACGAGCCGGCCGTCGTGTGGCGGGTAGAGCTGGACCCGGGGGTCAAGGCCGCCACCCAGGAGCCGCTACTCCCCTACGCCGTATTGGTGCTCACGGGGGGGCGGCGGGTAAAGACCCTGCTCGACCATTTCGGGCCGGCCGGCATGTGGCCGCGCCCCGGCGACGCGTTCCGCGTTCGCTGCCTGCCGCCGGACGTCTCCTGGAGCCAAGGCGTAGTATCCGTCGCGCCCGACCCCACCCCCGACCCGGCGCTCTGGCGCCCGTTCCGCGGACCGCTGCGCCTAAGCGCCGACTCAAAGGAGTTCGGCCTGGTAGAGAACGACATCGGCGTATTTGTCGACCAAGTCCCCCCCGACGCCTGGCGCGACGGCCAGCTGCTCACCGGTGTTGCCACGGTATACCACGATACGGCGCACCGCTGCCTGATCTGGCGGGCGGTGCGGGTACAGGTGGCCTAGCGCCGAAGTGCCCGGTGGGCTACCTCAGTCGAGCTTGAGCACCGCCAGGAACGCTTCCTGCGGAATCTCAACGGAGCCGACCTGGCGCATCCGCTTTTTGCCTTCCTTCTGCTTTTCGAGCAGCTTGCGCTTGCGCGAGATGTCGCCGCCGTAGCACTTGGCGGTTACGTCCTTGCGCATCGCGCGGACGGTTTCGCGCGCCACGATCTTCTGGCCGATAGCGGCCTGAATGGCGATCTCGAACATCTGGCGCGGCAGCAGCTCGCGGAGCTTTTCGCAGAGGCGCTTGCCCCAGTCGTAGGACTTGGAGCGGTGCACGATGGCCGACAGGGCGTCGACCTTCTCGCCGTTGAGCATCACGTCGAGCTTGACCATATCGGACTCGCGGAAGCCGATCAGCTCGTAGTCGAGCGAGGCGTAGCCGCGCGAGATGGTCTTGAGCTTGTCGAAGAAGTCGAAGACGATCTCGGCGAGGGGCAGCTCGAAGGTCATCTCCACGCGCTCTGAGGTCAGGTAGTTCTGGCCCTTGATGATGCCGCGCTTCTCGATGCAGAGCGTGATGATGGCGCCGACGTACTCGCTCGCCGTGATGATCTGCGCCTTGATGTAGGGCTCTTCGATGTACTTGATCAGGTTCGGCTCGGGCATCTCGCTCGGCGCGTTGATGATGATCTCCTGATCCTTGGTGCCCGTGGCGTGAAACTGCACGCCCGGCACCGTGGTGATGACGGTCATGTTGAACTCGCGCTCCAGCCGCTCCTGCACGATTTCCATGTGGAGCATCCCGAGGAACCCGCACCGGAAGCCGAAGCCGAGCGCCATCGACGTTTCCGGCTCCCACACGAGCGCCGCGTCGTTGAGCTGCAGCTTTTCCATCGACGAGCGCAGCTCCTCGAACTCGGTGGTATCGACCGGGTAGATGCCGGCGAACACCATCGGCTTGACGTCGGCGAAGCCGTGAATGGCGTCCGACGTGGGGCGGTCGCGGTGGGTGATCGTATCGCCGACCTTCACTTCGCGCGCTTCCTTGATGCCGCTGATGAGGTAGCCCACATTACCGGCGCTGACCTCCTGGCGCGGCTCCTGATTGAGGCCGAGGATGCCGATCTCGTCGGCGCCGTACTCCTTGCCGGTCGCCATAAACTTCACTTTGTCGCCCTTGCGCAGCGTGCCGTTCTTGATGCGGAAGAGGACTTCGATGCCGCGGTACGAGTTGTACATCGAGTCGAAGATGAGGGCCTGGAGCGGGGCGGCGGGATCGCCTTTGGGCGCGGGGATGCGGTCGCAGATGGCGTCGAGGATTTCCTTGATGCCGATGCCCTCCTTGCCGGAGGCGGGGATGACGTCGGCGGCGTCGCAGCCGATCATCTCGACGATCTCGTCGGTCACTTCCTCGGGCATCGCGTGCGGCAGGTCGATCTTGTTTAGCACCGGAATGATGGTCAGATCGGCGCCGATGGCGAGGTACAGATTCGAGATCGTCTGCGCCTCGATGCCCTGGCTGGCGTCCACGATCAGCAGCGCGCCCTCGCAGGCGGCGATCGAGCGCGACACTTCGTAGCTGAAGTCGACGTGGCCGGGCGTGTCGATCAGATTCAGCGTGTACGTTTCCCCTTTGTAGGGGTACTGCATCTGGATCGCGTGGCTCTTGATGGTGATGCCGCGCTCGCGCTCCAGGTCCATATTATCGAGGAGCTGGGCCTGCATATCGCGCTTGGCCACGGTGCTGGTGTATTCGAGCAGACGATCGGCCAGGGTCGATTTGCCGTGGTCGATGTGGGCGATGATGCAGAAGTTGCGGATGTGCTTCACGGAGGGAGGACGTCGGTCGGTGGTAATCGCGGGGGCTGGTCGGCCCCAGGGTCCGTATAAACAGCGAGCGCCACCAAAAAGGTGGCGCCGGGCCCTGAAGCCCCAAAGATACGAGCCGGGAAAGGCGCCGCCCGCCCCGCGACCGGCAGCGCCTCTCTCGGCTTTGTGCCGGCAGACTACTTGACGCCCTGAAGCTCGCGCACCTCGATCATATCGCGCGGGGCGTCGCGGTAGAGGGGAGCCTCGGCAGTGATATAGGTCTGGATCGCGGCGGGCAGGTCGCTGAATTTCTCCACCCGGCGGCAGACGAGCTGCAT
>JBKJUQ010000310.1:0-2839 GCA_046590685.1 Hymenobacteraceae bacterium
CACGGGGGCTACCGTCGTCAAGTTCAACGGTACCTACGCCACCTTTACGGTGGTGTCGGCTACCCGCATTACGACCACCGTGCCCCTGGGGGCGACGACCGGCCCGATCACGGTCCGGACCAACTCGGGCCTGGCGACCAGCGCGACCGATTTTGTTGTCAATCCAACGCTCAGCATCTTCCGCTTCACCCCCGGCCGGGGCGCGCCGCTAACCACGATCGTCACCATCTACGGGCTCGGCTTCACGGGCACCACGGATGTGAAGTTCAACACTACTTCGGCCACCACCTACACGGTGGCTTCCGATACGGAGCTGTGGGCGACGGTGCCCCTGGGGGCGACGACCGGCCCGATCCGCGTGACAACTCCGCTCGGGACGGTGAGCAGCAGCGCCTCGTTTAACGTCCTGATTCCCGGAGCGCCGCGCATCGACAGCTTCACGCCCACGATTGGCCAGACGGGCACCAGCGTCACGATTACCGGCATCGACTTCACCGGCGCGACCGGGGTGGCTTTCAACGGTACCCCCGCCACGGTGGTAAGCAACACGGATACGCGGATTGTAACGACCGTACCAGTGGGCGCCACTACCGGGCAGATCAGCGTAACCACCGCGTTGGGTACGGGCGTAAGCGCCGACCCGTTCCGGGTGCTCGTGCAGCCTACCAATGACCTTTGCTCTTCGGCCAGCATTCCCGTGCTCACGTGCGGCGGCACCGTCACGGGCACTACCTACGGCGCCACCAGCGCCGGCGACCCCACCATCGGCTGCGGCACATCCGTCGACGGGCCGGGCGTATTCTACCGCTTCATCGGCACCGGCCGGTCAACTACGGTGGCAACCTGCGGTGGTATCACGAACTACGATTCCAAGCTCCACGTCTTCTCCGGGGCCTGCGGCAATTTAACGTGCCTGGGGGGCGATGACGACGGCTGCGGCATGGGCGGTGGCGGCTCCTCCGTAACCTTCATGGCCGCCGCGGGCACCCCGTACCTCTTCTTCGTGAGCGGCTGGAATACCTCAGTTGGCGACTTTACGCTGTCCGTGAACTGCGATGGCACTCCGTCGCTCTCGATTACGAGCTTCACGCCGCCCAGCGGTCCGGTGGGGACGGTAGTTAGCCTCAAAGGCACGCAGTTTACGTCGGTGACGAGCGTGCGTTTTGGTAACGCTCCGGCACCAACGTTCGTGGCCACTTCCGATACCACGATGACCGCCACGGTGCCTCCAACGGCCGCGACGGGCCTGATCACGGTACGTAGCAGCACGGCGGTCGCTACCAGTGCGACTGAATTCGTGGTCGATCGCCCTACCATTATCAGCTTTACGCCGGTGAGTGGCCCGGTCGGGACTGTCGTAACGATCCTCGGTGCCCGCCTGACGGGCGCCACCAGCGTCCTCTTCGCCGGAGTAACGACCAGCGCGGTCTTCACCGTCGTATCGGACTCGGTCGTGACTGCCACCGTGCCCGTCGGTGCCCTGACGGGGCCTATCTCGGTGACGACGCCGCTCGGTACGGGACGCAGCGCGGTCTTCTTTCAGGTCACGGTGCCGGCGCCGGCTAACGACCAATGCTCGGGTGCTGGAGTGCCGCTGTTGAGCTGTGGGCAAACCGTCACGGGCTCTACGCTCGGGTCGACGACCACCGGTGATCCGACGGCTAGCTGCGGTGGCACGAGCATCAGCAGCGCGGGCGTATTCTACCGGATCGAGGGAACGGGTAGCCCGCTGACGATCGAAACCTGCGGTGGTATCACCAATTTCGACACCAAGCTGCACATCTTCTCCGGCGCCTGCGGCGCCCTGGCGTGCGTGGCGAGCAACGACGACGCCTGCGTGAGTGCCTCGCGGGTCACGTTCGCCTCGGTAGCGGGTACCTCGTACCTCGTCTTCGTGAGCGGCTTCGGTACTACAACGGGCAACTTCACCCTCAATGTGAGCTGCGCTACAGCCCCGGTAGTGGCCGGCTTTACTCCCACGAGCGGGCCGGTCGGGACGGTTGTCACGATGACGGGCAGCAACTTCAGCGGCGTATCCGCCGTGCGTTTCGGCACCATGGCGGCCGCGAGCTTCAGCGTCAACCCCGCCGGTACGCAGCTCACAGCTGTAGTGCCCGCCGGCGCCGGGTACGCGCAGCTCAAGCTGACCACGGCGGGAGGCGTCACCACGTCGCCCGGGTTCTTCTGCACCCAGTACACCCCCACCGCTACGGGCGCGAGCCGGTGCGGCACCGGTCAGCTGACCCTGACGGCGAGCACCAGCGCCGCCGGTCCGTTTGCGTGGTACACCACGGCCACGGGTGGCACCCCGATCGCGGGGGCTACGACCGGCTCTTTCCGGACGCCCAGCCTGAGCGCGACCACCACGTACTACGTGGCCGTGGTCCTCAACCCAAGCTGCCCGGGGCCGCGGGTACCCGCGATGGCTACGATCAACTCCCTGCCGACGGCTCCCGCCATCACGCAGGCCGTGCAGGCCAGCGGCATCGTGCTGCTGACGTCGAGCGCCGCCACGGGTAACCAGTGGTACCGCAATGGGGTGCTCATCGCGGGGGCAACCGCCCGGACCTACGCCGTGACGGCCGCCGCCCAGAACGGTGCCTTCACGGTGCGGACGACGAACGCGGCCGGTTGCACGTCGGCGCTTTCCGCCAGCCAGAGCGTCATCGTGACGGGGATCGCCGAAGACATCGTCGGCGCTACCTGGACCCTGTCGCCGAACCCGGCGCGTGAGCAGGTGAGCCTGACGGGCGCCGCGCCGCGCGTGGAGCTGGCCGTCTACGACGCCACCGGCCGCCGCGTGCGTACGGTGATGACCACCACGGAGGGCACCGCCACG
>JBKJUQ010000324.1:0-3870 GCA_046590685.1 Hymenobacteraceae bacterium
CCGCCGAAGCGCCGCCGCGTGTAAGTGCCCATTTCTTTGGCGCACCACACCCAGAAATCATTGTTGATCAGATAAAATAAAGCGTTTCGGAGAATGGCACGTTATACCGGCCCGAAAACCAAAATTGCTCGTCGTTTCTCGGAGCCGATCTTCGGCCCGAGCAAATCGCTGACGAAAAAGAATTATCCCCCCGGCATGCACGGGCGCGGACGCCGCAAGAAGCAATCGGAATATGCTGTCCAGCTGATGGAGAAGCAGAAGACGAAGTACATCTACGGGGTTCTCGAAAAGCAATTCGCTAACCTGTTCGAAAAGGCCGCGCGCCAGAAGGGCATCACCGGCGAAAACCTGCTGGCGCTGCTCGAGTCGCGCCTCGACAACACGGTGTACCGCCTCGGCGTGGCGCCGACCCGTCGGGCTGCCCGTCAGATTGTGCTCCACAAGCACATCACGGTGAATGGCGAGGTGGTGAACATTCCGTCGTATCACCTCAAGCCCGGCGACGTGGTCGCGGTGCGCGAGAAGTCGAAGTCGCTCGAGTCCATCACCACGAGCCTGTCGGTGCGCAATGCCCGCCAGTACACGTGGCTGGAGTGGGACGGCCGCGAGTTGAGCGGAAAGCTCAACCAGTACCCGACGCGTGATCAAATCCCGGAGAAAATCCAGGAGCAGCTGATCGTCGAATTGTACTCGAAGTAAGGCAGCCCTTGACGCGGCTCCGGCCCTTTCTGCGCAGCGGGGAGGGTCGGAGTCGACGTTATGTTCGGGCAAGACGAAGCCGTCGGGCCCACCTGCTGACTTCTTTCGAGATTCACCGTCATTAGACCTTTCTTTCAGAAAATGGCCATTTTATCGTTCCAGATGCCCGACCGCGTCGTGATGGAGAAATCCGACGACTTCCGGGGCACGTTTGAATTCAAGCCGCTCGAAAAAGGCTACGGCACGACGATCGGTAACGCCTTGCGGCGGATCCTGCTCTCGTCGCTCGAAGGCTACGCCTTCACGTCGGTACGAATCCCGAGCGTCCTGCACGAGTTTTCGACCATCGAAGGCGTCATCGAGGATGTGGCCGAAATCATCCTCAACCTGAAGATGGTGCGGCTTAAGAAGGTCAACGAGGCCGTCGAAGACCGTATCACCGTTAGCGTGAGCGGCAAAGACACCCTCACCGCCGGCGATTTCGACGCGGCGATGATCGGCTTCAAAGTCCTCAATCCCGACCACATCATCTGCCACCTCGACCCGAGCAAGGCGTTGGAGCTGGAGCTGACGATCCAGAAGGGCCGAGGCTACGTGCCGGCGGAAGAGAATAAGCCCGTCGACGCCGTCATCGGTCAGATCGCGATTGATGCGGTGTACACGCCGATCAAAAACGTGAAGTACTCGGTGGAGAACACCCGCGTGGAGCAGAAGACCGACTACGAGAAGCTGATTCTCGATATTCAGTCCGATGGCTCTATTCACCCGGAGGAGGCGCTGAAGGGCGCCGCCAGCATCCTTATCCAGCACTTCGCGCTGTTCTCGGACACCACGATGCAGGTTCAGGCGCCCCGCGCCATCGAGACGACCGTGGTCGACGAGGAGACGATGTCGATCCGCAAGACGCTCAAGACGCCGCTCGAAGACCTCGGCCTGAGCGTGCGCGCATTCAACTGCCTCAAGGCCGCCGATGTGCGGTCGTTGGGTGATCTGGTGAAGCTCGACCTCTCGGAGATGATGAAGTTCCGCAACTTCGGTAAGAAGTCGCTCACGGAGCTGGAGAACCTGGTGCAGGAGAAAGGGCTGACGTTCGGAATGGACGTGAGCAAATTCCGTCTGGAACAGGACTAGGTAGTACCTTTGCGGCCCGCCGCGCGGCGGCCCCTCACCAACAAGCGCGCTGGGACAGCGCACCTTAGCAGAAAAACGGTCCGATGAGACACGGTAAGAAAGATAATCACCTGGGACGCACCGCCTCCCACCGCGCGGCGCTGCTGTCGAACATGGCTTCGTCGCTGATCATGCACAAGCGCATCAGCACCACGCTGGCGAAAGCCAAAGCGCTGCGGATGTACGTAGAGCCGCTGCTGAGCAAGTCGAAAGTAGACTCGACGCACTCGCGCCGCACCGTGATGGCGTACCTGATGAACAAGGAGTCGGTGAAGGAGCTGTTCGACGACGTCGCCGGCCGCATCGCCACTCGCCCCGGCGGCTACACCCGCATCATCAAGATCGGCGAGAAGCGCTTGGGCGATAACTCGTCGATGTGCCTGATCGAGCTCGTGGACTACAACGAGACGACCATCGAAGCCGCCGCTGAACAGCAGGAGGCCGCTACCAAGACCCGGCGTTCGCGCCGGGGGGGCGTTGCCAAGAAAGCAGATGCGGCTCCGGCTGTTGAGGCTCCGGCCGCAAAAGCCGATGCTCCGGCTGCCAAGGAAGCCCCGGCTGCTGACGCTGCCAAGACGGAAGAGCCCGCTGCGTAAGTAGCGGCTAACGCAACAACCTGGAACGAGCCCCGATGCCTAGCGCATCGGGGCTCGTTTTGTTTTACATTCGTTGCAGCTCAAGCTAACTATCGGAGGATATGACCACGGAAATCATCGTTACGCTGATCGTGGTGCTACTCTTCTCCATCTGGTGGAAGGTGCGCCAGGCACGACAGGGGGAGACAACGACGGCATTGTCCCCACACGATGCCGCCGCGCCAGCGACTGATGTCGAGAGCCAGGTCCGGCAGCTGATTGCGCAGGGTAAGCTGCTCGATGCTATCAAGCTGATGAGGGAGAGGCGTGGTATCGGCCTGAAAGAAGCGCACGATGCAGTGCAAGCGCTGCACAATGGCCACTCGCCGCAGCTGAGCGATCATACGCCGCAGTTACCGCCGCGACTTGAGCCGGCGCAGGCCGCCGCACATCCCGAGTTTCGGCGGCTGATTGCGGCAGACCGACGCATTGAAGCCATCAAGTTTTACAAAGAGGCGACGGAGTGCGGCTTGAAAGAAGCCAAGGAAGCGATGGACCGAGCGGTGGAGGAGTTTCAAAAGCAGTAATGTGCCGACCCGGCCTGCCGCCTACCTTTGCCTTCCGATGAGCGAGCTACTACCCGCCGAATCGGCGATCCTGCTGCTGGAAGACGGCACCACCTTTCGCGGCCGGCCACTCGGGCGGCGCGGCACCACCACCGGCGAAGTCTGCTTCAATACCGGGATGGCGGGGTATCAGGAGATCTTCACCGATCCGTCGTACTGCGGCCAGATCGTGGTGACGACCACATCCCACATTGGGAACTACGGCGTGACGGAAGCGGAAGTGGAGTCGGGCCGGGTGCAGATCGCGGGCCTCATCTGCCGTGAATTCTCCGAATACTTCTCGCGGCGGGAGGCGGAGTCGTCAGTGCAGGACTACTTCGAGCAAGCGGGCATCGTGGGCATCGGCGGGGTGGATACGCGGGCCTTGGTGCGCCACGTGCGCGAAAAAGGCGCGATGAACGCCATCATCTCGTCCGAAGAGCTGAATGAAGCGAAGCTACTCGAGCAGCTGCGCGCGGTACCGTCGATGAACGGACTGGCGCTGGCGGGGCGGGTATCCGTGGCGGAGGCGTACGAGATGCCGCCGCCCGCCGGTACCGAAACCCGCTTCCGGGTAGCGGTGCTGGATCTGGGGGTGAAGCAGAACATCCTGCGGCACCTCACCCAACGCGGGTGCGCGGTGCGGGTATTTCCGTACGATACGCCGCTAGCCCGGATGGAAGAGTGGGCGCCCGACGGCTACTTCATCTCCAACGGCCCCGGCGACCCGGCCGCCACCACCGAAGCCATCGCCTCGGTCAGGGGCATCGTGGAGAGCCGCAAGCCGCTGTTCGGCATCTGCCTCGGCCACCAGATGCTCG
>JBKJUQ010000359.1:0-4104 GCA_046590685.1 Hymenobacteraceae bacterium
TAGGTCGCCATATTCGAGCGCGGCGTACGGCCGATCGGCGCCTGATCGACCCGCACCAGTCGCTTGATGGTTTCCATCCCGCCGACGATGCGCCCGCCCGTAGGTAGCGGGCCGGCATGCTCGGGCGAGTCGGTGACCTCCGCCTCCGCTTCGGCCGTCAGTTCCTGGCCCAAATGCGCGGCCACCAGCTCAACGAGCGCCTGACTCACTAGGCTTGACTTCCCCGACCCCGAGACGCCCGTGACGGCCGTGAGCACGCCGAGTGGGAACGCCGCTTTCAGGTGGTGGAGGTTGTTGCGGGTGATGCCTTCGAGTTGCAGCCAGCCAGATGGCTGACGCGGCGGCTTCACGACGGACGCAGCCTCGGCGGTATCGGGGAAGAGGTACGGCCGGGTCTGCGAAGCGGCCACCGCGCGCAGGCCCTCGGGCGGCCCGCAGTACAGAATCTCCCCGCCCTGCTCGCCGGCGGCGGGACCAACATCGACGAGCCAGTCGGCCTGCCGGATCACGTCGAGGTCGTGCTCCACCACGAACAGCGAGTTGCCCGCCGCTTTCAAGCCCACCAAGGCCGTCAGCAGCGCCTCGGTATCGGCCGGGTGCAGCCCCGCCGACGGCTCATCGAGCACGTACACCACCCCGAACAGATTGGAGTGCAGCTGGGTAGCGAGCCGCAGTCGCTGCAACTCACCGGGCGAGAGCGTGGGCGTGGCGCGCTCGAGGGAGAGGTAGCCCAGGCCAAGATCGAGCAGGACGTCGAGGCGCGAAACCAGATCGGCCGCGAGCCGCTGGCGGGCGATACCGCGCGCCTCATCCCCGAACTGCGCTTCGTGGCCGGGGCCGCCGTAGGTGGGACCGCTGGCGGGCCGCGCGGCGTCGGGGCCGGTGAAAGGCCGCAGCAGCGCCGCGACGCGCTGGAGCGGCAGCCGCGAGAGGTCGGCAATGTCGTATCCGCCAAACGTGACCGACAGCGACGCTACCCGCAGGCGCTTACCGGCGCACATCGGGCAGTCGGTGGCGAGCATATACTGAAGCGCCCGGCGCTTCATCAGCGGGCTGTGGGTGTTGGCGAAGGTGTGCAGCACGTGCCGGCGGACGCCCGAGAACGTGCCCATATAGTTCGGCGGCTCTTTGCGCTTAAGTGCTTTTTGCGTCTCGGCGGGCGAGTAGCCGGGGTACACCGGCACCACGGGCTGCTCATCGGTGAACAGAATCCAGTCGCGCTGCTTTTGGGGCAAGTCGCGCCAGGGGGTATCCACGTCGTAGCCGAGCGTGACGAGGATGTCGCGCTGATTCTGCCCGCCCCACGCCTGCGGCCACGCCGCGATGGCGCGCTCGCGGATGGTGAGGCTTGGGTCGGGCACCATCGAGGCTTCGGTCACTTCGTAGGTGCGCCCTAGGCCGTGGCACGTCGGGCAGGCGCCCTCGGGGGTGTTCGGCGAGAAGGCTTCGGCGTAGATGATGGCTTGCCCGGCGGGATACTCGCCGGCCCGCGAGTACAGCATCCGCACCAAACTGGAGAGCGTCGTGACCGACCCCACCGACGAGCGCGTGGTCGGCGCGCCGCGCTGCTGCTGCAACGCCACCGCCGGCGGCAGGCCCTCAATCGAATCCACTTCGGGCACCGAGAGCTGGTGAAACAGCCGCCGCGCGTACGGCGACACCGACTCAAGGTAGCGCCGCTGCGCCTCCGCGTAGAGCGTGCCAAAGGCGAGCGACGACTTGCCCGACCCCGATACGCCCGTGAACACCACCAGCGCATCGCGCGGAATGTCGAGGCTGACGTCTTTGAGATTGTGCTCGCGGGCGCCGCGCACCCGCACAAAGCCGGCGGGGTCGAAGAGAGAATTGGTTTTGGTCATGTGTCCGAAGTACGGAGCGGGACGCGGCCGGGGTGCGGCGTGAGCGGGCCACCGGATTGTAGGGAATTTTTGAGCAGGTCGTTTTTTCCCGACAACCGATGCGGCTGGTCCCGCCCCGTGTACTTCGTGAAGTTGGGCGGGTCGTCAGGCAAGTATCTTCGCTGAACGCAACTACCCTTCAGTACCCAATGACTGACCTTCTGCAAGTCCCCGGCAAAGCGGAAATCGTCAACGATCAGATAGTCGAGTTCCCGCCCTTCGGCTTTTTGCCTGGCTACGCGACGGCGGAGGTTCGCGCCAGTCTGTACGGTTTCGGCTACCGCACCCGCACGGGCTACTCGCTCGGTGGTAATGTAGCCTTCCTCGTCGATCTCTCGAACCGCAAATCCTTTTCCCCAGACGCCGCTTTTCACACCGGTCGCCCCACGGGGATGAAGTTTCTGGAGGGCGCGCCGGTCTTCGCCGTGGAGGTGCGCAGCGAAGGCGACTACGGAGCCGCCGCCGAGGCCGAAATGGCCGCCAAGCGCGCCGACTACTTCGCCGCCGGCACGCTGGTGGTCTGGGACGTGGATATGCTCTCCTCCGACGTAGTGCGGGCCTACCAGGCCGACTCGCCCGATAAACCGACCCGCTACCGGCGCGGCGACCACGCCACCGCCGAACCCGCCGTGCCGGGCTGGTCACTGGAAGTGGAGACCCTCTTTCCGTACGATATTGACTGACGCCGCGGGGGCTGGGCACCCTTCGCCCACCTCAAGCGAGCGCATCGAGCAAGCCAAAGCCGATTGGATTGGGGGACGCATTGCGTTGCCGCCGACGGATGCCGATGAGTTCGTGCCGCTGCCGCTCGATAAGGGGCGTCCGGCGTCGAGTGAGGGTAGTTCGGCGAGTGGAGTGCCGGCGCCGCTACCGTAATGCAACTAACCGATATGAATCCAATAGCTCGAATTTTAGCACTGGTATCTGTGCTAGCCTTGTCAGGCAGTTGTTCGCCCCATTTCATTTACGAATCAGCTCCAAGCAAGGGTCCATCACCCCTGCGCAGGTTCCTTATTGCCGAAAACTATGGCTTGCTCTATGATCATCTACCGAGCGCTAATTCTGTTTTCGACGAGGGCAAACTCATCGGATATCATCTCAAGCCCTGGAAACGCAAGACAGTGCCTGTTGACTCAGCGGATTGTGACTGTAAAAGTCAATTCGCTATTCGCGACCAACAACCTTATCTTGATTATTTATGGATTAACACTTGGCTTCTGCCAGGGGGCCTAGCGTTGGACCAAGAAGAGATAACGAACTTGGAGTGGCAGCTTTTTTTGGTCAGTGTTGCCCATGACTCGGCCGCTACAACGGAGCGTTATCAGCCGGCAACGGCGGCGTTGCCTTCGCCGGATTACTATACCAACCCGCAGTATTCCCTACATCCGGTAGTGGGAATCTCGTACGCGCAAGCGCAGAGTTTCTGCCATTGGCGAGGTCGGGTAGTTACCGCCAAAATGCGAAATGTGCTCCCAGCACGGGAGCGGCCGCATCCGGAGCAGGTAGTTGTCCAGTACCGACTACCCACCGAGGCCGAATGGGAGCAAGCGACGCAGTTTCCCAACAAAGCCTCTTATCGCATTCAAGCTACGGCGGAGGCAGAAGTCAACCCTCACGCAGCTGACTATTTGCGCCGCCGGTCGGGCACCAGCAAAACAGCGGAACAAGTGGAGGCTGACATCATCGCGTGGAATAATACTAAGCCGGTTATCTCCACGATTGTCTGCCGACGCGAGCTACCATATTTTCTGGTTAATAATGTCCCTCAATACGAGTACAGTGTTGCGACAACAGCAAATGGAATGCGTCATTTGCTAGGCAACGTAGCCGAAATGATTCAGGAGCAAGGGGTAACCAAGGGAGGCTCCTACCGAGATGCCTTCGAAGATTGTCAGGTATCGAAACGAGGGGTGTACTCCGGACCGGCGCCAACAATTGGCTTTCGGTGCATAGCTGAAATCCTGGCGCCCATCTCTTCCCGCTGAGGGATTCAGTAACGCATCGAGGCTCAATCCCCTGTTGCCAGTTCAGTCTGCTGTCGGCCGGCGCAACCTGTACTCCACCTCAACAGCATCTTTCATTTCACCCCGCTCCCACCCTTGGGCGGCGTAGAAGCGGTCGGCGCGGGTGTGGGCGGCGGTGCCGAGCGTTACTTTCTCATTCCCTTGCTCGAAGAGCCAGTCGGTGGCGAGCTTGAGCAGGTTTT
>JBKJUQ010000021.1:0-8593 GCA_046590685.1 Hymenobacteraceae bacterium
CGCCAATGGGGCAGTACCGGTCCAGGGGGTCAATACGCTCTATTCGCCCCCATTCGATACGCGCAGCATAACCTCGGCGGTGCCGCCCGTTTTCAAATTTGATATGGCCTACGCGCAGCGCTACAACACGAGCAACGACAAATTGCGGGTTGCTTTCTCCGCTAACTGCGGGGATACGTGGACCCAGATCCTGGTATTAGCAGGCGCAGGCTTGTCAACGACTTCCGGCGTGAACATTCCCAACTTTACGCCCACCTCACTCTCACAGTGGCAGACGAAGTCGTACACCCTACCCAGCCAGTTTCTCAATCAGCCGTCGCTGATGGTGCGGTTTGAGTCGGAATCGGGCACCTACGGTAACAATCTCTACCTCGATAATATCCGCATTGAAGACGTGGCGCTGGGCGTAGCCAATGACTTGGCCGCCGCCGGGGTGGCACTCGCACCCAACCCCCTGACGCCGGAAACCGGCTTGCACTTCTCGCTGGCCCACTCCACCCGCGTGGCCCTGCGCGTGGCCGACGTGCTCGGGCGGCCCGTGCTCACCCAGGCCGCCCGCGACTTTGCCCCCGGCGAGCACCACCTTACGCTCGCCGCGCGCCTGCGGGGCGCCGCGGCGGGGGTCTACGTCGTGACCCTGGAACTTGACGGCCGCGTCTACTCCCAAAAGCTGCTCGTTCAGTAGGAACCTTCGCCAACCGGCGCTCGCTTGCATTCGAATCACCGGCACAGGCCGGTTCAACATTCGTTTTCGGCAGCCTCAATTGCCCATTTTTGGCTAAATTATTTTCCTCACTCAATTTACCTCCTCCGCTCCGCGTGAAGTTTACTCGCTTTTTTCCGCGCTTGCTGCCCTTCGCCGCCGCGCTACTCCTGACGGGCACGGCCCACGCGCAGACCGCCGTTGATGCTCCCCGCCCCTGCGGCACTGACCAAGCGATGCGCGAAGCACTCGGCGCCGGGTACGACCAGTGGTGGGCCGGTTACCGCGCCGAACTCCAAGCTATTACGGCGCAGCGCTCTCCGCCGGGCTCCGGGCCGGTTGGGCCGCGGCTCATCGTGCCAGTAGTCGTTCACATCATTCACACCAATGGTGCCGACAACATCAGCGACGCGCAAGTGTACGATGCGATCCGGATTACCAATGAGGTTTACTCGGAGCTCGATCCGGATACCGCGCAGGTCATTCCCTACTTCAAGCCGCGCATTGGCAACGCCAATATTGAGTTTCGCCTCGCGCGGCTCGACCCGAACGGCAACTGCACCACCGGCATCACGCGCCACTACTCGGCCCTGACGAATTCGGCCAGCGACAACGTAAAAGACCTGCCCGGTGCCCGCTGGACCCCGCAACGCTACCTCAACGTGTGGGTAGTGGCGAACATCGCCAGCGGCTCCGCGGGCTATTCTTATTTTCCGTGCGGCGTAGGTCCGTTGATGGAGGGTATTGTCGTGCTGAATTCATATTTCGGCTCCATCGGCCGCGCACCAGGCTCGCAGTACAACGCCAAGACCTTCCCGCACGAAGTAGGCCACTACCTGGGCTTGCCGCACACGTGGGGCCGCACCAACAACGCCGGCCTGCCCGGTAACTGCGCCGACGACGATGGCATCTACGATACGCCCAACACCATCGGCTACCAGTTCAACTGCAACGTGAACGCGCCGGCCTGCCCCGGCGACTCCTCTCTGTATTCCAACGTGCAGAATGTTATGGACTACGCGGGGTGTCCGGCGATGTTCACGCAGGGCCAGGCACGGGTGATGAACCGTGGGATCGCGAGCCGCTTTGCTTGCCGGACTATCCTCGGCTCAGTAGCTAACCAAACCGTTACGGGCGTGGCCGACGGCCAGGTGCTGCCGGCGTGCTTACCCATTGCCAGCCTGACGGCTATCGGCTCTTCAGGGCAGCAGCCGGTCCAGCGCCTGTGCGCGGGCGACTCGCTCGGCTTCCGCGGCGAAGTCTACAACCTGCCCCCCGGCACCCCCGTCACGTGGCAGTGGCGCTTCCCCGGCGGGCTGAGCCGGTCGAGCACTTCCCAAACCCCCGTCGTCACCTACCCCACCCCCGGCCTCTACAGCGTCTCGCTCACCGTCACGGCCGCCTCGGGCGCCGATTCAGTAGTCCAAACCAACTACGTACGCGTGATGAGCACCACGGCCGGCCTGACCACCCCGCAGGTCGAAACCTTCGACGACCCCCAGTTCCCCGTCAACTCCACCGACGCGGCCAAAAACTGGGACGTGGAACCGGCCACCGGCACTACGTGGGCCTACACCGACCTGGCCGCCTTCCAGGGCACCGGCTCGGTACGCCTGCGCCTGAGCAACACGCCCGTGGGCAACGAGTACGACCTCATCTCGCCCAACATCATCGCCGCCACGTCGCTGCAACGGCCGTATCTGTATTTTGAGCGGGCCTATGCCCGCCGCATCGCCACCCAGAATGACCGGCTGACGATGAGCGTCTCCTTCGATTGCGGCCGCACCTGGATCACGCGCGGCGGCGGCTCGACGCGCTCGGCCGATCAGCTCCAGACGGGGGCGACCACGGGGACTCCCTTCGTGCCCACGCCCAGCGAGTGGCGCTCCGATTCACTGTTGATCACCTCAGGCTCGCTCGCGGCGGGCGACCGGGTGATGGTGCGGTTCCGGGTGCTTTCGGATCGCGGCAACGCCATTTATCTCGACAATCTGCGGATTGGCTCACGCATCACGGGCCTGGCCGCCGAGACCGCCCGCGCAGGCGTCGCCTTGGTGGTATACCCGAACCCGTCGGACGGAAACGCGCAGCTGCGCGTTTCGACCGGTACGGCGGGCGCGGGTGCGACACTGCGCCTTTACGACGCGACGGGACGCCTGCTGGGCCGGCCTTACGCGGTAGCAGCGACTGGTGCGGGCCGGGCAAGCGAAGTGGCCCTTCGCGCGGTTGCGGGTCCGCTGGCGGCGGGCGTCTACGTGGTAGAGCTGACCACGGCCGATGGGGCTCGCCTGACCCAGCGCGCGTTCGTGTACTAACCCCGTAGCCCAGCCCCGCGCCAGTAGGGCTGGGGGCAGGCGCCGTTACCTTTGTGAACCCCTTGTTTCGGCGACTGGCGCCGGGGCAAGGGGTTTTCGCTACCTTTTTCCGCCGCCCCTGGTCCCTCCCATCCTATGACTTCCTCCGAAGCATCCCTCCCCAACACCCCCGCAATCACCTCTACTACCCAGGCTGCCACTCCCGCGCGCCGTACCCGGCCCGTAGCCGATTCGCTCGTGCGGATGACGGAGCTGGTGATGCCCAACGATACGAACCCGCTCCACAACCTGATGGGAGGGCGAATGATGCACTGGATGGACGTAGTAGCGGCGATCTCGGCCGGCCGGCACTCCAACGCCATTGTGGTGACGGCCTCGGTCGACAACGTTTCCTTCGGCGAATCCATTAAGCTCGGCAACGTCGTGACGCTGGAGGCGCAGGTTACGCGGGCGTTTCGCACGTCCATGGAAGTGCACATCAACGTGTGGGCGGAGGATATTCCCGCGGGCCGCAAGGTAAAATCGAACGAGGCTTTCTTCACCTTCGTGGCGCTTTCGTCCGACGGCAAGACCATCGAAGTGCCCGAGGCCGTGCCCGCAACCGCCGAAGACCAGCGCCTCTACGATGGCGCCCTCCGCCGCCGGCAGCTACGGCTGGTGCTAGCCGGCCGGATGAAAGCCCACGATGCCGTCGAGCTTAAGTCAATCTTCTTCGACCCCGCCTTTACGCGTTAAGCGCTCATGACCGTCCCCGCCGCGCCGGAGCCGACCGATCTGCTCGCGTTCTTTCAGCACCTCTTCCCCGAGGAGATTTACGCGTTCGGAAGTGCCCCCGCTGCCGTGCCGACCCAGCCGGTCGTGCCGGTAGCGGCACCCGCGCCGACGCCCGCGGCTGAAACTCCCGTCCCGCTACCGCAGGCACCTCCCCGGCTGCCCTTGGCGCAACCTTCGACCCCGGCGGGCCCGTTAGCGCCCGAGGCGGCCCCCATCGCCATTACTCCTGCCCCATCTCCCGCTGAACCTATGGCTGCTCCTGCCCTACCCGCATTCGTCTCCGGCACCACCCACCAGCAAAGCCGCGGCGACGGCTCCGGGGCCGTCGTGGTGCAGCGCATTCCGGCGGCCGACGCCGCGAAGCTCAATCAAAACGAGTTCTGGCAGAACTTCCTCAAGTTTCTGGGGTTCGACTGGCCCACGGTGCGCTTCGTGAACGTCCTCACGCCCACGCCCCTCCCCCTCCCCGACCTGCTGGCCTCCGCGCCCGGCGCCACGCGCCTGCTGCTCTTCGGCTCGGGCCTGGTGACGCCGCTGCCGTCCGAAGCGCCCGCTTACGACCCCTACCAGTTGCCTGATGGCGGCCCGACCCTGCTACGCGCCCACGCCGTGACCGACCTCACGCCCGAGCGCAAAAAGCTGCTGCTAGCGGCCGTGAAGGGGTGGAAACAGTAAGAATATCTCCAGGCAGCGCTCGCTAATCAGCCCAACAAAAAATCCCCGTCCGGACGGCTACAGCCACCCAGACGGGGGTTCGGCGCCCATTACGAATGCGCATCCGTTGCCGAGTGCCGCGCCTGACGGGCTTGCAAATCGTGGCCAATTTGATACCCCATCAGGAGTAATGCGACCACGACAAAGAAAATAGAAGCGGCTTTACGCAGGGGTGGTAGCGGCACCGCCGAGCTGACGGCCGCCGGCCCATCGGCCGCGTAGCTGACGTCGGATAAAGCCATGCCCAAGCCGAGTACCAACCCAATGGCTCCTTGCAGCCAGTGAGCAGTTAGCAGACTAATCAGACCCGTGAGGCCGAAGATTACACCCGCCCAGAGATTAATGCGTTTCATCGAAGGCAACTTTTAAAGGTTGTTTGAAATGATGTACGCCTGATTAATCGCCTCTTCAGCGAGTTCATTACACCCGGGGCGAAAAAAATTCTCCGCAGGCTTCAGCTCTCATCCATCTCGCGCAGATAGCCTTCAAGCCGGTCGAGGTGCTGCCCATAGAGTTGGCGGAGATACCAACGGACTCCCCATAGCTGAAGCAAAGTCAAGGGCACCGCCAGCCCCACGAATACCGCGTAGAGGGGCCAGGCGCGCCAACTCGCTAAGCGGGCAGCTCCATTGGGGTTTCCTTCGAGGGCGCCGGCAATCAGGCCAATCAGCAGGAATACGGGGAAGATCAGCACCGATTGGCGCTCGTAGATGCGTAGTAGCCGCCGCAGCTCACGCACGAGCGTATGCAAATGGCCGCGCACATCGCTACTCGCATCCTGCTGATTCAGACGGCGCAGGATGCGAAGCTTGCGATTATAGTAGTAGAAGAATCCCAGGCATACGATCAGCAACAAGACGAAGGCGATCTGTAGCACCCGAGACTCGGTTCGGTTAATCAAAAAAGGCAAGGCCACGACCGCGAACGCGTTAATGGCTACTTCTATCCAGGCATTACGGCGCATGCGCTCCAGGATGCCCCGCGAGCGTTGAGCTAGCAGGGTATTCAGTGCGTGAGCGTCGAAAGGGGGTGCCGCTTCGCGCGGGGCGCGTTGCCAGAGGGCACGCAGATCGGGACCTTCCATCAGGCGAGCGGAAAGAGGGTGCGGAGTTTCTCCTGAATGCGATGCAGCCGCACACGGGCGTTGTTGACGGTGAGACCGAGGATGTCGGCAATCTCCTCGTAGGAGCGCTCTTCGAGGTATAACAGCATAAACGCCTTCTCTACGTCAGACAACCGGGCAATGGCGCGGTAAAGCTGCTCAATTTCGGCCTGCCTTTCCTGCGCGGCGGGGTCATCAATCACCTCCGGAACGTAGTCGCCGAGGTAAGCCGGTGGCGGCCGCCGAGTACGGCCGCGCAGGTCTGAAATAGCCACATTCAGGGCAATGCGGTACAGCCACGTGCTGAGCTTGGCTCGGGGCTCGAAACTCGGCCAGGCGCGCCAGAGCTGTAACACAACTTCCTGAAACAGGTCTTCGCGGCTGGTAGCATCAGCACAGTAGAGCCGGCACACCCGGCGAAGGAGCGCCTGATGCTCGTTAATGACACCAACGAAATCCGGCAGCGGAGCAGCCACGGAAGTTAAGTTAGATTAGCTACGCCCAAACGTATAACCGCCCCGCCGAACACATGGTCCAACGGGGCGGCAGGCAGTGCCAGGGCACCGATCCACTCCTGTACCTTACTTCAGCAGTGACTCTACTTTCGCTTCCAGCTCGGCGCCGCGCAGGTTGCGGGCGACGATGCGACCCTGCGGGTCGAGCAGGAACGTGGCGGGGATCGAGCGCACGTTGTACAGCGCCGCCGCCGACGACTGCCAGCCGCCCAGATCGCTCACGTGCGGCCAGGTCAGCTTGTCGTCCGCGATCGCTTTGAGCCACTTGTCTTTCGAGTTGTCGAGCGAGACGCCGTAGATCTCAAAGCCTTTGCCCTGGTTTTTCAGCTTGGCGTACATCGCCACGTTGTTAGGGTTTTCGCGGCGGCACGGGCCGCACCAGCTCGCCCAGAAGTCGATCAGCACGTACTTGCCGCGCAGCGACGAGAGCTTGATGTTCTTGCCATCGGGGGAAGGCAGATCGATGTCGGGCGCCAGCTCGCCAATGGCCGTCGAGCGCTGCCCGGCGAGCTTCGTGTTCAGCGCCTTGGCGTACCGCGAGGTCGGAATCGCCTTCTGGAGCTTCGTGTTCACCGAATCGAGAAACGGAAACTGCTGGTCGGCATCGATCAGATTGAGCGCGGCAAACGCCGACACCACCGACGAAGGATTGCTTTTCACGAGCTGCTTGATGGCGGCCTCATTGGCTTGCTGACTACGGCTGAAGGTTGCTTCGAGCACTTTCATCGTATCCGCATTGCCTTGCGCGGCCTGCGCGCGGGCTTGCAGCTTCGCCATCATCACCTGTCCGCGGCCCATCGTGCGCGTCAGCTGGCCCATCACTTCCGAGTCCTTCGACCCGCTGACGGTTCCATCAGAGAGCTTAGCGGCATCGGCGCTGACCACAATCTTCTTTTTGTTTTCGAGCACCAGCAGCAGCTGCTGACCGCGCACCTGCACGGCGTACACGCCCGCTTCGGGGACGGTGCCCGTCAGCGCAAACGACCCATCGGCCTGGATCGCGGCCGAGTCCTTGGGCTCAAACTTCTGCTCGCCCAGCTCGGCGAGCACAACTTTAGAGTTGGCCGGCGCATTGCGGAGCTTGCCCGTCAGGGTAAAGCCGTCTTTGGCGCCTTTGCCGGGTCCTCCCTCGGCGGTGGCAGACTGCTGGCACGCCGCGGCGGCAAAAAAGGCGCCGGCCAGCAGGGCGGCGGAACGGAGATGCTTCATCATTAAAGTCAAAAAAGGTCGCTTAAAAAGGTGACGTCGGCGGTTAACGAACTTCGGGCCGAAATAATTTGAAACAGGAATAGGGTAGCAGCGCCGCTCGCTTAACCAAGCTACGGGCGCGAGGTTGCAGCCCGCGCACCTTCGCCCGGTCAGGCGCTAGCCTTCGAGGGCGGCGCGCACCAGGGCGCTCACGGCTTTGGGGTCGGCGGAGCCTCCGGCGCGCTTCATCACTTCGCCCATAAACAAGCCCAGTAGGTTTTTCTTGCCGGCGCGGTAGTCGGTCACTTTGTCGGGCCAGGCAGCCAGGGCGGCATCCACGAAGCCTTGCAGGGCGCCGGCATCGGAGGTTTGGACGAGGCCGAGGTTCTGGGCCGCGTCGGCGGGCTCGGTGGTGGGATGCTCCAGCAGATGCGGGAAAAGCTGCTTCGCGGCGGCCGAGTGGCTCACGGTACCCGCCTCGATGAGCTCGATGAGCGCGGCGAGGGTGCGCGGGCTGAGCGGGAACGCCCCGATTTCGAGCGCCCGCTCGTTGAGGTACGACTTCACGGCGCCCATCACCCAGTTGGCGGCGGCCTTGTAGTGGCGGGTGTGCTCAGTCAGCTCGGCAAACCAGAGCGCCGTTTCCTTCTGGTCGGTAAGGACCTGGGCGTCGTAGGGCGTCAGGTTGAACTTAGTCGTGAAGCGCCGGTACAGCTCATGGGGCAAGGCGGGCAGCGCCGCTTTCACCCGCGCCAGATGCTCATCGGAGATGATGACCGGCGGCAGATCCGGCTCCGGAAAGTAGCGGTAATCGTTCATCGTCTCCTTCGAGCGCTGGGCGGTGGTAATGCCCGTCACGGCGTCGAAGCCGCGGGTTTCGCCACTGATAGCGCCGCCCGCCTCGATCAGGTTGATCTGCCGCTCGACTTCGTGCTCGATGGCGCGCTGGACGTTGCGAAACGAGTTGAGGTTTTTGACTTCGACACGCTGGCCGTACTTATCCGCCCCCACGCGCATCACGCTCACGTTGACGTCGCAGCGCAGCGAGCCTTCCTCCATGTTGCCGTCGCAGACCCCGAGGTAGCGCACGAGCTTGCGCACTTCGGTCAGGTACGCGTAGGCTTCGTCGGCGGAGCGAATGTCGGGCTCGCTCACGATTTCCAGGAGCGGCACCCCGGCGCGGTTGAGGTCGACGAGGGTTTCGGTTTCGCCCGCCAGGTGCAGGCTCTTGCCCGCATCTTCCTCCATGTGGATGCGGGTGATGTTGATGCGCTTCTCGCGG
>JBKJUQ010000094.1:0-19588 GCA_046590685.1 Hymenobacteraceae bacterium
GGTCCGCGCCGCCCCGGTGCCCCGGGCGCCTACAATGGCCCCGGCAAAGGCCGGCCCTTCACGGCCCGCCCGAGCGGCCCGCGCCGCGATGGTCCCGACCGCCCCGAGCGATCGGACCGCTTCTCGGCCCGCCCCGACCGCGACCGTCCGGCGCCCGACGACGACTTCACGCCCTACGAGCGCGAGCGCGCCGATAGCGGCCCGGCGCGCGGCGGCTACGACGGCGGTGCCCGCGACGACCACGACGAGCGCCCGCCCTACGCCCGCGCCAACCGCGACCGCGACCACCCCGGCCCGAGCGGCCGCGAAGGCGCCGGCGACCGCCCCGTGCGGCCCGCGCAGTATAGCAAGGCCGGCCCGCCCCCCGGCCGCAAGCCCACCTGGAGCCCGCGCCCCGAAGGCCCCGGCAAGGATGAGATGATCTTCGGCATCCGGCCGGTGCAGGAGGCGCTGCTGGCCGGGCAGGTGCTGGAGCGCATCTTTTTGCAGCGCGAGCTGAAGTCGCCGCTCGGCGCCGATGTGCTCGAAATCGCCCGCAACCTGCACGTGCCGGTGCAGGAAGTGCCGGTGGAAAAGCTCAACGCCCTGACGCGCAAAAACCACCAGGGCGTGGTGGCGATGCTGGCCGTGATCGACTACGCGCCGCTCCAGGAGGTGATCGTGGCCGCGTTTGAGGCCGGTCGCACCCCGCTCGTGGTCGTGCTCGACCGCGTGACCGACGTGCGCAACTTCGGCTCCATCGCCCGCTCGGCCGAGTGCCTGGGCGCCGACGCGCTGCTGATCCCGACTCGCGGGGCCGCCCAGATCAACGGCGACGCCGTGAAGACCTCCGCCGGCGCCCTGAGCCGCCTGCCCGTCTGCCGCGAGCCGAACCTGAAGGAGGCGCTCCGCTACCTCGCCGACGCCGGCCTGCGCATCGTGGCCTGTACCGAGAAAGCTACCGCCACCCTCGGCCAGGCCGGGGCTCCCGACCTGAGCGGCCCCCTCGCCCTCATCCTCGGCTCCGAGGAAGACGGCATCTCGCCCGAGTACCTGCGCCTGGCGGATGCCGAAGTCAAGATTCCGGTGCTGGGCCACATCAACTCGCTCAACGTGAGCGTGGCGGCCGGCGTGGCGCTGTTCGAAGTGCAGCGGCAGCGGGGCTGAACTGAGAACTGAGAACTGAGAAGTGAGAACTGAGAGGTGAGAACTAAGAACGGTCCTGTTCCTCAGTTCTCACCTCTCAGTTCTCATTTCATCACCTCCCCACCAGTAGCCGCGCGTAAAAGCTCGGCTGGCGCAGGCGTTGCCGCAGGTCGAGGTCGTTGAACATCGACGAGATCAGCTCGGCGAGCGCGGGGTTGGAGTTGGCGCGCTTCACCACGAAGTTGAAGAGGCGCGGGAAGGCCAGCAGCTGCTGGAGGCGGCGCGAGACGCGCAGCTCCGGGCCGAGGCGGCGGTACACGGCCGCGTCGTAGCCGCTGAGGAAGGCGGCGCTGGAGTTGTTGGCGGCCATGGCGCGGCCGGCCCAGTCGGCCGCGTGGCGCCCGGCGATGAGCGCGTTCGAGATGCCCTCGCCGCTGAACGGATCGATGAGGGAGCCCGAATCGCCGACGAGCAGGTAGCTATCGCCCGAGATCGGCCGCATCCGCGAGCCGAGCGGCAGTCCGAAGCCATGTACCGGCCCTTCGAGGGTGGCGCCGGCGAAGCGCGCCCGCAGGGCCGGCGACTCCTGAAGGATCTCGGCCAGGCGCTTTTTCAGGTTGACTTTCTTTTTGCTCACCGCGCTCGTCAGCATCCCGACGCCCACGTTCGCCGCGCCGTCGGGCAGGGGGAAAATCCAGAGGTAGCCGGGCAGAAAATCGGGCAGGAAGTGCAGCTCGATAAAGTTATCCGCGTCGAGGCCGCGCACGCCGCGGTAGTACGCCCGCAGCCCGGCGCAGTGGTGGTCGGGCTCCAGGGTGTGGCCGCCGACCGTGCGCCCGAAGCGGCTCTGCGCCCCATCGGCCGCCACGAGCAGGCGCGAGCGCACTAGCGGCGCCTTGGCTTTGTCATACAGCGTCCAGTAGCCATCGGGCGCGCGCTCCCAGCTGGCCACTTCCGTGTGTTCGCGCAGCTGAATGAGCGGCTGCTCGCGCACCTGCCGCACGAGAAAGTCATCGAAGTCGAGCCGGCGCATCAGGTGGCCGGGCGCGTAGTCCGCCGCCTTATCGAACCCCGGCTTGAACGGTACTCGCAGCGTCTGGCCATTAGGCGCGATGAACGCGATGCCCCACGACGGCACCTGCCGTGGCTCGGCGCGCAGCAGCGCGGGGAGCGCGTCGGTATCCCCGCCGAGCCGGCGCAGCTCGCTGATGACTTTGCCGCTGAGGGCATCGCCGCAGATTTTGTCGCGCGGGAATGCGGCTTTGTCGAGCACCACGCTCCTGATCCCCGCCCGCGCTAAGTGCAGCGCCGTCGCCGCCCCGCCGGGCCCCGCGCCAATGATGGCCACGTCGGTCGTGGTAACGGAATCGGGTTCGGTAGCGGGATCAGCAACGGGATCGTTGGGGCGGAAGGAGGTCATCAGCCGCCAAAAGTACCGGCGCGGTCGCACGGACGCTACGCCGGCGGGGTGCCGGCGGTCGTCAGCCGTTGGAGGCACGGCTGCAACCAAGGGGTTTTGCGACGTCGTGGCCCTGTTTTTTGGGCGGGCACCCCGTCGTTTTCGGACTTTCTTTTCCCGCTGCCGTATCCGGTCTTGGCCAGGCGGCGGCATTGGCCCCGTTGTTGAATGGCGCTGCCTCAGAAGGGCGTTCGTCGAACGCTTTTCGGGTTTTTTCACCACTTCTCCTCCCCCCTATCCTTCCTCGATGAAGATTTTTTTCCTCTCGACCGCGCTGTTGCTGGCGGCTAATATCAGCGGGGCCGCGCCGACTACCGAAGCCGTCGGCGACACCTCCAAGCAAACGCAAGCTGACTACCGGCACGAGATCAAGACGTGCAACGATGCCTTGAAGCGCGCCAGCAAAGACGGCAAGCTCTACCGCCGCCGGGCCGACGCCGAGATCAAGATAAAAGATTACCCGAATGCCGTGGCTGACTATACCAAAGCCATTCAGCTGAAAGTCTCCGACGCCGACGTGTTCTATAATCGCGGGATGGCGCAGCTAAAGCTCGAAGAATTCCGCAAATCGGTGGCGGACTTCAACGCCGCCCTCAAGCTCCGCCCCGACGATGCGGGGGCCCTCTACGCCCGCGGCGTGGCCCGCGTGATGGCGATGGAATACAAGCCGGCTCTCGTAGACCTCAACAAATCCATCGCGCTCGACTCGACGGTGGCCGATGCCTACGAGTACCGGGGGATCGCCTATGCCATGGTGGAGAAAAAGGCGGAAGCCTGCCGTGATCTGGCAAGGGCGGTGAAAATGAATCCCGCGGCGGTCAAAAGCCAGCGCCGGTACTGTAAAGAAGAAAAGGATGGCAAAGACGACAAGAAGGGCAAGGACGCCCCGAAGGGGGCTACCAAAGCCCCCGCCACAAAGAAAAAATAACGGCTGATTTGTTCACGCCGCCACCCGCCGGTCGGCTCTCACCTTCGAGAGCCGACCGGCGGGTCTTTTTTGGCGTTGGGGCATCGCGGCGGTGGTTTACCTTTGCCCGGACTTCATTCCCCGCAACCGCATCCTCTATGCAGCTCCCTGCTACGCTCCGCTATACGAAAGAACACGAGTGGGTCCGTCTCGACGGTGACGTCGCGACGGTCGGTATCACTGATTTCGCCCAGAAAGAGCTGGGTGACATCGTGTACGTCGACATCACTACCCTCGACCAGGACGTCACGAAAGACGAAGTGTTTGGCTCGGTAGAAGCCGTCAAAACCGTTTCGGACCTGTACTCGCCCGTAGCGGGGACCGTTATCGAGATCAACGACAAGCTTAGCGGCGCCCCCGACCTGGTCAACTCCGACCCGTACGGCGACGGCTGGATGGTAAAGATTCGCTTGGCGAACGCGGGTGATGTAGCGTCGCTGATGGACGCCACCGCGTACGGCGCGCTCGTCGGCGCGTAAGCGGCGCCCACTTGTCGCGCGTCATCCCGCTATGGCGGGGGCTCACGCTGGGTTGGGCCGCCGTCATCGCGTTGCTCACGTTACTGCCCGCCGACCACTTACCCCCGATGCCCGCGTGGCGGCTGTTGTCTTTCGACACGGCCGCCCACGCGGGTGTTTTCGTGGCGCTCGCGCTACCTCTGCGCCGGTGGTGGCAGGCGACGAGTGGTAGCAACTCCTTCGTGGGCACTTTAGCGATCGCCCTGGCGTACGGGGCGCTCATCGAATGGCTGCAAACGGTCATGCACCTCGGCCGGCACGGCGAATGGTCCGACTTGCTCTCCGATGGCCTCGGGGCGGTGGCCGGCGCAGCCTTGGCGGGCGTACGGCCGCGAAGACCGCAATGAGAAGCACGGCTTGGCTCGGCCTGCTGATGGCCGTCCTGTTGAGCGTCAGTGGGCGGGCTCAATCCATTCAACCTGATAGCCCGCAAATGGTAGAATTTGCCGCGGAGCGCAGCCAATACGCCAGCCGGGCGGGGGCTACCGTGGCGGTGCTGGCCAGCGACTCGCTGGCCGGGCGTGGCTATGGCCCGGCGGACGGAGCCCGCCGCGCCGCGCGCTACCTCGCCGGTCGCTTCCGCGCCTTGGGGTTGGAGCCCTTGGGCGACTCTGCCGGCCGCTCGTACTACCAGCATTTTACGCTACCGATCAACACCTTTACGCGAAGCCCGACCCTGGTGCTCACGGGCCACGCCCTGTTTGGGGCCTGGATGACGTCGGAGGGTTATCCGCTAGCCCCCTTCGCGTGGCGGAACCGGTATCCGCGGCCGGGTTACGAGTTTATTGCGGAGCCCAATTGCCCTTCCGTGCACCTTACCAGGCGGATCGTGGAGCTCGACACCTCGTGGTTTAGCCTTGACTCCGGCACCGTGACCAAGCTGGTCCGCGCTCGCTCGCTTCGGAAGCGGGTGCTCGTGCTGCGCGCCGCCGACGAAAAACGCCTCGCCAAGCTGCCGATCGCCGCGCGGCGCTGGGTAGCTTCCGCCGCCGCCGTGCTCGTCCGCGAACCCCGGAAGCTTACGGCTTCGCTGGCCGGTAGGCAAGGGGCTCAACCGTGGCTGCGTATCCTCGATTCGGCGTGGACGGCGGGTTTCGCGCCGCGTCGCGCCGTCCTTATAGTGCAGACCCAACTTAACCTGCAACAGCCGGCGGTAAACGTCATCGGCCGGTCGCGCGGTACGCATCCTTCCGACTCGGTTATGATCGTCTCCGCCCACTACGACCACTTGGGTCAGCAAGGGCCGGCCAGCACCTTTTATGGCGCCAACGACAACGCCAGCGGCGTGGCGATGCTGTTAGAGTTGGTCAGTGACTTAAAAGCCCGTCATCCACCGCGCCACGACGTGCTTTTCATCGCTTTCGGCGCGGAGGAGGCGGGATTGATCGGATCTCAATGGTGCGCGGCTCATCCGCCGGTGCCCCTCCGTTCCGTTCGCTTCCTGTTGAATCTGGACCTGGAAGGCTTCGGTGACAAAGGCGCCACGGTGGTCAACGCTACGCTGCATGCCCGCCGATTTCACCTGCTGGACTCACTGCGCCGCGCCGCCCCGATTAGTCCGCTCCCCGCGCTCAACCAACGCGGGCGCGCCGCCAACTCCGATCATTATCCGTTCTCAGAGCGCGGAGTACCCGCGTTTTTCGTGTACTCGCTCGGCGGGCCCGGCTTTTACCACGACGTCCGGGATCGGCCGGCCACGTTGCGCCTGGCCGATGCGTATCCGTTGTTTCATCTGTTGCGCGCGTTCCTGGGAGCGCTCGATGGGCAACCGTAATCAACAGGCTTTTGCTGCGCCGCACCCTCTTCACCTTCGCCGCTCGCTTTGGCATTGCGCTACTCAACTTCGGGGTGGTGTTGCTGACGGCGCGCGGGCTCGGCGCGGCGGGCCGGGGCCGGGTCAGTCTGCTCATCACGGATGTAGCCTTGTTGCTGCTATTCATTGGACTGCTCGGCGGCTCTTCGCTCATCTACCTCGCGCCACGGCGGAATGTGTGGCGCCTTTTGGTCCTCGCTAGCGGTTGGGCGCTGGTCGTGTGCGGGCTGGGCGCGCTCATCGTGGGTTTCGTTCGACCGGCGGCGGCCCCCGATTACGCGTGGCACGTCGGCGGCGTGGCCTTGGTGCAGGCGCTGTTCTCCATCAGCTCATCCTTACTGCTCGGCCGGCGGCGCGAAAGCTTGTTCAATACCCTCAATCTGGTACAGGCCGCGGTATTAGTAGTGGCCTTGGCTATCACCTTCTTCGGGTTTGGATTTCGCGAGATTCAAGGCTTCTATTTCGCTAATTATTTCGCGTATGGGCTGGTGTTGATTGCCGCCATTGGGATATTGGCTCGCCAGCCCGACCCGCGTCCGCTCACGTATCGCGCGTTGCGCCGCGTTGGTCGCGAGTTGGCGCGCCATAGTCGCGGGGCTCATCTGTCGAGCATCCTGGTATTCCTCAATTACCGCCTGAGCTATTACTTCCTCGCCGCCTGGGCGGGGCCGGGCGCGGTGGGGGTATTGAGCGTCGGCGTAGCCCTGACGGAGGCTATCTGGCTGTTGGGTCGATCGGCTGCGCAGACGCAGTACATCGACTTGGTAAACGCTCCGGATCGGGCTACTCGACTTCCCCACGTATTGCGCGCCGCGCGCCTGACGGGACTTTTCACGACCGCCGGGCTGCTCGTTTTGCTCGCTATTCCATCAAAGGTGCTGGCGGCTGTATTTGGTCCTGAGTTTGGTGCCGCCCGCTTAGTGATGATCTGGCTGGCGCCCGGGGTACTAGCGATGAGCGTCGGAATGCTGCTTAGCAGCTGGTTCGCCGGGTCAGCTCAGTACGCACCGAACAACCGTGCTACGGCGGCCGGGCTGCTGGTAGTAGTCCCCGCGTGCGCGCTGCTGGTCCCCCGCTTCGGCGCGCCGGGAGCAGCCGCCGCCACCTCACTGGCGTATCTCACCGTGGCGGCCACGTTGGTCTGGCAGTTTCGGCGGGCTACCGGCCACGGGCTGCGCACGCTGCTGCCGCGCCTGGCCGATCGCCTACCACCCCCGTAGGCTATGGCAAGGCTGTTTGCTATCCGAGAGGCTCGACGGTCACGCGGAATCCCGCGCCGGGAGGCGGCAACGCCTCCGCCGGAGCCGCCGCCAATGCCTCCGGCAGGTATATCGCACATAAGGAGTGACTCACCGCGTAAAGCTGCCCCGGCAAGTTCGCTGGTAATCCATCCAGAATGCCGGTCAGTACTTCCCAGCGCGGCTGCCCCGGCTGACGGGCAGCATCGTGCCACACGACTACTGTGCGAGGCCCCACCAATTGGGCGAAGACCCGTGCGGTATCGGTCCGCACCGCGGCGTAGCGGTGGTCGCCGTCGATGAATACGACGTCGAACGCGCCGCCCGGCAGGGAAGCATAATCGAACGTGGCCGAGTCGCCGAGCAAGTGGGTAACGTTTGGCAACGCACGGGAAAAGTGACCGTGCTGGGCAATGTAGGTTTCGCTCAGGCCCAGTGCCCGCAACTGCTCAGGGCTTAGGTTGAGCGTAGCAACCGTCGCCGCTACTGGTGCGACAGCTGCCGCGCTTTCTCCTCGCCACGTACCGATCTCCAGATAGCGAGCATCTGGTCCGGCCCGGCGAACCAGTGCCCGGAGCAGTAGTAAATCGGTCGGGAGGGAGCCGCCGCCGCCAAAGGCAAACGGCTCGACGGTATCACCACCAGATGGCAGCAGAGCGGCGAGCGGAGTCACGGGCAATCCAAGAGCCGTTAAGTCCGGCCAACGCGCGGCGTGTACCAGGCTACGCCGTCGCCAGCTGGTTTCGTCAGCGGCCAGGATATGGTTCAGGAGAGCGGGCTCACGCACCAGGCTCCGCAGCGCGCGCAGCCCCACGATCAGTCGGTTCGGCATCGTGGCGGCAAGGTAGCGCAGGGCGGGGCAGTAAGGCGCAGTACCTTGGCGACGAGAAGACGCTACCAAACGGACAGCCCTCACCAGTTAAGCTCTTCATCGACCTTGCTCTAAGGCGTGTGGCCGCCGCCGCAGGCATATGCGCCACGGGCGAGGCTTGCCTCAATCGCGTTTCTGGTATAAGGCTTGCGCCTTATCATTCGCGGTGGAATCCAGAACTTTTAAATTTTGCTCCGCCACCTCCTAAACCATCCGCTTATGCCACTCTCTACTCGCTTCGGAATTCTACTAAGCTGCCTGCTGCTGCCTTTGCTGGGCCTGGCTCAGGCCGTTGCCCCTGAGTTGATCACGACGGAGTCGGGAGGCACCTTAGTTTTCAACACGTCCGAGTCTTTCTTCGCCGTTGACGTTGCCGGGGATAAGCTGGGCCCGACCCCTAACGCGGGCGGCTTTTTTCAGGTTGATGCTCGCTTGATTCGGGTCTTCAACACCCCCCAGCGCGAGCTCACGCGCGCGGTCGGCCAACGAGTGCTGATGCCAAAGGAGTTGCTACAAATGCAGCTCCGCCGCGACCTTGAGGAAGAGCAATTCTTGCTGCAACGACCGATTACGGATACGAAGCAGGAATACCTCACCACAGCAAAAGGACGCCTTGTGCTGCATTGGTGGTTTGAACTGCCAAGTGGCTCAACAGGCAATACCTCGCAACGGCACTACATGAGCACAATTTGTGACCGCGAAGTACTAACCCTATGTGCTCCTCTGCTTCAACCTGACACGCAGGAAGCCCTTCGTCGCTACATGAGCAATGTCATGCTCACCGTGCGGGAAAGCGACGAGCCTATTAACGTGCGCGAGTACGCCAAAGAATTAAAGGCCGACAAGTAGCCCCTCTTGACGACCGCATCTTAACTGATGGGTACTTTGCGCAGGATGGCTTCAATCAGGTCGGTGCTTTTTACCCCGTCGGCCTCGGCCTCGTAGTTGAGCAGTAGCCGGTGATTGAGCACATCGCTCGCCACTTCCTTAATGTCTTCGGGCAGCACGTAATCGCGCTCCTCGAAAAAGGCGATGGCCCGCGCTGCGCGGTGCAAAGCAATGGAAGCTCGCGGTGAAACCCCGTACTGCACGTAGGGAGCAAACTCAGCCAGATCATATTCAGCTGGTTTGCGCGTAGCGAACACTAGCTCGATGATGTATTTTTCGAGCGTATCGGATACCTGCACCTGGTTGATCTCGTCGCGGATATCAAAGATGTCCTGCTTGGTCAGCACTTCCCGCACATCCGGGCTAAACGACATATCCGCCATTCGGCGCATCACCGCCAACTCATCGGCTTTGCGCAAATAGTCGACGTGGACTTTTAGCATAAACCGATCGACTTGGGCTTCGGGCAACGGATAAGTGCCCTCCTGCTCGACGGGGTTCTGAGTAGCAAGCACCAGAAACGGGCGGTCCAGGGGGAACGTAGTTTCGCCGATCGTCACCTGCCGCTCCTGCATTGCTTCCAGCAGGGCACTCTGCACCTTCGCCGGCGAGCGGTTAATCTCGTCGGCCAGCACAAGATTGGCGAAAATAGGCCCCTTCTTGACCTCAAACACCGACTGGTTCTGGTTGTAGATCATCGTTCCGACCAAATCGGACGGCAACAGATCCGGCGTGAACTGTAAGCGCTGAAAATCTAAGTGCAGAACCTGCGCGAGCGTATTGATAGTAAGCGTTTTGGCCAGACCAGGTACGCCCTCAAGCAAAATATGCCCGCCGGTGAAAAGACCAATCAGGAGCCGATTAATCAGCGTCTGCTGTCCGACGACCACTTTGCCTACCTCCGCGATTACTTGCTTGAGCTTCTGTTGATGATCCTGAATTTGGTCGGGAGAAAGCATAGTAATACGGATCAGCAGGACAAGCTAGCGAACGGGAGATGGTGGGCTACCACTTACGAAACACGAAGAAAACGGCTAGCAGCAGGAAACCGAAGCCGACAAGGTGATTCCACGCGAATCGTTCGGTTCGAAAGATGAAGACGGTGACGAGCGAAAACACGACTAGTGACACTACCTCCTGGAGAATTTTCAACTCAAATAGGCTGAATGGGCCGCCAGTCCCGCGAAACCCTAACCGATTGGCCGGTACCTGGCAGGCGTACTCCGGCAGCGCTAGCGCCCAGCTCAGCACGATAATCAGCCCGAGCGACGAGCTTGCCAGCCACGCGACGCGCTTTACCTGCAGGTGACCGTACCACGCAAAGGTCATGGCTACGTTGGACAGGGTCAAAAGGCCGATAACGGCAAAGATTCGAAACATCCGGAAGCGAGGAGTAGATGAGCAAGTAGAGTACTGGCCGGCGCGAGCCCGGAGATGCAAGGTAGCTCCAGACTTCAGGCGCGGGAACTAACTCCTTGTTTTTGACGGTCTGGTCAAGCCTCGCCTGCTCACTCCTTATCGGACAGCAAAGACAGAGAAAAATAAAATCAGACCCTTGCAAGTCTTTTTTTCGTATGTATCTTTGTTGCAGGCTTACCACCTGTCCGTTTCATAACCCTTCAATTTTTAGCCCCCCGCAATGAATTTTTCGAAAATGTTCTCGGTGGCCGCTGCGCTTGCCCTAGTATGCTGCGCTTCGCTCGCCTTCGCTCAGCCAGGCCCTCCCGGTCCACCCCTCCCAGCCGCAGTGCCGGTTGATGGTGGCCTAAGCCTGTTGCTCGCTGCTGGCGCCGCCTTCGGTGTGCGTTCGCTGCGCCGCAAGTAGTCAACTTCAGCAGACTACCTTCGGGTATAGCTGCTGAATACAAAAAGGCAAGCTCTCTGACGAGGGCTTGCCTTTTTTGTTTTTGCGTCATCGCTACCGCGTGAAACGCATAAGTCTGGTTTGTTACCTACTCTCTCCCTTGCCGTAAACGGGCAGGAAATCAAGGGGCCGTGAGCACGGCAGAAGCAGGCAAGAACAACGCCCTACCGCTGCGAGCACGCGAATAGACTGCATTGGCCTGCTTCAGTGGGCTTACCGCGATGGGCACGAAAGAGGTTCAGCCGTTTACAGCGTACCTGTAGATACTTAGCAAAAAGCCCAACCCTGGCGCAGGGTTGGGCTTTTTTGTACCAGAGACGGGACTCGAACCCGTACTTCCTTACGGAAAAGGGATTTTAAGTCCCTCGTGGCTACCATTACACCACTCTGGCTTTTCGCAGCCGCCGCTCAGGGTAGCACAGACACTTGCTACCGGGGCAAATGTAGCAGTGAAGGCGGAAGGCGGGCAATCTCACGGGCAAGAAAAAAGGCGCTTCCGTTGCCGGAGACGCCTTTTTCAGGGAGCGAAAGACCGGGTTCGAACCGGCGACCTCGACCTTGGCAAGGTCGCGCTCTACCAACTGAGCTACTTTCGCGAGAAGAAAGCAAACATACCCGGGGGCGTTTTGCTGGTACAAAGGTAGACGGTGAAGCGCGTTGATGTCAAGCTTAGGCCACAATTTTTTTTGCTTTTTTCGGCACTACCGGTGTCGCTTCGCGCAGCAACAGTTGCAACTCGTTGAGTTTAAGCAGAGCCGCTACCGGCGTGAGCACGTTGATATCGACGGCCTCCAGCACGGTCCGTACTCGGTCGAGGGCGGGATCAGCCGCTGGCAAGGGTGGACTGACGACTTGCACGGTGTAGCTGACGGGACGAGCCTTGGGCCCTCCTGCCAACGGCTGGGTGTCGGGGGCTTCGCGCGGACTCTCATCCGTACTGGCCACTTTTTCCTGCTCCAGGTGGTGCATGATCTCGGCGGCGCGGCTCACGACGGGCGCGGGCATACCCGCCAGCCGGGCCACGTGAATACCGAAGGAGTGTTCCGAGCCGCCAGCCTGGAGCTTCCGCAGAAACAGCACCTTGCCGCCGGCTTCGCGCACTGATACGTTGAAGTTGCGCACGCGCGGTAAATCATCGGCCAGCTGGTTGAGCTCGTGGTAGTGCGTGGCGAAGAGGGTCCGCGCCCGTGCCCGGGGCGTGTTGTGGAGGTGCTCGACGATGGCCCACGCGATGGAAATCCCGTCGTAGGTACTCGTACCGCGCCCAATCTCATCCATCAGCACCAGCGACCGGTCGGAGAGGTTGTTCAGGATCGAGGCGGTCTCGGTCATCTCGACCATAAAAGTCGACTCGCCGCGCGACAGATTATCGGAGGCGCCGACCCGGGTAAATATCTTGTCGACGATGCCCACCGTCGCCTCCTGCGCTGGCACGAAGGAGCCAATCTGCGCTAACAGCGCAATCAGCGCGGTCTGGCGCAGCAAGGCTGACTTACCCGCCATGTTCGGCCCGGTGATGATGATAATCTGCTGCTCATCGGGGTCGAGGTGCACATCGTTGGGCACGTACTGCTCGCCGGCGGGTAGCTGGCGCTCGATCACCGGGTGGCGACCGGCGCGGATGGTGAGTACGCGCTCGTCGTTCACCAGGGGCTTGACGTAGTGATACTTAATCGCTGCCTGCGCAAATGATACCAGGCAATCGATCACGCCGAGGGCGCGGGCATTCTGCTGAATCTGGGCGATGTAATCGACCGTGGCACTCACCAGATCCGTGAACACCTGCTGCTCGAGGGTAAAGAGCTCGTCTTCGGCGTGCAGAATTTTCTCTTCGTACGTCTTGAGCTCTTCGGTGATGTAGCGCTCGGCATTGACGAGCGTCTGCTTCCGAATCCAGGTGGCGGGCACCTTGCCCTTGTGGGCGTTCGAGACTTCGAGGTAGTACCCGAACACCTTGTTGTAAGCCACCTTCAGCGAGCTGATGCCCGTTGCCTGGGCCTCGCGGTGCTGCATACTCAGCAGATAATCCTTGCCGGAAAAGGCGAGTTTGCGCAGCTCATCGAGCCGCGGATGGACCCCGTCGGCGATCAGCCCGCCGCCGTTGGTGAGCAGCGGCGCGTCGGGCCGAATCCGGGCTTTGATTTCCTCCCGAATCAGCTCGCAGAGCACCAGCTGCTCGGCCGTGCGCTGCAAAACGGGCACGGGCGAGCGCATCAGGCGCTCCTTGATGGGCGCGAGCGCATCGAGCGAACGAGCCAGCAAGAGCAGCTCACGGGGGTTGACGCGCCGCACCGCTACTTTCGAAATCAGGCGCTCCAGATCGTTGATCTGGCGTAAGTGCTGCGTCAGCTCTTCGAGCAGCTCGGGGTCGTGCACCAGCGCGGCGACCGTATCCTGCCGGCGGCGAATCTGGGCGACGTCTTTCAGCGGCAACACCACCCACTTGCGCAGCAGCCGGGCGCCCATCGGGGTCAGGGTCTGATCGAGGATTTGAATCAGGGGAACGCCCTCGGGCTGCGGCGACTCCGTGAGCTCCAGGTTGCGGATCGTGAAGCGGTCGAGCCAGACGTACTTGTCTTCTTCGAGCCGCGCCAGCGAGCCGATATGGTGCAGCTCGCGGTGCTGGTTGTCGTGCAGGTACTGGAGCACGGCGCCGGCCGCGGCGATGCCCTGCGGCAGGTTTTCGACCCCAAACCCCTTGAGCGAGGTCGTGCGAAAATGCTGCGTAAGGCGCTCGTACGCCGAATCGGGCTGGAAGACCCAGTCCTCCATCGCGTGCAGGCAATGGTCGGGGCCGTAGTACTGAATAAAATCGGCCCGCTGGGGCTTGCCGACGAGTACCTCCGCCGGCTGAAAGCTCTGAATCAGCTTGCCGACGTACTGCCGGTCGCCCTGGGCGGTCAGGAACTCGCCCGTCGTGATGTCGAGGAAAGCGATGCCCGCTACCTCCCCTTTCCCGAAGGAAACGGCCGCCAGGTAGTTGTTGCGGCGCTTTTCGAGCACCTGATCGTTAAACGACACCCCCGGCGTGACCAGCTCCGTGACGCCGCGCTTGACAATGCCCTTCGCGAATTTGGGGTCTTCGAGCTGGTCGCAGATCGCGACGCGCTCCCCCGCCCGGACCAGGCGCGGCAGGTAATTATCGAGCGAGTGGTGCGGAAAGCCGGCTAAGGCCGTCTCGGCCGCCGAGCCGTTGCCGCGCTTGGTGAGGGTAATGTCGAGGATGCGCGCGGCCTTCACGGCATCGTCGCCGAAGGTCTCGTAAAAATCGCCCACCCGAAACAGCAGCAACGCTCCCGGGTGCTCGCGCTTGATGGCGTAGTACTGCTTCATCAAGGGCGTATCGGCGTGGGCCATCTAGGGAGGGGTTGAGGGTGGGAAGGTGGGAGGGGTTGAGGGGACGAAGTTCGGTCTTCAGGGTGGGATAACGGCTGTGGGACGGAATTGCCGCTCCAGCCAACCCGCTTGGGGCGCCGCTAGCTGAGGACAGCGCCAGCCGGAAGGGCGGGTTTGCTAGACACTTTTGCAAGGCAAAAAAACTGTCTAGCAACTAACGACTCCATTTGCTTAACATCTTTTCGGATTACAAAAAATGTTAAGCAGATCGAAACTCAATTTGCTTAACACTCTTTCGAGTTGGAAAAAATGTTAAGCAAATCGGCGCAGTGCCGGGGGCGATAGCTTTGCCCCGTTACACCAGCCACTCTTCTCCCCTACTGATGCTGCGTCAACTCTCGCTCGATGAGCTTAACCGCCCCAGCGCGGCCGATTTTCAGCAGCGGCCCAAGCGGCCCGTGTGCCTGGTACTCGACAACGTGCGGTCCTTGGCAAACGTGGGGTCGGCGTTCCGGACGGCCGATGCGTTCGCGGTCGAGAAGCTCTGGCTGTGCGGGATCACCGGGACGCCGCCGCACAAGGAGCTGCTCAAAACGGCTCTCGGCGCCACCGAAACCGTGGCCTGGGAGCACGCCCCCGATACGGCCGCGTTGCTGCGCGAACTACGGGCCGCCGGCTACCGCCCCGTGGCCGTCGAGCTGGCCGAAGGTGCCGAGCCGCTGCACCAGTTCCGCTTCGATCCGGCCGAGAAACTCGCGCTCGTCTTCGGTCACGAAGTGTTCGGGGTGAGCGACGAAGCCCTCGCCGAGTGCGCGGCGGCCGTCGAGATTCCGCAGACCGGCACCAAGCACTCGCTCAACGTGAGCGTGGCCGTGGGGATTGTGCTCTGGGAAGTGGTGCGGCGCGATTCGTAGGCTCCGACGCACGACCGGGGCCGTACCTTCGCGGGGCGGTTCCGACCGCTCGCCGACGAGGGTATCCGCCGGCTTTTTTCGGCTTCTTTCCTGAATGGCGCTCGATCTCAATCACCAATCCATCCTCGTTACGGGCGGCACCGGCTCGTTCGGCAAACAGTTCGTTCACACGATTCTGGAACGCTATCCGCTCATTAAGCGGCTCGTTATCTTCTCGCGCGATGAGCTCAAGCAGTACGAGATGGCGCAGCAGTTTTCGCCGGCGCAGCACCGGGCGTTGCGCTACTTCATCGGCGATGTGCGCGACGCGGAGCGCCTGCGCCGCGCCTGCGAAGGCATCGACATCATCGTGCACGCCGCGGCCCTCAAGCAGGTCCCCGCCGCCGAGTACAACCCGATGGAGTGCATCAAAACGAATATCCTCGGGGCCGAAAACGTCATCAATGCCGCCATGGACTGCGGCGTGAAGCACGTGGTGGCGCTCAGTACCGACAAAGCCGCCGCGCCTATCAACCTCTACGGCGCCACCAAGCTGTGCTCGGATAAGCTCTTCGTGGCGGCCAACAACTTCAAGGGCGGGCGCGACCTGCGGTTTTCGGTAGTGCGCTACGGCAACGTTATCGGCTCGCGCGGCTCGGTGGTGCCCTTTTTCCTGCAACAGCGGCAAACCGGTATTCTGCCGATCACGCACCCGGCGATGACGCGCTTCAACATCTCGCTCGAAGAGGGCGTGGAGCTCGTGCTCTACGCCCTGGAGCACGCGTGGGGCGGCGAAATCTTCGTTCCGAAGATTCCTTCCTATAAAATCACCGAAGTAGCGCGCGCTATCGGCCCGGACTGCGAGCAGCAGATTGTCGGCATCCGCCCGGGTGAGAAGCTTCACGAAGAGATGATCACCCAAACCGACGCCCTCTCCACCGTCGAGCTCGACCGGTACTACGTCATTCTCTCCGCGACGCCCAAGTTCTCGATGGAGGAGTATATGACGGCTAAGGGCGGGCGCCCCGTACCCGACGGCTTCCACTACTCGTCCGATGCCAACGATCACTGGCTGTCGGCCGAGCAGCTCCGCGAGGAGATTCGGCTGCACGTAGACGCGGGATTCACGGTCGCCAGCGAGTAGCCAGCCTGAGCAGGGCAGATTCCAACCAGTCGGCCGAACCTTCATTTTATCGTCACTCACCGTGACTCCAACCGCTCCCATCCCCTACGGTCGCCAGCACATCACCGACGCCGACGTCGCGGCGGTGGTCGAGGCGCTGCACGCCGACTTTCTAACGCAAGGGCCGCGCGTGGCCGCTTTTGAGGAAGCGTTCGCCGCCTACGTGGGTGCCCCCTACGCCGTGGCGGTAGCGAATGGCACGGCCGCGCTGCACCTGTGCGCGCTGGCGCTGGGGGTGCAGCCGGGCCAGCGGGTCATCACAACGCCCATCACGTTTGCCGCGTCGGCCAACTGCGTGCGGTACTGCGGCGGCGAGGTGTGGTTTGCCGATATCGACCCCGCCACGGCGCTGCTCGACCTGACCAAAGTCCGCGCGCTGCTCGAAGCGCATCCGCGCGGCTTCTTCCACGGCCTGATTCCGGTGGATTTCGCCGGCCGGCCGGTCGATCTGGCGGCTTGCCGCGCCCTGGCCGACGAGTTTGGTCTGTGGATCATCGAGGATGCCTGCCACGCGCCGGGTGGTGCGTTTACGGACGCGCGGGGCGTGGGTCATCGCTGCGGCGACGGCTCCCTCGCCGATCTGGCGATCTTCTCCTTCCACCCCGTCAAGCACATCGCCACCGGCGAAGGCGGCATGATCACGACCGCGCGCCGCGACCTCTACGAAGCGCTGCTGATGCTCCGCACCCACGGTATCACCCGCGACCCGGCGAAGCTGCATCACCCCGACGAAGGCGGCTGGTATATGGAGATGCAGACGCTCGGCTACAACTACCGCCTACCCGACCTCAACTGCGCTCTCGGCCTCTCGCAGCTCCAGCGCGCCGAAGTGGGTCTGGCCCGCCGCCGCGCGTTGGCCGCCCGCTACGATGCCGCATTTGCCGATGGCACGGCCGGCGTGACTACGCTACCGCCCGATGCCGGCCACGCCTATCATCTCTACATCATTCGCTCGCCCCGGCGGCGGGCGCTCTACGACTTCCTGCGGACCAGGAACATCTTCGCACAGGTGCACTACATTCCGGTGCACCGGATGCCGTACTACGAGGGCCTGGGCTTCCGAGCCGGCGATTTCCCGCACGCTGAGTCGTACTACGACGAGTGCCTGAGTTTGCCGCTCTATCCGACCCTAACCGATGAGGAGCAGGACTACGTAGTGACCTGCGTGCGCGAGTTTGCGGCCAGTCGGCCATGAGTACCCGCGAATTTGCCGATCGGCTGGCCCTCGGCACGGCGCAGTTTGGCTTGGCTTATGGCATCAACAATACGACTGGGCAGCCCTCGCTCGCGGCCGTGGCCGACATTCTGCGCGAAGCCCACGCCGCCGGCTTGAACCTGCTTGATACGGCGGCCGTGTACGGCGACGCCGAAGCCCGGCTAGGTCAGCTGGCGAGCCTGACGCAGGATTTCAACGTCATCACCAAGATTGCGAACGGCCCGGATGTCGCCCGGCAGGTGCAAGCTTCCCTTACTCGCCTCGGGCGCCCATCGGTAGCAGGCCTGCTTTTTCACAGCGCGCTGTCTTTCAGCAGCACCGACGCGGGCTGGCAGGCAGTACTCGCGGCCTGTGCGCAAGGGCAGATCGAACAGGCGGGCCTGTCGGTCTACCGCTTGGCGCATCTGCTGTCCGGCGATTTCGCCACCACGCCGCGGGCCCACCAGCCTGGCTTGCTGCAAATCCCGTTGAGCGTCCTCGACCAGCATTTCGTCCCGCACTTACCCGGCTTGGTGGGAGAGCGCGGCCTTGAGGTACACGCGCGGTCGGTGTTTCTGCAAGGGGTTCTGCTGCGCGATCCCGATCAGCTGCCCGGCTTCTTTCAGCCCCTGGCACCGAAGATTCGTCGACTGCGCACGCTCGCCGCCGAAGGCAACATGCCGCTGAGCGCGTTGCTGTTGCTGTTCTCCGTGCAGACACCGGGCGTGCGACGCGTGGTGATTGGGGTTGATTCGGTAGCGAATCTGCACGAAAACCTGTGTGCCGCCGCGCACTGGGACACCGCCCTCGCCTTACGCCCCTGGCTGGAAGCGCTCGCCGAGCCCGACGACACCTTTACGCTCCCCTACACGTGGCCGAAAACGACCTGACTGCTCCCGCATCGGCCCTACGCGTCGGCGCCGTGCTGCAAGCGCGGGTCAGGAGCACGCGCCTACCCGGCAAAGCGCTGCTGCCGCTGCCATTGGGTGGTGCCATCACGTTGGTGGAGCAGGTAATTGCCCGGGCGCGACGCGCCACGACGGTCGACACGGTGGTGATGGCCCTCCCCGACTCACCTGCTGACCTCCCCTTGCGCCTACTGGCCGAGAGGGTTGGTCTTGAAGCCATCCAAGGTTCTGAAACCGATGTCCTGAGCCGCTTTCACGCCGCCGCTATCCGCTACGGCTTTGATGTTATCGTCCGCCTTACGGCTGACAACCCCGCCCTTGACCCCCTGTTCATCGACCAGGCCGTGCGGGCGCACCTGGACGCTGGGGCCGACTACACCCTTACGCTTGGCCTGCCCTTGGGGATGAACATCGAAGTCATCAGCCGCGCGGCCCTGCTTCGGGCGCACCAGGAAGCCACCACCCCCGCCGACCGCGAGCACGTCACCCCGTACGTGCGCCAACGGCCCGGACAATTCCGGCTGCAAACCCTGTCCCTCGCCACCGCCACGCCCGAAGCCGCGGCTCTTCGCCTGACGGTTGACTACCCTTCCGATTACGCGCTGCTGCACCTGCTGTATTCCACCCTGGGCCCAGACTTCGGGCTTACCGATATTCTGACCCTCACGCAGCAGTACCCGTGGCTTTCAGCCCTTAATGCGGCCAACGCACAAATTCAGGTATGAAGACCCGCCTGATTCTGCGCGCCGACGGCAACGAGCGCATCGGACTCGGCCACGTGATGCGGCTGCTGGCGCTGGCCGAGATCCTTGGGGACACGTTCAGCTACGAATTCGCCGTTCAAGAACCAACCACCGCCGTCCGCGCCCTCCTGCAATCTGCCGGTCTAGCCTTAATGACTCTGCCTAAGCAGCCATACACTGCGGAAGCGCATTGGCTGGCAGATGCTATAAGGGGAATCCCAGCGGGTATCATCATTCTGGACGGATACGAATTCGATTCTGCCTATCAAACCGGATTACGGAGCTCCGGTTGGCGGATAGTTGCAGTGGACGATCTGCGGGCCTGGCCCGTAGTTGCCGATCTTCTGATTAACCACTCGCCGGGAGTTACGCCCGAAATGTATTCGGCAGCGGCCCCAACTACGTTCTTCCTCGGGCCCGCATTTTCTTTGGTTCGCCACCCGTTTCTAACCGCAATGCACTTACCGGCCCCGCCAAGCGAAGTGCAAACTGTCCTAATTGGCTTTGGAGGTGCTGATCCAATGGGACTAACCGCCCGTATTCTGCACGCGCTGGCCTCAGCTCCGAATCTAACCGGAATCGGAATT
>JBKJUQ010000323.1:0-6178 GCA_046590685.1 Hymenobacteraceae bacterium
TGTTTTCGCGCCTGATTGTGGGGACGTGGCTTGCCCTGGCGAGCGGGTTGCTCGCCTTGGTGCTGTATGTCTGGGCGGTGAGCGCGAATTTCGGCGGCTTTTTCGGTGATTTACCCGACCCGCGCTCGCTCGAAAATCCGAAATCGGAACTGGCGTCGGAGATGTTTTCGGCCGACGGACAGTCGATGGGCAAGTACTTCCGCGAGAACCGCTCGCCCGTGACGTCATACGAGCTCGCGCCAAACCTCGTCGACGCGCTGCTCGCTACGGAAGACGTTCGGTTCGAAAACCACTCCGGCGTCGACTTCAAGGGCACTTTTGCCATTTTTTACTACAAGCTCACGGGCCAGAAGCGCGGGTCGAGTACCATCACGCAGCAGCTGGCGAAGAACCTCTTCCGCACGCGCTCCGACCTCGATAATGGCTCGCTCAACCGCGGACCGCTGCGGATGTTGATCGTGAAGTCGAAAGAATGGATTATGGCCATCAAGCTCGAACGCGCCTATTCGAAGCCCGAAATCCTGACGATGTACCTCAACACCGTTGATTTCGGCTCGAACGCGTTCGGTATCAAGACGGCTGCCAAAACGTTCTTCGGAAAAACCCCGCGCGAGCTGGAGCCGCAGGAATCGGCAGTCCTCGTGGGCGTCCTGAAAGCACCGACGGCTTATAGTCCCGTGCTCAACCCGGCTAACGCGCTGCGCCGCCGCAACACCGTGCTGGAGCAAATGGAGAAGTACGGCCGGCTCACTACCGCCAAGCGGGCCCAGCTCGCCGCAACGCCCATCGAGCTACACTACTCGGTTGAGAACGCCACGAAGGGCATGGCGCCGTATTTCCGCACCGAAGCGGGCAAGTGGCTCCAGGCGTGGTGCCGCGAGCGCGGCCTCGACCTCTACGCCGACGGTCTGCGCGTCCACACCACCATCGACGCGCGCTTGCAACGCTACGCCGAAGAGGCCGTCGCCGAGCACCTCAAAGCCTACCAGAAGCTCTTTGATGCCCACTGGGCCGGCCAGGACCCGTGGATCGACCAGGATGGCAAGCCGATCAAGGATTTCCTCGACCGCGCCATCAAGCAAACCGATCACTATCGCCGCGCGATGGCCCGCTTCGACGGCAACGCCGATTCGGTCCGGATCGAGCTGCACCGCAAGCGCCCGATGGTCGTTTTCGACTGGCGCAAGCCGACGATGGAGAAAAAAGTCACCTTCTCGCCCTACGACTCCCTCGCGTACTACAAGCGCTTCCTGCACGCGGGCTTTCTGGCGATGGACCCGCTCAACGGCCGCATCCGGGCGTGGGTCGGCGGCGCCAACTACAAGTTCTTTAAGTACGACCACGTCAAGCAGGGGCGGCGCCAGCCGGGCTCTACCTTCAAGCCGATCGTGTACACGGCCGCCATCGACAATGGCTTTTCGCCGTGCTACGAAGTGGCCGACGTCGCCGTGACCTTCCCCGCCGAAGCCGGCCGGCCACCCTACACCCCCAAGAACTTCGAGGGTCGCTACACCGGCCGGCGCTACACGCTGCGGCAGGCGTTGGCGCGCTCCATCAATTCGGTCACGGCGTTTCTGGTCAAAAGCCTCACCCCGCAGCGCGTCGTCGATTATGCCAAGCGCCTCGGCATAACCGGTGAGCTGGAGCCCCTGCCGCCCATCGGCTTCGGCATCTACGACGTGAGCATCTACGAGATGGCCGGCGCCTACGGCACCTTCATCAACCACGGCGTCTGGACGGCACCGGTCTACATCTCCCGTATCGAAGACAAAGCCGGCAACGTGCTCTTCGATAATGTACCCAGCACCCGCGAAGTGCTCTCGGAGCAGACCGCCTACGTGATGCTGCATATGCTCCAGGCCACCACTGAAGGCGGCGGTACCGCCGTATCGTTGCGGGGCGCGAAGTATGCCCTGAAGGGCGAGATCGGGGGTAAAACCGGCACGACGTCCAATTACTCCGACGCCTGGTTTATGGGTCTGACGCCCGACCTGGTGTGCGGTATGTGGGTGGGCGGTGAAGACCGCTCGATCCACTTCCGCAACGGCGATCTAGGTCAGGGCGCCCGACAGGCCCTCCCGATTTACGGTCTGTTTATGCGCAAGGCGGCAGCGGATAAAGCTGTCCAGCTTTCGCTCGGTGGCCCTTTCCCGAAGCCCGAGATTCCCTTCACGATCGAGATGAATTGCGAGCGATTCAAGAGCGGCGCCAGCAGCGACTCAACCCGCCTGGTCCCCACCGAAGCCCCTACGGGCGAGGATGGGGAGATTTAGGAGTAGCCGAACGGAAAGGAATCTCCAGCCGTACTGTGTTCTTGCCAGCCAGCGCACGCTGCCGGCTTCTTCTGACAACCTCCCCTGCTATGGCAACAAATACTTTCGGCCGCGACATTATCCCGGACAATGAGCACGAGCGGCTGGCCGCCCTGGCCCGTTACGAGCAAATCAGCCTGCTGCCCGACGGAGCCTTCAACCACGTCGCCGAGATGGCCGTGCGGATGTTCGACGTGCCGATCGCGTTGGTCAATCTGGTGGGGGCGGAAGTCGTGCACACCATCGCGAGCAGCGGCGAGATTCCGGTCGGAAATGAGGTTGTGCGGGGCGTCAGTCTGTGTTCGCTGGCCGTGTTGAGCACCGAACCTACCGTATTCGAGGACGCGCTGGCCGAACCCTGCCTGTTATCGAACCCGATGGTGACCGACAACCTGGGTATGCGATTTTATGCGGCCGCACCATTGCGCACCCGCGACGGCTTCAATATCGGCGCGGTGTGCCTGATCGACCAGAAGGCCCGCGCATTTTCCGCCAGCGAGCAGAAAGTGCTCGAAGGCCTCGCCCAGATCGTGATGGAAGACATAGAGGCGCGTTTCCCTGCCCCAGTCTTGCCTGCATAGGCATTCGCAGTTCGCAGTTCAAAGTTACCCTCAAGGCGCCAGCGATGCCAGATACCCAATATAACCCGCCACCAGCAAACCGCCTTCCACGCGACTGATAAGTCGGTTGGAGTGCAGCATTGGAATCAGCACAATCGCCGAGCTGATGAGCACCATCGTATCGACGGGCCGCAAGGCTTCGATCTCGATCGGCTGAATCAGCGCCGTAATACCCAGGATGAGCAGGATGTTGAGAATGCTCGACCCGATGGCGTTACCGAGCGCCACGTCGTCGTGGCCGTGGATGGCGGCGACCACCGACGTCGCCAGTTCCGGCAAGCTCGTGCCCAGAGCCACCACCGTCAGGCCAATCGCGATCTGACTCATCCCGACGCGCTCCGCCAGCACGACCGATGAGCCTAGCAGGTACCACGCTCCCACCAGCAGGGCGGCCAGCCCGCCCACGAGCAAGAGCACCGCGGCGCCCGTCGAACGGGCAGCTACGGGAAGCTGCCCCAGCGCGGGTCCGCGCACGCCGCGCCGGCTCATCACGATTTCGGCGATCAGGTAGGCCCCGGAACACGCGACTAACACCCCACCGTCGATTCGACTCAGGGTGCGGTCCCAGAGCAGGGCCAGCAGCAGCAACGTAACGGCCACCAGAATCGGTACTTCGCGCCGGAGCAGCTCCGGCCGCACCCGCAGGGGCCGCACCAGCGCCGCCACCCCGATAATGAGCAGCACGTTGCTGATGTTGGCGCCCACCACGTTGCCGAGCCCGACTACGGCGTGGCCGCTGGCCGCCGCCCGCGCGTTGACGAGCAGCTCGGGCGAGTTGGTGCCAAACGCCACCACCGTCAACCCGATCACGAGCGTCGAAATACCTAGCCGCAGCGCCAGGCTCGTCGCGCCGCGCACGAGCCCTTCCGCGCCGATTACCAACAGAATCAGGCTGCCGAGCAGCAGCAGAATAAGATTGAACATGGGGAGCGGGTACAGTAGGGAGCCGCCAAATATACCGACCGCGCGCCCCGCAGCGGCTTTTCCGCTCTCCCCCGCCGCCGGATCTTCGCCTTGCCCAAGGGCCGACTTCGGGAGCGGACGCCTGAACTTGCCCCTACTCTGGCACCGAAAACAGCTTCCGCAGCTCCGCCGTGACGCGCTGCGGCCGCCCCGTTCGCGCGTTCACCGGGCACCAGAGCGTGCGGGCCTGCGCCAGCACGACCCCGTCGGCGGCGCGCACCACGCGCGTGTACCGCTCGAACGTGACGCCCACCGCCGTGCCGACCCACGTTTCGAGGCGTACTTCATCGCCGAGCTTCGCCGCTACTTTGTAGTCGATCTCGTGGCGCATCACCACCCATACCAGCCCGGTCTGCGCCTCCGCGGGCGCCACCGAGCCCCAGTGCGCCCCCGCTACCTCCTGCACCCACCGTAGGTACACGAGATTATTGACGTGGTGGAGGTCGTCGATGTCGGCGGGCTGCACCTGAATCGCGAGCTGAAAAGCGCTGCTGGACGGGATCGGAGTCATTAAAAAGTCAGCAAAATCAAGGACGGTCTAACCGAATCGCACTCTCCGGATAATAGCCGCGCCCCACCACGCCCCGCACGGTATCGCCCTGCGGATTTACTGCGGTAAACCTGGTTACGTACCACTCCCCGCGATGGCCCTTAAACCAGCCGCGGCCGCCCACCGTCAGTGGCTTGTAGCCGGCTTTCAGTAAAGCCTGTCGGGCACCGGGTGCATCCGTACAGCCGTCGGTCGACAGGATGAGAGCCAGCGCGGGGATCCCCACAACGGCCAGCACGAGCCAGTTGCGACGGGTTAGGCGGAGCATAGCTTAATCTATTGACAATCTTGGCTGTGCACTCAGATAAGCAACCAATTCGCCGGCTGTGTAAACCGACTCCAATGGGTCAGGCACCGCGTCCGTTTCCAGCGAACGCTGGGCGCGATACGAAATTGCTGGCAACATATCGAAGCTGATGTCGTCGCCGTCGAGGCACAGGTCAGCAACGATTCGATCCGTTGCCCGCAACGGAAAAGGTCCGTCTTTTTCCTGCCAACCGTAGGTAGTTCGCACCTCCTCATACACTGCCCGGATGACCACCGGGTCCAGGTTTCGGTAATCCTGTTGCCGCGTGAAAGTGCAGATAGACTCACCCGAGCGCTTTTCCAACTCCTCGAACCGGCTTCCATCGCCCGTGAGCTTTTGAAACAGGACCGCGCAAGCCGCACACACGACGTTGAGCATTATTCCTACCAGCAGTAGCGGAGCCAAAAGCAGAAGTAACGACCAGTGCGCCTCAACGACTTTTTTTGGAGGCAAGATGAGTATACTAGAGACGGGTTTCATCGGCGCAGGGCTTGTGCAGCTCAACAAAAATACTCGCCCCTCCCCGCCCCCACCCCTACCTTCGCAACCCGAACGGCCGCCTGACTTGGTCAGCAACCCCCGGCCGCTTCGGCTATGCCCCAAAACCCCGCGATCCATACGGTCCTGCTCATCGGCAGCGGCCCGATTATCATCGGTCAGGCCTGCGAGTTTGATTACTCCGGCACCCAGGCGGCGCGGTCGCTGCGCGAGGAAGGCGTCCGCGTCATCCTCATCAATTCGAATCCGGCGACGATCATGACCGACCCGGCCACGGCCGACGTCGTGTACCTGCTGCCGCTGACGAAGGCCAGCATCGCCAAGATCCTCCACGAGCACCAGATCGATGCCGTGCTGCCCACCGTGGGCGGCCAGACGGCCCTCAACCTCGCCCTCGACTGCCACGACGCCGGCCTCTGGCAGCAGCACAACGTGCAGGTCATTGGGGTCGATTTCGACGCCATCCGCGTCACCGAAGACCGTGAGCTGTTTCGGATGAAGATGCTGGAGCTGGGCGTCGGGGTGTGCGACGGCCGCACGGCTAAATCGCTGCTCGAAGGCAAGGAGATCGCGCAGGAAATCGGCTTTCCGCTCGTCATTCGGCCTTCCTTTACGCTCGGCGGCACGGGGGGCGGCATCGTCGAGAACTACGCCGACTTCGAGAAAAAGCTCAGCGCGGCCCTGCGCGCTTCGCCCACCCACGAGGCACTCGTGGAAAAGAGTATTTCCGGCTGGAAGGAGTTCGAGCTCGAATTGCTGCGCGACGCCGCCGGCAACATCATCATCATCTGCTCAATCGAGAACTTCGACCCGATGGGCATTCACACCGGCGACTCCATCACCGTCGCCCCGGCCCTCACGCTGCCCGATACGGTCTACCAGCGCCTGCGCGATCTGGCGATTCTGATGATGAACGGCATCGGCCAAT
>JBKJUQ010000410.1:0-8696 GCA_046590685.1 Hymenobacteraceae bacterium
GGGAGCGTCTACCGCGCGGTACGCACATGAAGCTCTCGTCGGGGCTGAACCTAGGGTGGGCGTTTTAGCGTCGCGCCGCCGTACGACCGGCAAATTGCCCCCCTAGAGCACGGGCGAGCGAATCACCAGGCGACGGGTCGCGCGTCCCGCGCGCACCACGTAGAAGCCGGGTAGCAGGCCGCTCAACGGCAGCGTAGCTGCCCCCGCAGCGCTTAGCCGAGTGGACCGCACCAACTGGCCGAGCCCGTCGAACACGGCAACCGGGGTGCCAGGGATGCCGGTCAGCCGCACCAGCTCCTGGGTAGGATTAGGGTAGAGATGAAAAATGGCTACCTCCGCGTTGGGCGGCGGCAACAGGCGGTTGCACCCAATAAAGATGGCGCAGTTACCAACCAAGGAGTTAAGGAGTCGCTGATCGCCGAAGCGGGCGGTCTCGCTGGTGAAGTGGCCGGTCGCGTAGACATTACCCGTACTATCCACGGCCAGGCCCTGACCGCTGGCGTGGTTGTCGCCGTGGCCGGTTTGCGCTGATTGCCAATACCCCGTGGACGTCAGGAGCGCGATGAACGCGTTAGTCGATCCACCCGGATTACGCAGCACCGTGCGGCCAAACGCAGCCGCCGGGCCGCCGAAGCCCCCCGTCAGGTAAAGCGCGCCAGTGGGCGCCACCGCCAGGCCGCTCCCAAAATCGCTCCCTGGTCCGCCCCCGCCGACCGCCCACTGCCACGCGCCCGCCGGACTGAGCTTCGCGACGAACAGATCGGCGGAGCCGCCAGCGGGGCTACTATTGGCGAGCGTGTCGGGACCGAAGACGGCGGCCGGTCCGCTGAACTGTCCCGTGACGTAGGCATTGTCGAGGTCGTCGATGCCGAGCGCGCTGCCGTGATCGGTGCCACCCCCACCGGCACGCGTGGCCCACTGCCAGCCTCCGGTGGGGGTCAGGCGTGCCACGAATGCGTTACTCGCGCCCAGGCCGGGACTCGCGGGGAGCGTAACAGGGCCGAAGGAGGTGTCGGGACCCGCCACCCCACCCGTAACGTAGCAATAGCCGCTGCCATCGACGGCGACCGCCCGGCCGGCGTCGCGCAGGGGGCCGCCCGCGCTCGCGGCCCACGCCCACTCCCCGACCGGCGTCAGTCGGGCGACGAAGAGGTCGCCGGCGGGCGTGGGGCTCGTGAGCGTGGTAGCGCCAAACGTGGCAGCCAGACCCCGAAACTCGCCCGTCACCCACGCATTGCCGCTACGGTCGACGGTCAGGCCCGCGCTTTCGTCGTGGCCCGCCCCGCCCGCGGCCACGGCCCACTGCCAGTGCCCGTCCGGGGTAAGCTTCGCCACGAACACCTCGTGAGTGCAGCTAAGGCTATTGGTAAGGGTGATGGCGCCGAAGGAGGCCGTAGCGCCGCTGAAAAACCCGGTGACGTACACGTTGCCACCACCGTCCACGGCCAGGCCCGTCCCGACGGCCCCGTCGGCGCGCACGGCCCACTGGTAATCTCCCGCGGAAGTCAGCTTGGCGACGAACACCTCGGATGCCCCGACGCTGGTGAGCACGGTGGCGCCAAACGTGGCCGTGCCGCAGAAGCTACCCGTCAGGTACACGTTGCCGGCCGCGTCGAGCGCCGCGCAGGTACCGACCCCGGCTCCCGGACTAGTGGCCCAAAGCCACGCCCCTGACGGATCAGGAGCTTGCGCCCAGGTCAGGCTGGGCGATAGCGCCAGCCCCAGCCCGACGGCTAGCCGAAGCCACCGCGGGATAAACGCACATTTCATAGCAAAAGGGAGGCAAGAGAAGCGCAGCCGGGCAGCCCCAAGGCTGGCGCGATTGACTTCAACCTCCCCGGCTGAGACGTGGTTCAGCCCGCCCCGCTCCCGGAGCGTTGCCCAAACCAGCTTACCAATCGCAAGGAGTGGTGCCGTGGGCAATCCGGTGGCGATTCTTGATCGCGATTCCGAGTTTTTAGCTGACGCGAGCCCCTGACAGGGTTAATTTGCTGGCGACAAGAGCTACTGATTACTGCCAGGCGCCTCTAGTCGCCCGCATCAAATCAGGCAAGCTACAGTACTGAGGAACTCGACGAAACCAAGTACACCTGCAATAAGCGGCAGCGCGAAGCGGCCAGGTAAGCGCCGCCGGTGTTGTAGAAAGGGGCGGCGGGCTAGGCGTCCGGCGGGCGCGGGTCGGCACCGGGCGCGCTAATAGTATCGTCGGTGGGGGTAGCGGGAGCCATTAGCCAGGCGTAGGCTTCGGCGCGGGTGCCGAAGCCGCGCAGGGGCCACGACCGGGCAGCCGAGATCCGCGCGATAATGGAATCGAGAAAATAAGCGCCCAGCGAATGCGCAGGACGCACCATAGCCGAGCGGTGCAGGGTGACCTGCTGGGAAAGCCGGGGCGTAAAATGCTCAACGATCCAGTCCTGATCGGCCAGGCGCATCGCGCTCATGGCGGAGAAATCGGTAAGCCAGCGGGTGGCGCCAAGCTCCGGTGAGGCCGCCAGCATCCGGTCGAAGGTGGCGTGCAGCTCCTCGCCGCTTGCAAAGCCCAGCCAAGTGAATTCGAGCAGCTGAGCAGCAGGATACCACCGGATGCGGGCGGTATCGGAGGTAAAAATATCTTCAGCCGGGACGGACATAAGGCGGATAACAGAAGAAAGCTGCGCGGCTTACTACCTAACAGAACAACAAAAGGCCGGGGAGGCTAACTATGTTTAGACGGGCGAAGTCGGCTCGCCGGCCGCGTCGAGGCGGGCTTGCAGGGCGCGCACCTGTCGCTCCAGCTCCAGGTTGCGGAAAGTGACTTTTACATCGAGGTCGTCGTAGTACTGCTTGAGGCGCTCTTCGGACAGCTTCCGCTCGGTGATATCGGAGAAAGAGCCGACGTAACCGGCGAAGGCGCCATCGGCGCCCTTGCGGGGCACGGCGGCGAGCTGGCAGACGTGCACGGTGCCGTCGGCGTGGTGAATACGCACTTCGTCGGTGTAAGGCTGCCGGGCGACGAATGCCTGCCCATAGCGGGCGGTCAGGCCGGGCAGATCTTCGGCGACGATGGCCTCGGCGCCGGCGTTGACCAGATATTGCGCCATCGACATGCCGAGCCAGTCAAGCACGGTCTGATTGGCGTACACCACGCGGCCAGCATCGTCGGTGAGGAACAGGCCGACCGGCGAGGCGCTGGTAATGGTGCGAAATAAGGTCTCGCTTTCTTGCAGGGCAGTCTGGTTTTTTCGCTGCTCGGTGAGGTCGCGTACTTCGAGGACCGTCCCGACGGGCTGTCCTTCGGTGCTCAGAATGGGGCTGGCCGTAAAACCAACGGGGTAAAAGGTGCCATCGGGCCGAATGAACACGTCTTCGCCCTTCATGCGGCTGCGCTCAGGGAGCGCGCGGTCGATAGGGCAATCAGCCATCGGGTACGGGGTGCCGTCCGGGTGGGTGTGGTGGATGAAGTCGTGCAGGTTGCTCCCCCGCACCTGACCAAGGGTAAACCCGGTGAGCTGCTCGGCCGCTGGGTTCATGAACACGCACTGCTGCTGGTCGTCGAGCACGAAGAGCGCGACGTCGGCGTTGTCGGAGATGGTGCGCATCAGCACCTGCTGGCGGTCGAGCTCCTGGGTGGAATGCTTCAGCGCCTGCGTCAACTCCCGCTGATGCGTGACATCGGTCATCGACCCTACCATCCGCAGGGGTTCCTGAGTATGGGGATCATAGAGAACGTAACCACGATCGAGCACCTCGGCGTAGGAGCCGTCGGCGCGCCGGAACAGATACTCATCCGACCAGCGCGGCTCACGGGCATCAATCGCGGCGTGGATGCTGTGCTCGATCCGCTCCCGGTCATCGGAGTGGACGCGCCTGGTCCAGGAGTCAATGGACGGCTCTACCTGATCGGGCCTGTAGCCAAAATTGGTCTGAAAGGCGTTGCTCCACCAGAGCAGGTTAGTACGCAGGTCCCAATCCCAGACGACATCCTGGGTAGCGCGCGCGATCAGGTTAAAGCGTTCGGTGGCCCGCGCCGTTTCGGCAACCTGCTGCTTGATGCGCACATCGAGCTCCTGGTTGGTGCGCAGCATCTCCTGAAAATCCCGCAGACTCAAGCTGATGTAGGCGTCGGCGGCCACATCAGCGGGGGCCGTGTGCTGGAGCTGGGCTTCGAGCCGGCTGAGCAGGGCAATCAGGTGATCAGCGACTTCCTCCATCTCGCTGAGCCCTTGGCGGGCTTCCTCGACCTGTCCGGCGCGGTAGAGCGCGACCAGCTGGCGGGCGGAAGTATGAATGTCAGCGTGGACGCGCTCCAGCTCGATCATCTCGGGCAGGTGGCCGTACGCGGCCAGCGCGTGGCCGTAGATCCATTTCCCAACGCCGCACTCGTGGTGCGAGAGCACGGGGACTTCGTCGACCTCAATATCGTAGAGGATGGAGCGCAGCCGCGACTTGAAGAGCAAGTGCTTGGCTTTGGCTTGCTCGAAGTCGAGCTCGATGGCATTCATACAGCAGCGGAGATGAACAGGTCAGAGAAAGAGTGAGGGGAGCGCATCAAGCGCATTCGAGCTGCACTTCCATTCCGGTCTGGAAATAGAGCGTCATATCGCAGTCGTCGCCTTCTTTCGAGCGTCGCAGCCGCGTGATGAGCGCCCGCGTAGCACCATTAGCCAGCAGGAGGTCAAGGTACGGGCGGCTAAGGAGCGGATCGCGCTGCAACGTCCAGGTGCCCACATGCACCGTAGCGAGCGCGGGCGTACTGCCGGCGCTCTCGTCCGCCGCCATTGAACTGGTAGCCGGCGCGGTGGTATCGGCGACATCCGGGTGGAGCACGAGGCGGTCGGGCGCCTCAAAGCGCAGCTTGCCGGCCCGCACTAACGGCGCCAAAGGATCGGCCTGATTGACGTGGCGCGTGATCACCCGCCAGTTCCGAACCAGGTGCGTGTCCTCCAACAGCTGCAGGTTAAGATCGTAGAGTGGTTGCACGCTTGACTCGAAACTGAAGCGCGAGTTACGGAATGAGCGGGCGGCAGGTTGCCACCAGCGTCGGGTAATGGGTACGCTCGGCCGCAGCTGATCTTCTGCGCCAGACGGGCGCAGTGGCAGGCTCGAAATCAGGCATCCGACTGACTTGCCCGGTCAACTTCCCCTACTCCACTACTACGCGCACCGGGCTGCCGCCGCTCACGCGCACCAGGTACGTCCCCGCGTGCAGGGCTTGGGTGGCGAAGTAGCACATCGTGGAGCCGGGAACCAAAGTTTGCCGGTCGACGACGCGCCCGGCCAGGTCGAGAAGCTCCACGAGTTGGGCCGCGTGGGAGGCCACGGTCGCCTGCACGACGAGCACCTCGTGCGTCGGGCTCGGGAACACCGTCAGCTTCACGGGCGCGGCGGGCGCGGCGAGCCCCGTCGGTGCGGGCGTGTAGACCGTTACCGGCTCGGTGATGACGACGCTCGTCGACGGCTGATTCGGCCCCATCGTCGGGAAGTTCGCCGTTTCCACCACGCCGTAGTACGTCTGCCCGAGGATGTACGGGTACACCGAGTTGCCGTCGCGGTCGAGGGTGGCGAAGTATGCGTACGTCCCGCCCGGGTACTCCGGCGTCACGCACTGGCGGCCGTTGTGCGCATCAAGGTCGCCGAGGCCCGCCACGAGCTCATAGTCTTCGTAGTAAGCGCCCAACGGCTGGGCCGCCAGCGTGGGGCCTACCTGGCTGGCCGTCGTGCCGTTGGGCAGGGTGGTCCGCGCGGTAATGGCGCGCTTGCGGTAAGCGGGCACCATCCGCTTCACGGCGCCCGGCTGCTGGGCGTTGGCGTAGCCGTAGCCGCCGTAAATCGGGTAGCCATCAAACGCAAACCCGATCAGCGGGCCGTGCTGGGTGGAGTCGGGCACATACAGCCCGTCGGCGAGGTAGATGCTGCATACCGTCGAGAGCGGCACCGTGGCGATGTTGAAGGCCGACGGATTCTGGTGGTGATGATAGCTGCCGCCGACCGGTGTCCCGCCGCCGCCGGGCGGGCCCGTAAATACCGGCGACGGATGCCCCTTGGCACAATCGAAACCGGCGTTCTCGAACACCACCGCGTTCTGGTGCCAGACGTTCTGATTGAGGTAGCTGCGGCCATCGGCGTAGTTATAGATCGGCACGCCGTTGATCAGAACGCCCGTGTTGCCCATCCCCACGGCGCGGGGCGTACCGGTAGCGGGCTGCGGGTTGAGCGGCAGCTTGAAGAGGTACTGGCGGTTAGTCCCCAGCGAGGGATTGTTGTCAAGGTACGGCCCGATGACGTACGCCGGGATGCCCGAGCAGTTCACGTACACGTTCCCCGTCGAGTAGCGCACCCGCTGCACGTTGGCGCGGGCCGTATCCTGCACGGGCGCGGGGTTGCCACTGACGTAGTGCCGCCCCCGGATGCCAGTCGGGTTTTGCAGCCAGCTGGTGATCGCCGGATGGGTTTGCGCCAGGGCCGTCGGGAATCCCGGCAGCACGCCAACGATGGCAAGGGAGAGAAGAAGCTTTCGCATAAAACAAACGACTGATTAAAGAAGAAGAAGCAGACGGAAAAAGGAAGGAGAAGCAGAAAAGCAAAAAGACAACGCCGGGGGCAGCACCGCGCGCTCAGTCTGCGACGGGGTAAGCGAAGCGGGAATCAGTCAGAAAATTCGGGTCCGTGAGCGTGAGCAGAAAGGCGATGAGGTCTTTCTGATCGTCGGGCGTGAGGGGCAGCGGGTGGCGCAGCGCCGGCGCGAGCGTCCGACTGACGTGGCGGCCACCGGCCGCGTAGTGCGCGAGCACGTCGCGCAGGCGCCGAAAGCGCCCGTCGTGCATGTAGGGCGCGGTGCGCTCGATGTTGCGCAGCGACGGCACCCGGAAACACAGCGAGTCTGCCGCGCGCCCGGTGATGGCGGCCCGCCCGGCGTCGGGGGCGAGCGGGTCGGGCGCGAGCCCATTGTTGCGGAACGAGTAGTCGGTAAACAGCGGCTCGCGGTGGCACGAGGCGCACTGCGCCCGAAACAGGGTCAAGCCGTTGATTTCCTGATCGGTCAGCTCCCCGCCCGGCTCGTGGCGGACGTACTTGTCGTACCGCGAGCGGTACGATACCAGCTGACCTGTAAACTGCGCCAACGCCAGCAGCACCCGCTGGCCCGTCGCCACCGAATCGCCGCGGAACGCGCGCGCGAACCGGGCGCGGTAAGCCGGCGCGGCGTTCAGCCCGCCCACTACGGCGGCGAGCGAGTGATCCATCTCGGTGGGGCTGGAAAGCGGGTTGAGCGGCTGCACGTCGAGGTGATGAACGCCGCCGTCCCAGTGGAAGCTCGGGCTCCAGGCCAGGTTGACGAGCGCGAGGGTGTTGCGCCGCCCCAGCCGCCCGTCAATGCCGTGGCTCACGGCGTGGTCGACGTGCGTGAAGCCGGTGGCCTGCAGGTGGCAGCTCGCGCACGAGATCGTGCCGTCGCGCGAGAGGCCGGGGTCGTAAAAAAGCTGCCGACCAAGCGCCACGCCCGCCACGGTGGGCGGGTTGCGGGTGAAGTCGTAGCGCGGCTTCGGCCAGCCTGCGGGCCGCACGACGGGAACGGGGGCATCGGGCGCAGCGGCACCAGGCACGGAGGTATCGGGCGGTGGCCCAAACGCCACGACTCCGAGCAGCGTCAGCAGCGCGGCTGCCAGACCGAGGAAGCGGCTAGTGCGACGCATCGACCACGTTCGAGGAGGCGCCGCCGGGTTTCGCCGGACGCGAGGCCGGGCGGAGAGCCGCCGCGGGGAAAGGTTTCAGGGCGAACATCGCGGCCACGCGGTCGGCCTGCGCGACGGCGGCCGGCCCGGGCACGAGCACATCGGCGGTGGCCGCGAGCGGGGCCGCCCCGAGCCACCGCCCGATGTCGGCCAGAATCGTCAGCGAATCGGCCACCGTGGGAGTCGGCAGGGTGAGCGTAATCAGGCGCCGCGTGGCAGTCGGCCGCGCGTAGCCGCCCACATGAAACGCAAACGCGTGCCGCACGGCGGCCGGCCGGCTCGGCGAAGTGCCTTCGAGCTTGGCGTTGATGTACCCACTCTGCCACGCCCAGTACATCCCCAAGGCCGGGTCGAGGGCGCCGCCCAACGCGCCGCCGACGTTGGTAGCGCTGTCGACGCCGAAGCCGAACGTGATTGCGACGATGGGTTTTGCCGGAGCCTCCGGGAAGCGCAGGACGCGGGAGCGGGCCATTTCCAGGTCGGCATCCACCAGGTGGTAGCGCTCCGGATCAGCGGCGGTGGTGCCATCGGCGTACCGCAGGCGCAGGTCGGTTAAGTAAAACCGACAGGTGGTCAGGCGAACAGTATCGCCCTGGAGGGTCAGGAAGGAGCGCGTATCGAACGCTACGGGTTCGGCGCCGAAGACGGGCTCGACCCGCACGGTCACGCCGCGCGCCGGGGGCGGCTCCGCCCGGGAGCCGGCGGCGCCCAGCGAAAAAACGAAAACCAGACAGAGAATCAGCACAGCGGCAGGGAACGAAGGTCGGCGCACGAGCGGGGAGCCCCCCGAAGCTGCGGAAGTCAAACCTAACATCGGCCGCCCGTAGATAGCAAGTGCCGCTCAAAGTTTAACCGGCCGCTGACTTCAGCGACAGCCGCCGCGGTGAGCACACGCGCAACGACCACGGATGGCCGGCCACGAGGCCCGAACGGATACTTTCTGCCGAACCTGCATCCATTGGCCGCATATTAAAAACAGGTAAGGCT
>JBKJUQ010000104.1:0-27447 GCA_046590685.1 Hymenobacteraceae bacterium
TTTTCGATCACGCGCAGAATAGTGCTGCGCTCGACGGCGCTCAGGTTCGTATCACCTTCCGGTCGTACCGCCGCGCTCGCTTCCAGCGCCGAGAACAGCAGATCCTTTTCCTGGAGCACCGCGCCGTCGGCCATAATCACGGCGCGCTCGATAGTGTACTGCAGCTCGCGCACGTTGCCGGGGAAGGCGTAGCGCTGGAGCTTGTCGAGCGCGGCCGCGCTGAGGCTCACGTCCGACCGGCCGTATTTGGCGGCGTACACCCCGGCGTAGTGGCGCGCCAGCAGCGGGATGTCGGCCACCCGGCGGCGCAGCGGCGGCACCGTGATTTCGACGGTGTTGATACGGTAGATAAGGTCTTTGCGGAAGCGGTACTCATTCGCCAGCTCCGCCAGCGGCACGTTGGTAGCGCAGATCAGGCGGATATCGAGCGGCACGGGCTCGTTGGTGCCGAGCCGAATCACCTGCCGGTTCTGCAACACCGACAACAGCTTGGCTTGCTGCTGGAGCGAGATGTTGCCGATCTCGTCGAGAAACAGCGTGCCGCCGTTGGCCGCCTCGAAACGCCCCATCCGGTCTTCGCGGGCATCGGTGAACGCACCTTTGCGGTGGCCGAACAGCTCGCTCTCGAAGAGCGACTCGGTGAGCGCGCCGACGTCGACTTTGATAAAGGGCTTGCTCGCCCGGTGCGACTGGTGATGAATCGCCTGGGCGATGAGGTCCTTGCCCGTGCCGTTCTCGCCGAGGATGAGAATATTAGCGTCCGTAGGCGCGATTTTCCGCACTTTATGGAAGATATCCTCCATCTCCGGCGACGTGCCGATGATCTCCACGCCTCCCAGCGGCGCGGGCGCGGGCTGGCGCTCCTTGCCGGTGCTTTGCTGGATAGCCTCGCCGATCACGGTCAGCAGCTTGTCGTTTTCCCACGGCTTCACTACAAAATCGCTCGCCCCTTCCTTGAGCGAGCGGACGGCCAGATCGATGTCGCCGTACGCGGTGATCATGATCACGGCCATCTTCGGGCGCAGCTCCTTGACTTTGCGTAGCCAGAACAGCCCCTCGTTGCCGGTGTGGATGGGCGAGCGGTAGTTCATATCGAGCAGCACCAGATCGAAGTCGTGCGCCGCGAGCAGCGCGGGCAGGCTTTCGGGGCGTTTTTCGATGACTATCTGCTTAACGTGCGGCTTGAGCAGCAGCCGGAGCGCCGTCAGAATGTCGGGGTCATCGTCGAGGGCCAGAATAGAGTACGCGCGTAGGTTCATGAGACGGGGATGGAGGCGCAAACTTAACGGCGATCTATGTGCCAACCTTTCAAACCGGTGAAGCTGAGTGGCTTCGAGCTCCGCTCCCCGGCGGGGTGTATCGAAACCGGACACCCGCTGTATCGGAAGCGCACGAGCGAACAGCCACGCTATTTTTCAAATTCCTGATTTTCAGCCGGTAGCGGTGCTGGCACGCTTATGCCAGGCAGTGGGGTAATCAGCACTCTCACCCCGTGGACCGCGTAATCACTAAAAAGACCTGGACGACCGCCCGCCTCCTGACCCTGGGTGGCGTCCTGCTGCTGACCTTGCTGCTCGGCGGGGCCTGGTACTCGACTGCCAGCAAGCCGCGGCTCAACGTCGATACCGAGCGCATTACCGTCGCAACAGTCAAGCGCGGGCCGTTTCAGGAGTTTATTCCCGTTAACGGCGTCGTGCGGCCGGTGCACACGATTTACCTCGATGCCCTCGAAGGGGGGCGCGTGGAAGAGAAGCTCGCCGAAGACGGCGCCCAGATGAAGCAGGGCCAGCCGATTCTGCGCCTCTCCAACACCGATCTGGAGCTGAGTCTGGTCAACCAGGAGACGTCCGTGTTCAATCTGCTCACGCAGATGCAGATCTCGCGCAACGCCGCCCGGCAGAACACCATCAACAAGCTCAACCAGCTGGAAGACGTGGAAAACGGGTTTCGGGAAGCCGAGCGGGTTTATACGCTCAACAAAACCTTGTTCGAGCAGAAGGTCATCGCCGCGCAGGAGTTTCGGCAGAGCGAAATCGCGTACCACTACCAGACCAAGCGCCGCCGCCTCAACCGGGAAGTGCTCCGGCAGGACTCTACCGCCACCCGGCAGGAGCTGGCCCAGGCCCAAGCTTCCTACCAGCGCACCCAGAACGCGCTGGCGATGATGCGCCGGAAAGTGGGCGACCTGATCGTACGCGCCCCGGTCGACGGCCAGCTCACGTCGCTCGACGTCGAGATCGGCCAGAGCAAGAACAAGGGCGAGCGCCTGGGGCAGATTGACGTGCTGAGTGGCTTTAAGGTGCGGGTCGACGTCGACGAGCACTACATCTCGCGCGTGTTTGCCGGCCTGCGCGGGGAAGCGACGCTGAGCAACAAGAGCTTTCCCCTCGAAATCACCAAGGTCTACACCCAGGTCACGGGCGGGCGCTTCCAGGTCGATATGAAATTCCTCGGCGCCTCCCCCGCCGGCATCCGGCGCGGCCAGACGCTCCAGATCCGGCTGGCGCTCGGCGACGAAACCCCGGGTATCCTGCTTGCCAAGGGCGGCTTCTACCAGCAAACCGGCGGCAACTGGGTGTTCAAGCTCGCCGCCGACGGCAAATCCGCTTACCGCGCCGACGTCCAGCTCGGGCGCCAGAACCCCGAATACTACGAGGTGCTCCAGGGCCTCCAGCCCGGCGACCGCATCATCACCAGCTCCTACGAGAACTACCCCACAATGCAGGAGCTGGTGCTGAAGTAGTTTTTTGGTTGATGGTTGATAGGAGCTAATAAATGGTTGCTCGTTCGGCCGTCATAAACTCCTGAAAACGATCAACTATCAACGAACAACCATCAACCGACAACCATCAACCAAAATGATCAAGATCAAAGACCTCGAAAAGATTTACCGCACGGAAGATGTGGAAACTGTCGCCATCAACAAGCTCAGCCTGGACGTGCGCGAAGGCGAGTTCGTAGCGCTGATGGGGCCGTCGGGCTGCGGCAAGTCGACGCTGCTCAACATCCTCGGGATGCTCGACGACCCCGACGCCGGCTCCTTCCTGTTCAACAACACCGAAGTGGCGCACTTCAACGAGCGCAAGCGCGCCGGGCTGCGCAAGGAGAACATCGGCTTCGTGTTCCAGAGCTTCAACCTCATCGACGAGCTCACGGTGTACGAGAACGTGGAGCTGCCGCTCATTTACCTCGGCACGCCCACCGCCGAGCGCAAGACTCGGGTGGAAGCCGTGCTGGATAAGATGCAGATTATGCACCGGCGCAACCACTTCCCCCAGCAGCTCTCGGGCGGGCAGCAGCAGCGCGTGGCCATCGCGCGGGCCGTGGTCAACAAGCCGAAGCTGATCCTGGCCGACGAACCCACCGGCAACCTCGATTCGAACACCGGCAACGAGGTGATGGAGCTCCTCACCGACCTCAACGAGCAGGGTACCACCATCGTGATGGTGACCCACTCGGAGCACGACGCCCGCTTCAGCCACCGCATCGTGCGGATGCTCGACGGCCAGACCGTGACGGAAAATATTTTGGCTTAATGAACAATGAGCAATGAACAATTAATAATTAGTAATGATATGCTATTAGTTGCTCATTGTTAATTGCTCATTGTTAATTACTAATTAAAATGCTCCGCAATTACTTTAAAATCGCCCTGCGCAATCTGTGGCGCAACCGCACCTACGGGTTGCTCAACATCGGGGGGCTGGCCGTGGGCGTGGTGTGCGCCGCCCTCATCTTCCTGTGGGTACAGGACGAAGTGACCTTCGATCATAATCAGGTCAAGCGCGACCGCCTGTACATGGTGATGAACAACCAGCAGTACGACGGCGCCACGTTCACGTTTGGCTCCACGCCGGGCCCGCTCGGGCCGGCGCTCAAGACCGAAATACCGGGCGTGACCAACACCGCCCGGGGCTCGCAGTCGTCGCGGGAGCTGTTTTCGCGCGCCGACAAAGCCATCTACGAATCCGGCAGCTTCGTCGACCCGAGCTTTCTGCAGATGTTCACCTTTGAGTTCGTGCGGGGGTCGGCGCAAACCCCCTTCCCTGCGCTGTACAGCGTGGTGATCAGCGAGCAGATGGCGCACAAATTCTTTGGCGACGAAAACCCGCTGGGCCAGACGCTGAAGCTCAACAACGACCAGCCCTACGCCGTGAGCGGCGTGTTCCGCGATATGCCCGCCAACAGCTCCTTCACCGATCAGTGGCTGGCGCCGTTCGCGGTGTACGGAAAAACCAACCCGTGGCATCAGGAGTGGGCCAGCAACAGCCTGCAAACCTTCGTCGAGCTGGCTCCGGAAGCCGACCTGGCCCGCGTCAACGAGCAGATGTTCAACTTCATTCGCCAGCATAAGCCGGACGCGATCAGCTCGCCGTTCCTGTTTGCGATGTCGGATTGGCGGCTGCGCAATGCCTTTGCGGACGGCAAGCCCAACGGTGGGCGCATCGAGTATGTGCGGCTCTTCACGCTCGTGGCGTGCTTTATCCTGCTCATCGCCTGCATCAACTTTATGAACCTGGCGACGGCCCGCTCCGAGAAGCGCGCCCGCGAAGTCGGGATGCGCAAGGTACTCGGCGGTACCAAGGGGATGCTCATCGTCCAGTTCCTGGGCGAGTCGCTGGTGCTCTCGTTCGTGGCGGTGGGCGTGGCCGTACTACTCACGTACCTGACGCTGCCGGCGTTCAATCTGCTGGTCGAGAAGCAGCTGCGGCTCGACCTCACCAGTCCCATTCACCTGGCGGGGTTGGTCGGCATTGGGCTGCTCACCGGGCTGCTGGCGGGCTCCTACCCGTCGTTCTACCTTTCCTCGTTCGCGCCGGTGGCGGTACTGAAAGGGCTGCGGGTGTCGGCCGGATCGGGCGCCGGCTTGATCCGCAAGGGGCTGGTGGTGTTTCAGTTCACGATCTCGATCGTCCTGATCGTCGGCACCGTCATCGTCTACCAGCAGATTCGGTACGTACAGGCGCGCCAGCTCGGCTACAGCAAATCGCACCTGCTTTACCTCACGCTCAGCGATAACAAGCCCAGCCACATCGCTACTGTCCGCAACGAGCTGCTCGCGACCGGCGTGGTCGAAAACGCCGCGATGAGCAGTGGCTCCACCCTGGAGCTGCACAGCAACGGCGGCGGCATGATCTGGGCGGGCAAAGACCCGAGCAAGGAAATTCTCATCACCCACGAAGCCGTTGGCCCCACCTATCCCGCCACCATCGGCCTGAAGCTGGTAGCGGGCCGCGACTTCCGCCCCGACGGGGCCTCCGACAGTGCCAACGTGCTGATCAACCAGACGCTGGCGCAGCTTATCCAGAAAGACAACCCCCAGAGCGGCACCGTCGTCGGCACGCTGCTCACGCACCCGATGGGCGGCAACTTCACGGTGGTGGGGGTAGTGGAAGACTTCGTGTTCAACGACTTCTACAAGGCCCCCGAGCCGCTGATGATGATGCTCAAGCCCGAGTGGACGTCCACGCTCACCATTCGCCTAAAAGAGGGCGCCGATCTGCCAACTACCCTGGCCAAAATCGGGGAGGTCATGAAAACTGCCAACCCAGGCTACCCCTTCGAGTACCATTTTATGGACGAGGAATTCGCGCGCCACTTCCAGAGCGAAGCGCTCATCGGCAAGCTCTCAGGGGTATTCGCCACGCTGGCCATCCTGATCTCGTGCTTGGGCTTGTTTGGTCTGGCGGCGTACACGGCCGAGCGCCGCACCCGCGAGATCGGCATCCGCAAGGTGCTTGGCGCGCCGGTGCAAAACCTCGTGGGGCTGCTCTCCAAAGACTTTCTGGTGCTGGTCGGCATCTCGTGCCTCATCGCCTTTCCGCTGGCGTGGTGGGCGATGAGCACCTGGCTCAACGGCTATGCCTACCGCACCCCCATTCACGCGTGGGTTTTCGGAGTGGCGGGGTTGGCGGCGCTGCTCATCGCGCTGGCCACCGTGAGCTATCAGGCTATCAAAGCGGCGCTCGCCAACCCCGTCCGGAGCCTGCGGGCGGAATGAACTGAGAACTGTGAGGTGAGAACTGTGAGGTGAGAACTGTGAGATGTGAATTGTGAGCCCCAAGGCCTGATAGCGCAACGGCTGCGATTCAATTCATTCAGTCTACTTCAAGCTTCACAGTTCTCACCTCACAGTTATCAGTTCTCAGTTCACATCTCTCAGTTCAACCCATGTTCCGCAATAACCTCCTGATGGCCTGGCGCAGCCTGTTGCGCAACAAGGCCGGCACCTTCTATATCAACCTGTTGGGGCTAGCGGCGGGTTTAGCGGGTGCATTGGCGATTTATCTCTGGATAAACGATGAGCTGTCCTTCGATAAGTATCACGCGAACGACAGCCGGCTGTTTCAGGTGATGGAAAACCGGCGTACCGCGGAGGGTATCAACACGCAAATCGGCACGTCGCCGATGTTGGCCGAGGCGCTTCGCAGCGAGCTTCCGGAGGTAGAGTTTGCGGTATCGGCTACGCGCGCGGGCTTCTTCCCCGCGTTCACGCTGGGGGCAACGAACCAGAGCCGGCAAGCGGTGGGCAAGTACGCGGGCCGCGACTTTTTTCGGCTATTCTCTTACGGCCTCACGTCCGGTACGCCCGGGCAGGTGCTGGCCGACCGGAACGCGATTGTGTTGTCAGCGGAGCTTGCTACCCAACTGTTTGGTACGCCCGCGCGCAGTATGGGCCAGACCGTGGAATGGCAGCTGGCCGACCTGCGGCAGACGTGTGTGGTTTCCGGCGTGTTTTCCCCACTGCCCAAAAACTCCTCCGAGCGGTTTGATTTTGTGCGACCGTTCGATTCCTTTAAGGAATTGATGCACATCACCGGGCCAATCAAGTGGGAGGAAGACGGTCCGTTTGCTACGTACCTGACGCTCAGAGAGGGGGCAAGTAGCGCGCAATTCAACGCGAAGCTCAATGGCCTGCTCCAGCGCAAAAGCGCCCAGGCCCAAGCGCGTACGCTGTTTATTCGGCCGTATTCGGCCGCCTATCTCCACGGCACTTACGTGAATGGCGTTTCCGTCGGCGGTCGGATCGAGTACGTGTGGCTGTTCGGCTTGATTGCCGGGTTGATTCTGGTGATTGCCTGCGTCAATTTTATGAACCTCGCCACCGCCAAAGCATCCCGGCGGCTGAAGGAAGTGGGGATTCAAAAAGTCTTGGGCGCTAGTCGGGCCACGCTGGTCGGGCGCTACCTGACCGAATCGGTGCTGATGGCCTTTCTGGCCTTACTCGCGGCGGTGGTGCTGGTCCAGCTGCTCTTGCCCCAGTTCAATGCGCTCAGTGGCAAGCAGCTGACGCTGACGTGGCAGGTAGTTCCGTCATTTCTCGCGATTACGCTGGTAACGGGTCTGGCGGCTGGCAGTTATCCCGCCGGCTATCTCTCCGGCCTCAACACGCTCACGGTGCTGAAAGGCACGCTCCCGAGTGCCGGCGCCGAACGCCGGACGCGGCAGGGTCTGGTAGTGCTTCAATTTGCGCTTTCCGTCGTCTTTATCGTGGCCGTGTGGGTGGTCGATGGGCAGCTGGCGTTTGCGCAGCGCAAAGACCCCGGGTATGACCGGACGCGCGTGGTGTATTTCGAAACAGGCGGCGGCGCGGGGCAGCACCTCGCCGGTTTTCTGGCGGCGCTCAAACAGCTGCCGGGCGTAGTAAGCGCGACGGGAATGTGGGGCGGCTTCGTCGGGGATCGGGGTACCGGGTCGGAATTGGAATGGGAGGGGCAGAAACTGCTCGTCCACTACAAGCTCGTGAACTACGACTTTCTGGAAACGATGGGCATCCAGCTCAAGGAAGGCCGGAATTTTTCGCGCGACTTCCGCACCGACAGCGGCGGTATCGTTGTCAACGAAGCCGTCGTCAACGGCCTGGGAATGCGGCAGCCGGTCGGCCAACTCCTCGATGGACGCCGGATTCTGGGCGTAACCACCGACTTTCACTACGAGTCGCTGCACGAGAAGATCAAACCGCTGATTTTTTGTCTGGAGCCGCAAGCCGGTACGATGCTGGTCAAGCTGGCCCCCCAGCAGGAGCGCGCCACGCTTCACCGGATCCAGCGGCTGTACGCCCGGTACAGCCCGAGCCTGCCGTTTGACTACCACTTTCTGGATGCTGATTACCAAGCCCAGTACGCGGCCGAAGGGCGTGTGGCGGTGCTGGCCCGTTACGCCGCCGGCTTGGCTATCCTTATTTCCTGCCTGGGCCTGCTGGGTTTAGCGGCTTTCACGGCCGAGCGCCGACGCAAGGAAATTGGGATTCGCAAGACGCTGGGGGCAAGTACGGCAAGCATTGTTCGGCTGCTGACTTTTGACCTGGCCGGGCTCGTGCTCGTGGGCATCGGCCTGGCTTTGCCGCTAAGCTACGTGGTCGTTGAGCAGTGGCTTAGGGGGTTTGCTTACCGAATCGACCTACCGTGGTGGTACTTCGGCGGCGCTGGCTTCGCTGCCCTGCTCATTGCCCTGCTTACCGTGAGCTTCCAAGCGCTCAAGGCGGCGCTGGCCAACCCCGTGAAGAGCCTGCGCGCCGAGTAACTCAAGCGCCGCCACCCGGGCCTGCGCGGCATCCGGATCGTGGGGGTATTACACCGGCAGCCGCTCCCATAAAGCCGCGTCAGCCGAAATGGGTTTCCAGGATTTGGGTGACTTTGGCGGCCGTAAGCGGCTTGTTGAGGAAGGCCGCCACCGGCAGCTGGTCCACGCGCTGCACGTCGCGCGGGTGCAGCGAGGTCGTTAGGATAACGATTACGATGTCGCGCCGCTGCGCGAGCGGTAGCTGTTTGTAGGCGTCGAGGAACTCGAAGCCATTCATGACCGGCATGTTGACGTCCAGGAAAATGAGTGCCGGACAAAACTCATCCGCCTCCTCGACGCAGTCGCCCCCAAGCAACTCAAGGCCTTCGCGCCCGTTGAGCGCCACCCGCACCCGCTCCGAGACGGCCATGCGCTCGAGCAGCTTCCGGTTGAGGAAGTTGGTCGTGAGATCGTCGTCAATAAGCAGCGTGCAGCGAATCGGGGTCATACGGGAGAGACGGGACTAGCGGCGCCGGGGTCGGCGACGAAATAGACGGAGAAGGTGGAGCCAACGCCCACCTCACTACGTACTGCGATTTTGCCGCCCGCGTTTTCCACCATGCGCTTGACCATGTAGAGGCCGAGGCCGGAACCGCCGACGTGGGTGTGCAGACGCTGGAACATGGCGAAGAGCTGGTCCTGCTGGCTCGCCTCGAAGCCGAGGCCGTTGTCCTGCACGTCCAGCACCGCGTACGGGCCGTCGAAGCGGGCGCTCACGCGCACTTCGGGCACCCGGTCGGGGTGGTGGTATTTGAGGGCGTTGCTGAGCAGGTTGTAGACCACCGAGCGCAGGTTTTTTTCCGAGAACGTGACGGCGGGTACGGCCCGGACGTCAACGAGTAGCCGGCCGGCCGCTTGCTGGAGCAAGGGTGCCAGATCAAGCCGTACGTCTTCGATGACCGGCGCGAGCGGGACCTGACTCGTGGGCTGGTCGTGCTCCTTTTGCAGCTTCGATACGTCGGTCAGGTGCTCGATGGTCTTCTTGAACCGCTCCACCGAGTCCTCCATCAACTCCAGAATGTGCGCCACTTCCTCGGTCGGGCTGGGGCCCGGCAGCTCGTCCCGCAGCGTCTGCAACAACCCTTCGATATTGGCGATCGGCGCCTTAAGATCGTGCGAGGCAATGTAGATGAAGTTGTCTAAGTCCGTGTTCGTGCGCGTAAGCTGCTCGTTGCTGTGCCCCAGCTCATCGGCGAGCACCCGCGCCTGTCGGGCGCTCGCCTCACTGGACTGACGGGCCCGGACCTGCTCGGTCACCTCAAACGCAAACACGAGGACCCCATCAACTTGCCCGCGCGCGTCGCGGCGCGCCTGCTGGATGTAGTTGAAGTAGCGGTCTTCGAGCCGGCCGGTGGCATGGTTTGTCAGCTGGACAAGAATGCCTTTTTCTTCGTGCGTCCGGCCCGTATGGTACACCCGATGAAAGGCTTCGAGCACGCCGGTGCCGGCCAGCTCGGGCAGGGCCTCGGCGATAAAGCGGTCTTGCAGCTCCCGGCCCGGAAACAAGCTCTGATAAACGGGATTCACCAGCTCATACCGCAAGTCGGAGCCCGCGAGGATACTGATAGCGGCGGGTGCCTGCATAAACAACCGCTGGAGCTGCTGGCGCTGCGCTTCGCGATCCTGCCGGGCCCGCACCTGCTCCGTAACGATGTAGGCGAAGACGCTCACGCCCACTACCTGTCCGTCTTCGCGGAAGGCCTGATACGTCAGATTATAATAATCCGATTTGGATACGGAGTCCCCCAGCTGCTCCAGCGTCAGCAGCAGCTCCAGGCCAAAGTACGTCTCCCCCGTCTGGTAGACCCGGTCGATTAAGGCGACGAAGCCCTGCGTGACGGCCTCGGGCAGGGCTTCGGCTACGGTTCGGCCAGTCAGCGCACGGTCGGCGTATTGACGCTGGTAAGCGGCGTTGAAGTATTCGTAGCGGTGCTCGGGTCCGCGCAGGATGCAGATCAGGGCCGGCGTCTCCTCGAATACCTGATAGAGCAGGGCGCGCTCCTCCGCGCGGCGCTGCGTGGCCGCCAACACCTGGGCCTGCAACGCCTCGTGCTGCTGACGCGCCAGCACCTGGCCGGTGACCTCGAAGGCAAAAATGGAGATTCCGGCAATTCGGCCTTCTTCGCGGTAGGCCTGGTAAGTAAAATTGTAGTAATGGGTGTGGCTCGCTCCTTCCAGCGGTTCCACCACGAACGGTACTTCAGCCCCGAAGTACGTTTCCCCCGTTTGGTAGACGCGGTCCATCAGCACGCCAAAACCCTGTTCCTGTGCCTCAGGCACAGCATCGGCAAACTCGCGGCCCACGAGTACCCGGCCCGGGAAGAGCTGGTGATAGGCCGGATTGACGTATTCGAAGCGGTGGCCGGGAGCGCGCAACAGCGCAATCAGGGCCGGCGTTTGCTCGAAGACTGCGTGGAACGACTGCCGCTCCTTGGCCTGCCGCTGCGTGAGGGCCACCAGTTCCGCCTGCTCGCGGACCCGTGCCTCGCGCAGCACCACTTCCACGGGCGTACGGGGCTGGTCGGCCGTATCCGTGAAACTCACCAGCAACCCCTCTCCCGACCGGCGGGCCGCCAGGCGGTAGTAGTTATCGTAGCCGTCGGCCTGGTAGTTTACGTCGTAGTGTCGCGGCTCGCCGGAGACAAAGGCTTCGACGTGGAAATCAAAAGTGCCGTGCGCCTTACTCTGCGGCCACTGCTGCGTGTGCGTGACCGTCGGCTGCTCCGGCATGGCCATCATGCGCTGGGCGGCGGGGTTGAGGTAGACGAACGTGAAATCGACAATCTCGCCGGCGGAGTCGTAGAGCGGGGTGTAGAGAATGACCCCCGTGAGCGAGACGTCGAGCAGGTCGCGAAACAAGTCCGTTAGCGGAGAGATGGTCGCAAAGACAGCAGTAGATAGCATGACGCAAGGGCAGCGCGGGCCTGATGATTACCTCACCTGCCTGGTGCAAGAGGTTAAAAGTATACTCCCTTACCCTGGATAGGCGGAAGAAAAATAGCGTTGGCGCTGCTCGCAGCAGCATCGTCGCGGCTATACGGCCGGACCACCGCACCTGACCACAAACGTGCACCTATTTGATTTTTATTGCTGCGTCAGGTCTCAACCCCCGCTCCGTTCGGCCGCGGCGGCAACGCACGCCTCAACGATTCCGGTGCCTGGGAACGTGACGACCGATGCGCGCCCGTGGTGGGGGCTGGCCGGCGTGTCGGCGACCGCACCTAACCAACAAGTAGTGGACTCCCTCCATTCTGTAAGAGACTATGTACGGGGCCGACCGCTACCATATCGTGGTCGCACCCGCTGGATCTGATGGTGCAGCCCTTCGGACTCGGGGTCCGCTACACCCTGCAGTGGTCGGGTGGCCCCGACCAGAACCAGCAGATGGTACCGACTGGTAACGCCCGAACCGGTGCGGGTGGGCAACCACGCTGATAGCCCAACTTGAAACCGCGACGCTGACTACGGACATCTATCTACTGCACGTCCGCCAGGAGGCAAACCACCTTACGGCTCACCACTCGGCAGGCCGACTGGCGCCCCGATGCCGAATTCCGGCCACGGCGCGGGCTACTTATCGATCCGCGTCCCCGCGCAATTCGGCAGTGAATTCCTTATGTGCTGATTTTTTCGGTAAATTTGGCAACCTCTCTCAGAGCACGCCGCCAGTGAAAGTTGTACGTGATCCCGAACCGGATGAGCTGACCTGGCTGCGCCTGCTAAAGCAAGGCGACGTTCGGAGCTTCGATGCGCTGTTCCGGCACTATAGCTCCCGGCTCTATCGGTTCGCCTACACCTACCTGCGCGACCGCGCGGAAGCGGAGGAGATCGTGCAGGACTGCTTTCTGAAGATTTGGGAAAAACGCGCCGACCTGCGCGTCGACGTATCGCTGAAAGGCTACCTGTTCACGATTGCCCATAACGCTATCCTGAATCAGCTGCGCCAGCAACGACGTCACCAGCTCTACGAGCACGGCGTGCGCCAGGCCGATCCCTCCGAAGCCGTGCCCGGCAGCGCCGTGGAGTACGCCGAGCTGGAGCAGTTCTATCTGGCGGCCCTCGAAAAGCTGCCGCCCAAGCGGCGGCAGGTATTTGTTATGAGCCGGCAGCAAGGCTTGTCCTACGCTGAGATTGCCCGGGAGCTGAACCTGTCGGTCAAGACCGTCGAAACGCAGATCGCCCAGGCCCTCAAGTTTCTCGACTCCTACATGCGGTTGCACGGCGTCCGGCTGGCCTGGCCGCTGCTGATGCTATTCGCCGGATTTTAAAATAAATCTCACGCCGAATCAGGGTAAGGGGCGGGTGGTGTGTAGTACCACATAGTTCCCCCTTCCAGTCCTTACGATTCTCGTGGTCCAACCCGTCACCCGCGACCTCTTCGACCGCTACGTTGCCGGTACGGTCTCAGCAGCCGAAATAACCGCCGTTCAGTACTGGCTCAAGCAGCCCGCCAACCAGCTGGTGGCCCAGCACTGGATGCACCAGCACTGGCACGAGCTAAACGAGCCGGGCGCTACGCAAAACCCGCGGATCGACGAGCCCGATTACGAAACCCTCCTGGCTTCACTGCATCAGCAACTCAAGCTCAATCTTGATTCGAATCAGTTGCCGCCGTCACCGCTCCGCGTCGTCCCGCAGTGGCGGCGGTGGGCGGCGGCGGCGGCAGTCACAGGCGTGCTGGCCGGCGCGGCTTGGCTGGCCCGCCCCTACCTGGCTCCGCCGAGTACCGTGGCGACGACCACTACCTACTCCACACCCTACGGCCGCACCCGCCTGGTGCGCCTGCCCGATGGCTCGCAGGTGACGCTCAACGCCCACTCCACCTTGCGCTACGCGGTGGGAGCGGCGGGGCAGCCCCGCCAGGCATGGCTCGATGGCGAAGGCTACTTTGATGTCCGCCACCAGACCGATAATCAGCGATTTGTGGTGCATACGTCGGCGGGACTCGACGTTGAGGTGCTCGGCACCCGCTTTTCCGTCTACCGTCGGCACGAGCAGGCCCGCGTGGTGCTGGTCTCGGGTAAGGTGCGGGTGAGCTTTGCCGATCAGCGGCAGGCCGACGTGATTATGCAGCCCGGCGACGTGGTCGAAACGGGGGATGACCGATCGCGGGAAGTCGTGCGCCACGCGGTGGCCAAACCCGAGACCTACGCCGCCTGGAAAGATGGCAAGCTGGTACTCAACGAAACCACGATCGGGGAGCTCGTCACCCGCCTGCAAGACACCTACGGTCTGGAAGTAGTCGTGCAGACGCCCGCTCTCAACGATCGCAAAATAACCGGCACTGTGTCAGTGCGCGATCTCGATGTTCTCCTGTTGGCCCTGCAGGAAAGCTTCAACCTTCGGGTTGAGCGCGCGGACGGGCGCATCATCCTCTCCGACAACCGTGTTTCTAAAACTCCTCAATGAGGTCTATTCTAACTCTGGGTCGCCCCGTGGTGGGCACTGTAGCCGCGCTGACAGCAATAATGTGGCTGCCAACCGGCGGGACGGGGGCGTCGGCTCAGGTAGTCGCTTCGGCGCGCGCCGTACAGGTTGCTCCCCAAGCGCAAACCATCGCCTTAAAAGACCTGCTGAGCCGCTGGGAGTCTGAATATCAGGTAACGATTCTCTACGAGAGCGATCTGGTGGGCGCGAAGCGGGTAACCGCCCAGCCCGCGGCGGAGCAGCTGGAAACCAAGCTGGCGAGCGTGTTAGCCCCCGTCAATCTACAGTTTAAGAAATTACGCGACAACTACTACCTGGTCATTGCCGCTTCCGGGCCAGCAGCAGCCAGTGAGGGAACCACCCCCTTGGTGGCCGCCACCGCTCCGTTGGGCCAGGATGTGCCCGTGGCCGGACGCGTAACCCAAGCCAATGGCGAGGGCTTACCCGGCGTGACGGTACGAGTCAAAGGGGGTAGCGTAGGGACGGCAACTGATCCGGAAGGACGGTTTACACTTACGGTACCCGAAGGCAGCACCTTGGTTTTCAGCATTATTGGCTACAACACGCAGGAAGTGGCCGTCCAGGGGGCGACGACCGCACTTTTCGTGAACTTGGCCACGGATGAGCAATCGCTCAGTGAGGTTGTCGTCGTGGGCTACGGCACCCAGGAGCGCACCAGCGTGACGGGCGCCGTGTCGTCAGTTTCAGGCCGCGATGTCATCGGCCAGCCCCTCCCCGACCCCGTGCAGGCGCTGCAAGGCCGGGCGGCGGGCGTGATCGTGACGTCGAACGGCGGGGCGCCCGGTGGGGCCAATGGCACCTCCGTGCGGATTCGGGGTATCACGTCGGCGGGCAACAACGCGCCGCTGTACGTGGTCGATGGCTTTCCGCTGCCGTCGGGCGACGAAAACCAGCTCAACGCCATCAACCCCAACGATATCGAGAGCTTCGACGTGCTAAAAGATGCGTCCGCGACGGCCATCTACGGCGTGCGTGCGGCCAATGGCGTGGTGATCATCACGACCAAGCACGGCAAGGCGGGCAAAGCCAACATCTCGTTCGACGCCTATCGCGGGGTGCAGCGGGTAGCCCGCCGCCTTGATCTGCTCAATGCGCGGGAGTACGCCGTGATCAACAACGAAAACCGCATCGCCGGCGGCGAATCCGTCGTGACGAGCCTGCGCGACCCCAACAACCTGCCCATTGACACCGACTGGCAGGATCAGGTATTCCGGCCCGCGGCCGCGATGCAGAACTACTCCCTGTCGGCGACGGGCGGAAACGAAAAAGCCCGTTACGCACTGTCGGCGGGGTATTTTCAGCAGGACGGAACACTGATCGGCTCAAAATTCGAGCGGTTCACGGTGCGCGCTAACGGCGACGTACAGGTCAACAAAGTCCTCAAGATCGGTAATAACCTCTCGTTCACGCACCTCACCGACCGGCAGCTCAACACCGGCGGCGATGAATTTGGGATCGTGAGCCAGGCGCTCCAGATCCCCGCTACCATTCCGGTGTACAACGCGGATGGCACGTGGTATGAACCCTCAGCGGCCGACAACTTCATTGAGCCGAATCCGGTAGTGGCGGCGCTGATCGCGGACTCCAAATTCACGCGCAACCGCTTCATCTCGACCCTGTTCGCGGAGCTGGAGCCCGTAAAAGGACTGCGCTTTCGGAGCAACGTCGGCACCGATCTGATCTTCGATAACTTCAACGCGTTCCAGCCAAGCCTTTCGCCGACGTCGGCCCGGTATGGCAATGCGTCGGCGTCGGCTTCCTCCACCTACTCGCCCAGCTACCTGATCGAGAATACGTTGACGTTCGATCGGCTCTTCGCCGACAAGCATCAAATGACCTTGCTGGTCGGGCAGTCGGCACAGGAGTTTAGTAGAAGCAACGTAGCGGCCGGGCGCTCGGGCTACACCAACAGCAGCCTGCAAAACGTCAGCAGCGGTCCGCTGCTCAATCCGCCCACCGCCGAAGGCCGGATCGAGCCACCTTCGCGGCTGGCGAGCTACTTCGCCCGCGCCAACTATGAGTTTGCCGGCAAGTACCTCTTTCAGGCCATCGCGCGCTACGACGGATCGTCGGCATTTCAGCGGGGCGAGAAATTCGGCTTCTTCCCCGGCGTATCGGGCGGCTGGCGGATCTCGGAGGAAGAGTTTCTGCGCTCCAACGCCACCATCAGCAACCTGAAGCTGCGCGCCGGCTACGGCCGCGTGGGCAACGCGCTTAACGCCGGCACCTTCGCGTACCTCTACTCGATCAACTCGGCCATCAACTATCCGTTCGGCCCCGGCGCCGGAACCATCAATACGGGTTCAGCGCCCACGCGCCTGGCGAACAACCAGCTGAAGTGGGAAATCAACGAGCAGTTCAACGTTGGTATCGACCTGGGGCTGTGGGACAACCGCGTGACGGTGGCGCTCGACGCTTATAACCGCCACTCGCCGAATCTGATCGCGCCGTTCCCCGTGACGCTGGTGTCGGGCACGTATGAGTCGATCAACTCCAATGCCGCCTCCGCTTACAACCGCGGCATTGATCTATCGATCACGACGCGCAATCTTGAGGGTGGCGACCGCGACCTGACCTGGGCGACTACGCTGGTCTTCGGGACGTACCGCTCGCGCCTCGATAAGCTGAACGGGGGTCTACCCTACAATGGCCTGACGGCGCGCACGACGGAAGCCGTGGTGCGCTACGATGAAGGCCAGGCGTTCGGCTCGTTCTATGGCTACGTAGCCGATGGCTTGTTTCAGACGCCCGAAGACGTGGCCAGCCACGCGACGCAGTCCAAAGCCGCGCCCGGCGACATTCGCTTCAAGGACGTCAACGGCGATGGCGTCATCGACGCCAGCGACCGCACGTTCATCGGCTCGCCGGTGCCCGATTTCACGTACGGCGTCACCAACACCTTCTCGTACCGCGGCTTCGATCTGAACGTGTTCGTGCAGGGCTCGCAGGGCAACGACATCTACAACCTCAACCGCTTCTACACGGAAGGCGCGCTGTACGGCAACGGCAGCGGCACCACGCGCGTGCTCAATCGCTGGACCGGCCCCGGCACCAGCAACGACGTGCCGCGCGCCGTCGCCAAAGACCCCAACGGCAACCTGCGCGTAAGCAGCTACTACGTGGAGGATGGCTCCTACGTGCGCCTCAAGCTCCTGACACTCGGCTACACGCTGCCTAAATCGCTGCTGAACCGCTTCGGCGCCCAGCAGGTGCGGGTTTACGCGAGCGCGCAGAATCTGGTGACGCTCACGAAATACTCCGGCTTCGACCCGGAGATCGGCTCCTCGGGCGTCGACCGGGGCGTGTATCCGCAGTCGCGGACGCTCATCGGCGGCATCAGCGTGGGCTTCTGACCAACTCTACGGCCGCAACTTATCTGATCGTTACTTTCTGGCTTCCTGAAGGATGACACTCTCGATTACATCCACTACCCGCGCCGTCGCCGGGAAACGTCCGGTCGGCCTCGCCGCGGGCCTGCTGCTCGGGCTTAGCCTGTTGGGCAGCTGCAGCGAGGATTACCTGGAAGTAGCCCCGCGCGATTCCGTCACGGACGCGAACTTCTACAAGACCGAAGCCGACGCCATTCAGGCCACCAACGCCGTGTACAGCGAGCTGGGCAAGGGCGGCCAGTATAACTACGCGCTCTGGGGGATCGGCGAGATTATGTCCGACAACTCCACCACCGGCGGTGGCGGCGGTGGCGACGGCTTCGAGGAGCAGCAGCTCGACAATTTCAATATCCCCGCCAACAACCTGATGACTTCGCGTATGTGGGGCGGGTCGTACATCGGCGTCGGGCGCGCCAACATCGTCCTCCAGAAGGTGCCCGGCATCCAGATGGACGAGCAGCTCCGAACGCGCTGCCTCGGCGAGGCGCGGTTCCTGCGCGCCAAGTTTTACTTCGACCTGGTGCGCGTCTTCGGCGACGTACCGCTCATTACCACGCCACCGGCTAACCTCGACGAGGCCCGCATTGCGCGGACGCCGGTTGATCAGGTGTACGCGCAGATCGAGGCCGATCTCACGCAGGCCATCGCGGAGCTACCCAACTCCTACTCCGGCGCCGACCTCGGCCGCGCGACCAAATGGGCCGCCACCGGTCTGCTCGCCAAGGTGCACCTGACGCGCAACGAGCTGGGCGAGGCCGCCCGACGGGCCCGGGAAGTCATCACGATGAGCCCGCACGCCCTCTGGACCGACTACGGCGACAACTTCAAGGTAGCGAACGAGAACGGCAAGGAATCGCTCTTCGAAGTGCAGTACATCAACGGCTTCAACGAGTTCACGTTCGATGGTCTGGGTTTTTCAGGCAACACGTTCTTCGGGCCGCGCGGCGCCGATATCGTGCCCGAAAGCGGCTACGGCTTCAACGTGCCCGAGCCTGATTTCGTGGACGGCTACGCGCCCGGCGATAAGCGCAAGGCCGTGACGATCTGGGTTCCCGGCGACCGCTACCCCGATGGCCGCACGCAGCCTGCGTCGCTGCCGGGCTCGCCCAACGGCTACAACTGCCGCAAGTGGTTCGTGGGCAAAACCAACACCCGCGTCTGGGACTCCCCGCTCAACTTTCCGGTACTGCGGCTATCGGAAATGTACCTGATTCTGGCGGAAGCCGTGGGCAACACCCCCGAAGGGCTGACGGCGGTCAATACGGTGCGTCGCCGCGCCTTTGGCGAAGACCTGAATGCCACCGACGTACAGCCGCACGACTTCACCCCCAACACGGCCGAGTTCGTGGAGAAAGTGCGCCAGGAGCGGCGCTACGAGCTGGCATTCGAAAACGACCGCTGGTTCGACCTCAAGCGCACCGGTAAGTTGGTGGAACGGATGATGGCAACCGGCAAAACCAACGTCCGCGAAACCAATCTGGTGATGCCGATTCCGCAATCGGAGCGCGACGCGAACCCCAACCTTACCCAGAACCCCGGCTACTAGCCCTTGTGGCTCCGCCCGCTTTCCTGGTTCACCTGACTTCTCCCCCAATGACTCGCTTTCTCCAATCGCCGCGCACCGCGCTCGTACTGCTTCTGACGCTGGGGCTCGGTGCGGTCGGCTGCGAAAAGAATGACTCCGGCTCCCTCGATGGTCCCGTGCCGGCGCCCACCTTTACGTATACGCTCGACGCGAGTCAGTTTCCGGTCGTCGCCTCGTTCACCACCACTACCGCGGATGCGTTTCTGGCGCAGTGGGACTTTGGCGACGGCACTCCGTTGGTCACGGGCGCCAGCGTGACCCACGTGTACCGGCGGCCCGGCTCGTTCGAAGCGCGCCTGATCGTGGCCGGGCGCGGCGGTACCGGCACTTCGCCCGTGCAGGTAGTGGATGTACCGACGGCCTGCGACAACGCGGCGTTCAATAACCTTACGGGTTGCGCCAACGGGGGCAACCGTGCCTGGACGATCTCCGACCAGCTCGGCGGCATCACCCGGCTCGACGCGGGCGGCAGCGTAATTTTTCAGTCGAGCCCCGGCTCGCTGAACCCGTGCCAGAGCGATGACGAATTCTCCTTCGCCAGCACCTTCAACTACAACTACAACAGCAACGGCGGCACATTCAAAGACGGGGTTTGCGGCACGGCCCTCGACGCGGTTTCAGACTTCGTGTTCCGGCCTAACCCCGGGGGCCTACCGCAGCTGGTGCTGCAAGCCAACCGCGTATTTATCGGGTTGCCCGACTCCGTAGTCAATAAAACGTACGAAATCGTGCAGGCCGACGCGAGCGTGCTCCGCCTCCAGGGTACGAACCCCGACGGCTCACGCACGATCGTCACGTACCGGCCGCAGCTCTCCGGCCTCGATCGGGCCCGGGATATGCTGACCGGCGGCTCGACCAAAACGTGGCTCCTCGACAATACCGTGGCGGCCGCCATCACGGTCGGGACCGAGGGAAACCCCACCGAATACTACGCCGGCGCCCCGGTCGGGGGCTTACCCGCCTGCCAGGCCGACGACGAGTACATGTTCACCCTGGCGGGCGAGTTCACCTACAACCCATTTATGGAGACGTCGGTTGGCGTCGATCAGACGACGGGCACCATCCCGGGGCCGGGGGTTTACGCCTGCAAGCCGCCGCGCCCGAGCACGTCCGCTTACACGCTTACCGCGCCGGTAGGCACCGGCCTGGCGCAGCTCAAGCTGGCGAATCCGCTGTCCTTTATCGGGGTCACCGACTTACAGCTAGCGACGGCTTCCTACCGCATCCTAAGCATATCGCCCACGAAAATGACCATCCGCGGCGTGCGCACCGACGACGTAGCCGTGTTTACCCTCAAGATGCGAGCACGCTAACCCTGACGGTCCGGCCGCTCATCATCGCCCGTTCTGTCAATCCGTTCTTTCCTTCTTCATCCAAATGACATTCTTCCGTTCATTCATTTACCGGCCCGGCTGCGGGGCGAGCGTACTACTGGCTTTGGCGCTGGGGGCCTGCACCAAAGAGCCCAATAACCCCACGTACGCCGCGCCCTCCACCACCGCATCGCTCGCCGGCAACGCCGAGGCGAAGGAATTTGCGGAGTACACCCAGCTAAAGTGGAGCGATGACTTCACCGGCGGCGCGCTCGATCCGAGCAAGTGGCAGTATGAAGTGCGGGACGTGTGGTTCAACAACGAACTGCAGGCCACCACGAAGTCGCCCGCCAACCTGTTTCTCAATTCGGGCAACCTGATTATTCAGGCGCAGAAAGAAGCGTATAACGGCCGCGAGTACACGTCGGCGCGCATCGTCACCCGCGACCTGCAAACGTTCCGCTACGGCCGGCTCGACATCCGCGCCAAACTCCCGAAAGGCAAAGGCATCTGGCCCGCCATCTGGATGCTGGGCGCCAACGAAGCCACCGAGCCGTGGCCGCGATGCGGCGAGATCGATATTATGGAGTTGCGCGGCTCGCAGCCCAACGTGAACCTGAGCACGGTGCACTACGGCACCGGCCCAACCCCGCCCAACAAGCGCGAGAAGGGGACGACAATTAGTCTCGACAGCGGCGATTTTTCCCAGGATTTTCACACCTTCAGCTTAGTGCGCTCCCAGGACGAGATGCGCTTCTACCTCGATGGGGAGCAGTACTTCTCTCTGACCCCGGCGCAGGTATCGCCCTACCCATTCAACAACCCTTTCTACCTGATCCTGAACGTCGCGGTGGGCGGCATCTTCGACGGCGACCCCGACGCGACGACCACGTTTCCGCAGCAGATGCAGGTGGATTACGTGAAATTCTACCAGTACTAGCAGCCCCGTGCGTACACCGCGATCGTTGGTTTTTTCGGGCGTTTCGCCCCGCCGGCGCACCCGCTCCCCGTGGGCGCGGGTGGCGGCGGCGGGCTGCCTGTTGAGCGGCTTGGTGGCCGCCGCTCCCACCGGTCCAACGCCGCGGCTCTACGCCGCTCCCTACGCTGCTACGGCGCCCATCGCCGATGGCCGGGCCGCCGAGGCTTGCTGGGCGACCGCTCCCTGGGCGGCCCTCGATCAGCGGTGGCTCGGGCCACCTACCACCGCGGCCGACTTCTCGGGCCGTTATAAAATCGTCTGGACCGCCACGCACCTCTACGTGCTCGCCGAGATCACCGACGATGTGCTGCGCGACACCCACCCCGATCCGCTGACGCAGTGGTGGGACGACGACTGCCTGGAAATCTTCGTGGACCCCGACCACTCCGGCGGTGAGCACCAGTACAACCACGACGCCTTCGCTTACCACGTCGCCCTCGATGGCCACGTGGTCGATATGGGCGCCGACCAAAAGGGCCACCTCTTCGACCAGCACGTGCGCGCCCGCCACCAGCAGCGGGGTAAGGTGACCACCTGGGAGGCCGCCATCGCGCTGTACCCAGCCACTTACGACGAGCAGCGCCCCGCTGCCAGTCAGCCGCTGCCGGTGCTGGCCAACCAGCCCATCGGCTTCGCCCTGGCCTATTGCGACAATGACGCCAGCGCCGAGCGCGAAAACTTTTTCGGCAGCATGGCTATCGCCGGCGCCGACAAAAATCGCGGCTGGATCGACGCGAGCCTGTTCGGGACGGTGCTGCCCGTTCCGCCCATTCCCATCGCTGCCAAATGACGGTGCACCGCCGCGGTGCGCCTTTTTCGTATTTTACCTACTTGTTTTTTCACCCGTTACCCGCACTCCCGCAATGAATTTCTTTACTCGATGCGCGCTCCTTAGCGGGGCGCTTCTGGGCCTGAGCCACGCGGCCGATGCCCAAGTCCTGCTCGATAATTTCGAGAATACGCGCCGGATCGCGTACACCTACACCGATGGGGTGCTGGTGCAGAATTTTGCCAACCCCGCCGTCGGCACCGGCAATCCGAGCCCCACCGTGGGCCAGTACACCCGCAGCGCGGGCGCACAGTTCGATGTGATTCAGATACGGCCGCAAAGCCCGGTGAAGTTTGGCGATGTCAGCGCCTACCTGGCCGGCACCAGCACCGTGACGATGAAGGTGTACAGCACCGCTACGGGCATCCCGTTTCAACTGGTGATGCAGGACAAAGTGAAGGCCGCCACGGGCTATCCTAACGGCAATCTGGCCGGCACGTTCAACGCCACCACCACGGTAACCAATGCGTGGCAAACCCTCACGTTTACGTTCGCGGGCGGCACCTCCGACCCCACCGTGCAGCCCACCGACATCGACCAGCTGGTGCTGCTCATCAACCCCAACACCAACACCAACGACGTCTATCTGCTCGATGATCTGATGGGGCCGGCATTCGCCACCACCCCGCCACCGCCGCCACCGGCGCAGATCACGTACGACAACTTCGAAAACATCCGGCTGCTTTCGTACACCTATACCGCTGGTACGTTGGTGCAAAACGCCCCCAACCCCGCCACCAGCCCCGCCAATCCGAGCCCCACCGTGGGCCAGTACACCCGCAACGCCGGGATTCAGTTCGACGTGATTCAGTTTCAGCCGCAGCTCGCCTCTAAGTTTGGCGATGCCAGCGCGTACCTGGCCGGCACCCGCTCGCTGACGATGAAGGTGTACAGCCCCGCCGTGGGCATCCCGTTTCAGCTGGTGATGCAGGATAAAGTGAAGGCCGCCACGGGCTACCCCAACGGCAACCTGGCGGGTACCTTCAACGCCACCACCACGGTAGCCAATGCCTGGCAAACCCTCACTTTCGTTTTCACGGGTGGCACCTCCGACCCCACCGTGCAGCCCACGGATGTGAACCAGATGGTGCTGCTCATTAACCCCAACACCAACACCGCCGACGTGTACTACCTCGACGATCTGATGGGGCCGGATTTTGCGCCGATGCCGCCGACGGTGGTCGAGCAGATTTACGACGATTTCGAGGCCAATCGCTACCTCGCCTATAGCTCGCGGCTGACCAGCGGCAACCTCAATGCCGATACGCTCAACCCCGCGCCCAGCGCCGCCAACACCAGCGCCCGCGTGGGCCGCTACACCCGCAGCACCAGCCAGTACGATGCGCTGGTGGCCCGCCCCACCTATCGCGTGATCGACGTGACGCCCTACCTGACCAATGCCAAGCGCATGACGCTGAAAGTGTTCAGCCCGGCCGTCGGGATTCCCCTCCAGATCACGATGCAGGATTCGAGCGTCGCCAACGGCGGCAACTACCCCACCGGGCGCCACTCCGAGTACCTCGCCACCACCACCGTGGCCAATGCCTGGGAAACCATCACGTTTACCCACAGCGCGCGCCCCGACCCGGGCGTCGCCTCTACCCGCGTCAACGAATTCGTGCTGCTGATTGCCGCCAACACCTTCGTGCGGCAGCGGTTCTACCTCGATGATTGGTACGGCCCGGCCCTGCAAGGCGTGCCCACGGGTCTGAACGCCGATAAGGCGGCGGCGGGCCTGACGGCGTGGCCGAATCCTGCTTCCGACCAGGCTAGCGTGCGCTTCACGCTGCGCAACCCCGCCACGGTAAGCGTGGAGCTCTTCGACTTGCAAGGGCGTCGCGTAGCCTCGCCCCTCGCGGCCCAACCCAAAGCCGCCGGCGAGCAAACCGTGCGTTTTTCGACGGCTACCCTCGCCAGCGGTCTCTACCAGTACCGCGTCGCGGTGAATGGGGCTGTGGTGAGCGGCAAGCTCAGCATCGTTCGTTAAGTCCTGGCGTTATCCGCTTCCACGGAGCCTGAACGGGGGCCGGCTGGCGCAAGCAATCGCGGTCAGCCGGCCCCTTGTGGCTTCTCTTACCTTCCGTTTTCTCTATGGCTTTTGCCACTCCGCAATCTGCCGCCCCTGTTTCTGAGTCAGCTCCTGCCGGCGCCGACGGCCCGCGCTACGGCTCGGCGCTGGCGTCGCTAACGGTGCTGTTCTTTATGATGGGATTCATCACGTGTCTCAACGACACGCTGATTCCATACCTAAAGGCCATCTTCCAGCTTTCGTACACGCAGGCTAACCTCATTAATCTATGTTTTTTTGGGGCCTACTTCGTGATGTCGCTGCCGGCGGGTAAGCTTGTCGAGCGCATTGGGTACAAAAAGGCGATGCTGCTGGGCTTTCTGGTGGCGGCGCTCGGTTGCTTCCTGTTCTACCCCGCGGCCGCGAGCCGTGCCTACGGGCTGTTTCTAGGCGCACTGTTTATACTAGCGTCCGGGGTGGTAATGCTCCAAGTAGCGGGCAACCCGTACGTAGCCATACTGGGCCGGCCCGAATCGGCTTCGTCTCGCCTGACCCTCACGCAAGCATTTAATTCACTCGGCACGACCATCGCGCCGTTGATCGGGGCGAGGCTAATTCTGGCGAACCTGCCCGATCTGGAAACGACGTCTTCGGCCGCCGCTATCGACGTGCAAGCCGTGCAACTCCCGTATCTGATTATTGGCGGGGTGCTGGTACTGATTGCTTTTGTGCTGAGTCAGTTGAAGCTGCCTGTTATTGAACATGGCACGGTCGGCCCAATTGGCCTCGGCGAAGAGGCCCGGCGTGCTTGGAGCTATCGGCATCTGGCGTTCGGCATAGCGGCAATCTTCGCGTACGTAGGGGCGGAAGTTGCCATCGGTTCGCACTTGGTTTCGTACCTCGGCCAAACCGATGTTGCGGGCCTAGCACCTAAAATAGCCGGCCAGCGGGTGGCCTACTATGGAGGCGCGGCCATGGTAGGGCGCTTTCTGGGCACCTACCTGCTGGGCCGCATCCGGCCGGGACGTCTGTTGGCGATAAACGCCGTGGGTGCAGTAGCGCTGATTGGCTTGTCTATCACGACCCGCGGCGAAGTAGCGATGTGGAGCCTGCTGGCCGTAGGCCTGATGAACTCTCTGATGTTCCCGACCATTTTCACGCTTGCCGTAGCCGGGCTGGGCCGGCTGACGGAGGAAGCCTCCGGGCTACTGTGCACCGCTATTGTGGGAGGCGCGCTGGTACCGATGGCGTTCGGCGCTATCGCCGACAATAGCTCCCTTCGGATGGCGTTTATTCTACCGGTGGTGTGCTACGCCTTCATCGCGTGGTACGGCCTCAAGGGCTCGCGCCGGGCGGTGGCGGTCGCGTAGCGCGTCCGACGGTTGACTCATCGAGTAAGGCGGTTTTCCCGGCGGCACTGCGGCCCGCTACTTCACTTGTTTTCGCTTTTGCCGATATGCGTTTTAGTGCTTTCTGCGGTTTGGGGGCGCTGTTGAGCGCGGTTGCGCCGTCGCCAGCGGCCGCCCAGCCCGGCGACCAGCGGCTGGCTCTGGTGTTTCCGGTCAAGGTAGAAGTGCGCCGCACCCCGGCCGGCTACCAGCTGCTGCGCGACGGGCAGCCCTACTTTATCAAAGGCGCCGGCGGCCAACAGTACCTCGATCGGCTCGCCGCGTACGGCGGCAACTCCATCCGCACGTGGAGCACCGACGATGCCGGGCGCGTGCTGGCCGACGCTCAGGCGCACGGCCTGACCGTGATGCTGGGCCTGAATGTCGCCCGCGAGCGCCACGGCTTCAACTACGACGATCCACAGGCAGTCGCCGCGCAGCTCGCTACGCTGCGGGCGGAAGTAACGAAGTATAAAGACGCCCCCGCGCTGCTGCTCTGGGGCATTGGCAACGAGCTGAACCTGGAGTACACCAACCCCAAAGTCTGGAACGCGGTGAACGACATCGCCCGCATGATTCACGAGATCGACCCCAACCACCCCGCCACCACCGTGCTGGCGGGCATCGCGAAAAAGGAAGTCAACTACCTTAATACCCGCTGCCCGGCGCTCGACCTGCTCGCGATCAACACCTACGCCGACCTCCTGACGCTGCCGCAGCAGGTGCGCGCGGCCGGCTGGCCGGGCGCCTATCTGGTAGGCGAATGGGGGCCGACCGGTCACTGGGAGGGCCCGCAAACGCCGTGGCAAGCCTCAGTGGAAGAAACCAGCGCCCAGAAAGCAGCCGTGTACCAGGCGCGCTACGAGGCATCGATCCCGCGCGACGCCACCCGGTGCCTCGGCTCCTACGTCTTCCTGTGGGGGCAGAAACAGGAACGGACGCCGACGTGGTACGGCCTATTTACCGAAGCGGGTGAGGAAACCGAAGTGCTCGATGTACTCCAGATGCTCTGGCAGGGGAAAGCCCCCGCGAACCGCGCTCCCCATCTGAGCTCGTTTCGCCTCAATGGTCAAGTGGCCACCGAGGCCGTGTACCTGCGCCCCAACGTGCCGTGCCCGGTAGTGGCGACCGTCACCGATCCCGACCACGACCCCCTCACGTACCGCTGGGAGCTGCTCCCCGAAAGCACCGACCTGGGGACGGGCGGCGACCGCGAAGGTCGCCCGCAACCCCTCAGCGGACGCCTGACGGCCGGCTCCGATGGGCGGGCCACCCTGCGCGCCCCCGCCGCTCCCGGCGCTTACCGCCTATTTCTGTATGCCACCGACGGACACGACAATGTCGCGACCGCCAACATCCCCTTCTACGTGCAGCCCTAAGCCGGTTTCGCGCGTGCCGCGGCGCTCCAGCGCTGCCGTCGAACTGATCAGGCCGCGAAGCTGGAGCTTCGCGTTACGCTCCCTCTCGCTGCTTTTTCGATGCTCTCCTCCTCCCCTACCCTACGAGCTGCCTTGCTGGCCCTGCTGCTTGCCAGCACCGCAGCCCCCAGCGCACAGGCCCAAAAATCAAAGACTAAAGCCAAATCTGCCCCTGCCACTGCCGCCTATCTACCTGCTACGGCGGCCGAAATTGACCGGCGGATCGAAACGGTCCTCGCCGGTCTTACGCTCGAAGAGAAAGTGGGCCAGATGGCGCAGATTACGCTCGACGTTATCGGTAATGGCAAGGAGCGCTACGCGAGCAACGAGCCGTTCGCCATTGACCCCGCTAAGCTTCGGCGGGCGGTGGTCGACTACCACGTCGGCTCGATTCTGAATGCGGCAAACAACCGCGCGCGCACGCCGCAGGAGTGGTTCCGCACCATCGGGCAGATTCAGGAAGTCGCCACGCAGCAGACCCGCACCAAAGTGCCCGTACTGTACGGAATCGACGCCGTGCACGGCGCC
>JBKJUQ010000443.1:0-7202 GCA_046590685.1 Hymenobacteraceae bacterium
CAGCGTGACGTGGCCGACGTAGTTCTTCGGCTTCTCGGTGGCGTCGGTGGGGATAGTGAGCGTCACGGGCGCGGCGGCCGGGTCAATGACCTGGCAGAAAAAGCCCTGTCCCACCCCGATCAGACCGTCTTCGAGGTTGCCCAGGCCGTTGGCGCGGGTAAGGTAGCGGCCATTGGCGCCGCCGGCCGATTCCCACACGAACACGGCCCCGCTCATTCCCGCCGGGATGGTCATCCGGTCCCAGTTGAGCACGTTCGGGAAGGGATTGCCCAGCTCGTGCCAGCCCGATTTGGCGGTGTTTCCGGTACGCGTCAACCCCGAAATCACCACGTCGCCGGGCACGGTGCCGGTCATCGACCACGTGATGTTGCTCGGCACGTACATCGACCAGCCCTTGCCCGACGGGCAAGGCGCGGTCAGCGCATCGGGCGAGTAGTAGCCGGATGAGAAATCGGTCAGCCCCGGCCGCCGGGTTTCGTCGAAGCCGAACACGGTCGGGTACGGCCGCACCGCGCTCGGATTGGCGGCTACGTTGTACGCCGGGTTCACCACGGGCGTGTAAACGGGGGCGCCGGTCGCGGAGGTCACGATGAGGTCTTCAAATTTCACCGTCAGCCCCACCGGCGGGCTGAAGTGGTGGTAGCCGAGGTTGGTCGGCACGGCGGGCACGTACTGCCGCACCGTCACGTCGCCAACGGTCTCGATGCGCGACACGTCGAACACGGCTGTGCCTTCTGCGGAAGAGCCGAGGGTGAGCTTGCCGTTCGAGACAATGCGTTTCTTGGGGCTGCCTGAGCCGCAGCAGTTCATATCGCTCATCGACACCTTGCCGGCCTCCGAGACGAAGTGGATGTCCTGCATCGAGACTTTACCACCGCCCGCCCCGGTACCGTGCGCTCCCTCCACGGCCACCGGGTTGGTGAGCGTGAGTTGCGTAACGTCGCTACCGAGCAGCAAATCGCCGATGACGGTCGGTAGGCCAGCACCGGTTTCCTGCGCGCCAGTGGCCGTGTAGAGGTACACGGCACTCGCCGACAGCTCCATTGCGCCCGCGCCGGTAATCGGCCCGAACGAGCCGTCAGCCGATAGGCCCTGAGACTGCGGAATCTCCAGAATGCCGCCATCCTCGAGGATGAAGCGCGACCCCAGCGGATTCGGGATGCAGGTACCGCCCTTCACCGTGCCACCGCGCCGGACGCGGAACGTGCCCGTGGTGCTCACGCACGTTCCGGGGGCGAAAATGGCCTCGCCGCCTTCGAGCACCGTGATGTCGCGGTACGTGCCGGGCACCAGCACGGTGGGGGTGCTGATGATGAGGTCGAGCGGGGAGAGCGCGCCCACCTCGAAGAAGCGCACCGAGCCGTCGGCGCAGCGCACCACGACATCGGTGCGGCCGTCGTCGTCGCAGTCGTTGAGCCAGGCTTCGAGTGGCACGGCGTCTACGGTCACCGTGCGGCTTGCCGCGAAATCGCCGCGCCCGTCGTTGAGGCCGATCCAGAGGGTGGAGTTGCCGGGGCAAACCACGACCAGGTCGCGGTCGTCGTCGCCGTCGATATCCCCCACGCACACCTGCGTAGGCCCCGAGCCCGCACCGGTTGGGAAGGTGCGGCCATTGGTTGCGCCGGTGCCTTTGGTATTGATGGCGTGCAGGCTGGTCATCGGCGTTATCGCTTCCGGGATACCATCGTTGTCGAGATCGGCCACAACCGTACGGCCGACGTTACCCGTGAGGCTGGTGAGCGTGGTGGCCTCGTCGACGTGCGGTACGCCAGTGATATCTAGGGGGGTGCGCACGATGCGCGGCGCGGCGCCGGCAATACCAGAGATGGTGTGGAGCCAGAAGATGGGGTCGTCAGGTGATCGGCTCGTCGGATTACCCAACCCAATCGTGAGGCCGGTTGCCGGCCCGGGTATCGGAAAAATGCGGGTGCTGCTCCCGTTCGCCCCGAACCGGTTGATGACGACGCTATGCGACATCGCAATCAGGATTTCCAGCTTCCCGTCGTGGTCCACGTCGACCAGGTCCAGGGAAGTGGCCGGCTCCGGCAGTGGGAGGGCGTCCGATTCGCCGGGCACACCTTCTATTTTAATATAAAGACCGGCGCTGGTGCCGCCCCCGCCGCTGGTCAGCGTCCCGACCAGGGCGGTTTCGGGTAGGCCGTCGCCGTCCATATCGGCGCAACGAATCAGGCTGGGCGTGAAAGCCTGACGGCTGGTTCGGACCGTGGTCAGCGGCCCCCAGCCGGTGGTGCGGAGTTTGGCCGCCACCTGGAGCTCCCAGCCGCCGGCGGTTGGCAGAGCCACGATCAGGTCGTTGGTGCCGTCGCCGTCCCAGTCGGCCATCGTGCAGACGGCGCCGGAAGGCAGCGCCAGGGTCGAGCCGTCGGGGGCGGGCAGGCCGTTGGAGGGGTCGGGGCGGGTGTCGAAGCTCCACGAAAACGGCCGCAGCGCCGCGCCATTGGTCAGGCGGGCGCCGGGGGCTACGGTCATTCGGCGGGCGGCCTCGCGGGCGGCCTGTACGGCCGGCAGCAGCAGCGCCACGCCGCCGTCGGCGCCGGAGCTTAGCGGGAAGTCGGCGCCGGGCCGGTGGGCCTCGCCGTGATTGTCGCGCAGCACCACGCCGCCGAAAGTAGCGACATTGAGCGGACCACCAACCGCCGTAAGGGTAATGGCATTGAGCGGCCGGGGGGCAAAACCCATCGACGGCGGCGAAAGCGTCCCTATCGTGGCAAGCGGCGTGTTTTCCAGCACACTCGCATCGGCTGAGCCGGCGTTGGCGGTCAGCACGTCGATATCGCCGTCGCCGTCGAGGTCGCCGCTGGCGAGGCGGCGGGAAAGCTCTCCAGCGGTGAACACCAGCCCATTGGCGCGGCGGGCGGCGGTAGAGCCGTCGGAGAAGGTACCCGTGGCGGTGCAGCACGAGTTGAGGCAGACCGTCACGGACGAGCCTTCGCCATCGGCGCAGAGCAGGTCGAGTGCGCCGTCGCCGTTCACGTCGGCCAACTCCAGGTCGCTGGTCAGCAGGCCCACGCGCAGGCTTTGGCGGAAACTGAACGCGCCGGTGGTGCCCTGCACGAAGATTTGAATCTGGCTCGGTACCACGGCCGCGCCGTTGGTGCCGTCGTTGCCGGCGCAGACCCGAGCGATATCGGATTTGCCGTCGCCGTTGAAATCGCCGCCTGCCACTTCGGTGGGGTTCGAGCCGGCGCCGGTACTGATGGTGGCGCTCTGCGTCCACTGCGAAATTTGCCAGAGAAGGATCGCTACCTGGCCATTGTCGCGGCAGGCGACGGCGAAATCAGGGATGCCGTCGCTGTTGAAGTCGGTGCAGGCCACGCCCGTGGGGCTGCCGGGGCACGATACGTCGCTGATGCCGCCGGCGGGGAAGGCGCCGGTGCCGTCGTTGCGCAGCACCCGCAGGCGGCTGTTGGTCGCGTCGGTGACGTAGAGATCGAGGAAGCCGTCGGCGTTGAGGTCGGCGGCGCCCAGGTCGGTGGGGCGGCCCCAGGTGCCGCCCACGGCCACGGGAGGCCCGAAGCGGCCGGTGCCGTCGTTGAGGCAAACCGTCACCGCTGCCGCCGAGGAGGCGCCGGCGATCAGGTCGGGGTCGCCGTCGTTGTCGAGGTCGGCCAGACGCAGGCGGTCGCAGCCGGGCAAGCCGTCGCGGCGGCGGGGCGCCGAAGGCAGCAAGTGGGCCGCGCCGTCGTTGAGCAGCACCTCCACGGTGCCGGTAGCCGGCGAGGCGACGGCGCCGTCGAGGTCGCCGTCGCCGTCCAGGTCGGCGAGCTGCACATCGGCGGGGTTCGGGGCGGGCGTAGCGGCGGGCAGCGCCGCTTTGCTCGCGTAGGCCAGCGTACCCGCGCCGCCCGTGGCGCTCACCCGAAACTGATACACCTGCCGCGTCGCTGGCTGGCCGGTGGTGGCGCTTAGGATGGTGGCGGGCACCGAGACGCTGACTTCGGCGCCGGCGTGAAAGTCCACCGTGGGGTTGAACGTGACCACATTGCCCACCGTGCTGTAAGCACCGGCTTTCAACTGGCCCGTACGGCCGTCGAACACTTTGACGTGCGCGGCGGTGGGGGGCGCCACGCCCTGCGAAAAGGTCAGCACCACGTTGGCGGCGCGCGGGGCGGTGAGGGCATTGCGCACCGGGGCGCGGCCCGTGACGGTGAGCTGCGCCAGGGCCGGGCCGGCACCGGCCAGCGTCAGCCAACTCAAAAGCAAGCCGCGTGCGGGGAAAAACTTCTTCATCAGAAAACGGATCAGGAGGTGAAGGGCCGCCACGCCGGGTCAGGGGCGTAGGCGGCTACAAAGCACCGACGAGTTCTTCCGCCGCGCTCTAGCATATTGATGTGATATGCACAGGTAATCCGGCTTGATGGCGCCCGTCCCAACCCCGACGCGACGCGTGTAGCGGTCGCGCCAAGGCTAGGCTGGCTAGGCCGGTAGGGGATAGCGCCGATTCATACTTGATCGGAGGTGCCTGGCGCGGTCAGTCCGCTCGGGTGGTTACGCCATGCGGTCGCCGTGGCCCGAATCAGGCGTGCCGGGTACCTGCACGCGTCCGGGTTTTGGGCCCACAACTCGTCGGCGCGCCAGCTGTGGCTGGTGCGTCCGGTATAGTAGGCGCTCAGGTAAGCGAGTGGCAGCGCACCGCGCGGGTGGATAGGGTGGATGCGCCTGTTGGACGAAGTCGCCATTGCCGCTCACCGGGGTGACTGGGCGAAGCTAAGGGCTCTTTTAACTCTCGACCGCTTAAGCCAGCCGCTTATTGGCTGCCGATGGCGCGCACTTCCGTGCTGCGCGCCACTTCGCCATGGTATAAGGTTGAGGCCATCGTGGAATGAAAGATAGATCCCCATTTCCTCCGAATCACCGTGATTACTTCATCAGGAGGAGCTTATAAAGCGGCGGGCTACGTCAGCCTTGTTGTAACCGCCGTAGGCACCAAAAATAAATCAGCCACCCCGCCTTGCGACGAAGTGGCTGATTTTCAACGAGCGGGAAACGAGATTCGAACTCGCGACCCTCAGCTTGGGAAGCTGAGCCACCTTCGTTTTCGGTAGGTTAGACTGCTTATCAAAACTAGCTTCTACGGGCTGTAAGGCGGGTTTTGTTCATTGTGGGTTATCGTAAGTATCACGGCGCTTGTTATCTTTGTGCAAACCGGAGCGCAAACCGGCAAAAGCAAGATATTCAGCAAGCGCAATGAGCCAGACAACCGCACACAAGGAAGGGAAGGCACGGGTCAAAGTCGTGTACTTCATTTCTAAGACTCTATCGGATGGTTCCCACCCCTTTGTATTGCGTATTAGCAAAGGGAAAGATCGTAAGCACATTTCCACGGGCCTATCCCTTCACCCGAAGTATTGGAACGCCGAAAAGCAGGAAGTACGACGTAGCTACCCCGAACCCCAGCGCGAAAAGTTACTTTTGGCTATACGCCAATGGGAAGCGAAGTACGCCGACGCTGCTACGGGTCTGGCTGAAGCCGACGAAGCCCACGCTCCTACCGACGTAGCCGCCCGTGCCGTAGAAAAACGGGCTACCGCCCGGCCGACCAAAAAGCTGCTTGCCTATATTGACGAACTAGCCGCCCAAATGCGAAACAGCGGGCAGGTCGGGAACGCAACGGTTTACATTGACCTAAAGAACCAGCTCCACAAGTATATACTGTCGGAGTACCCGCAAGCTGGGGGCGATATTCACATCAGCGCCGTATCAGTCAACTTTTGCAATGAATGGGAAGCGACCCTGAGGGCAACCGGGGTTACCGAAATCACGCTTTCCCTACGGTTCCGCACGTTGCGGGCGGTGCTGAACAAGGCCATAGCAGCCGGGCTGGCTAAGGCCGAAACGTACCCCTTCGCGCGCACCGTGGCCGAACGTCAGAAGTTCCAAGTTGGGAAGTTTGACGTAAGCACGGCTAAGCGAGCAATCAGCCGCGAAGATGTACGGCGGCTAGAGGCACTAGCCCCAGGTACCGAACGGCACCGGCTGGCTAAGGATGTATTCCTATTCAGCTTCTACGTTGGGGGAATCAATTTTGTGGACCTAGCTCAGCTACGCTGGCAAGACCTGAGCGGCGCCGATGCTGCTACGGGCCACCCCCAGCGGCTTAACTACGTGCGCCAAAAGACGGGCGGCAAATTCGCGTTGAAGCTCCTAGCCCCGGCCGCTGCCATTGTTGCTGCCTATCGGCCCTTCACCCACGCCACGCCCCAGAGCTACGTTTTCCCCATCCTAGACGGCGCGAAGCACATCACGCCTACGCAAGCCAAAAATCGGATGCACAAGATTTTGGGGCAGGTTAATACAGACCTTAAAGAGCTAGGGGAAATGGCAGGAATTGCGGCGCCCCTCACAACCTACGTGGCTAGGCATTCCTTCGCTACAGCCTTGAAAATCAGCGGCGCACCGATGGGGGTCATTTCGCAGAGTATGGGGCATAAGTCGGAATCAGTAACGGCTATTTACTTGGATTCCTTCGCATCCGAAACGATGGATGCTGCCTTTGACGGTCTACTGTAGCCAATTTCCTTTCCACCCCTTCACCACAAACCGCCCCACCGATGTTAGATCAAACCGCGCTAACAGCCCTTTACGACGAAGTAGCCAGCCACCCTGAGCTATTCCGCGAACTTTCACCCTACCAAAGGGCGAAAGTGAAAGAATACGCTGAAGAAAAGCGCAATGAGGCCGTTCGGGCCGCGCTAAAGCGGCTTCTGGCCAATCCTGGCTACGACTACCCCCAAGAGTTTCAAGGGAAGGGCAGAGAGTTGGAGTATTGGGTTTCCTGTACTTCCGGCGCGGCTCAAAGTCGGGCGGTCTTAGCCCTATTTGATCTTGCCCCAGCACCTACCCCGGCCCCAGCCAGCCCTACTCCAGCGGAAGCCGCCTCAGCGCCCGCCTATGATGGGGCTGCCTCAGAAGCCGCCCCAGCGCCGAAACTGTCTTTGCGGCAAATAGCCCTGTTATGTATCTACAATGGCACACCCGTAGCCGACGACGAACGCGCTAATATCCTAGCCAGCAAATACGGCCTTAACAGCGGACAGAGTATTTACAAGCACTACATTAGACTTAACTCAACAATAAACCGAATGAACGTTGAAGGGAAGCAGGTTAAGCCAATGATAAAGGATATACAAGCAGTGCTGCCCTACCTTGTTGGCGCGCAATTGCAACAGGCTGAAAGCGAG
>JBKJUQ010000538.1:0-1968 GCA_046590685.1 Hymenobacteraceae bacterium
TCGGATACGTCGATGCCGCGCGCGGCGACGTCGGTGGCGATCAGAATCTCCAGCGTACCCGACCGAAACTTGTTGAGCGCGTTGGAGCGCTGCTGCTGGTTCATATCGCCGTGCAACCCTTCGGCAAAGTAGCCGCGGGCTTGCAGGTCGGATACCAGATCGTCGACCATCCGCTTCGTGTTGCAGAAGATGATCGCCGACTTGAGGTTGTACATATCGAGCAGACGGGCCGTGGCCTCCATCTTCATCGCCGAGCGCACCTCGAAGTACGACTGCTCCACGTTCTCGACCGTCACGGTCTGGTGCTGCACCTGCACCATCTCGGGGTTGCGCTGGTAGCGGCGCGTGAGGTCCAGAATCGGCTTGCTCATCGTCGCCGAGAACAGGATCGTCTGGCGCTCCTCGGGCATCCGGGTCAGCACGAACTCGATGTCTTCGCGGAAGCCCATATCGAGCATCTCGTCGGCTTCATCGAGGATGATCTTCTTGACGTTATCGAGTACCAGCGTGCCGCGCTCCAGGTGGTCCATCACCCGGCCGGGCGTACCGACGATCACTTGCGCACCGTCGCGCAGGGCGCGCAGCTGGCGGTCGTAGGAGGCGCCGCCGTAGATCGGCACCACCGTCAGGCCGCGCATAAACTTGGCGAGCTTCTGAATCTCGCCGGCTACCTGCACCGCCAGCTCGCGCGTGGGGCAGAGCACGAGCACCTGCGGGGCGCGCAGGCTCATGTCGATCGCCTGGAGGGCGGGCAGGCCAAAGGCCGCCGTCTTGCCGGTGCCCGTCTGGGCCTGACCGACTACATCGCGTCCGGCGAGAATCACCGGAATCGCGGCCGATTGAATCGGCGAGGCTTCTTCGAAGCCCATTTCCTGCACGGCGCGCAGGAGCTCCTCGGACAGGCCGAGGGTATCAAATGCTACTTTTTCCATAATACAACTGACTGCAACGAGCGGCAGTGAAACCGGGAGCTTCTGGTCCGGCACGCGCGGAGCCCGCACCTCCCGGTGCCCTCCATCATCGCCGACAAATGCCCTCAACTTCCCTTCCGCCCCCCAAAACTGGACTGTGTGGGGCCACGCAAGCAAAAAAATACGGGCCAGCCCAAGAAAGATGGACGGCCCGGCGCGGCGGATTCTGCCACAAAGGTACGCGGCGTAAGGCTTAAAAAGAAATGTTTGGTTCCGCGCTCACCTATTGAGCACCACTTACAAGCGGGCCGCCACTGCCTCAAACCCTATGAAAACCAGCGTCTCTCCTCGCCTACCCTACGCCGCGTTGCTGACCGCGCTGCTCATCCTGTCGCGCGCCGCGCGGCTTGCCACGTGCCAGTCGAACACGCCGGCCCGGCCTGCCGCACCGGCATCGGAAACCGCCGTGCCCCGCGCCGAGCTGCTTAGCGCCTGGGAGCTGCTCGACGTCCGCGCCCTCGCCCCTGGCACCGCCAAGAGCTCGGGAGTTCAGAATTAGCCGGGCAAAGGTCGTGGGGAAAGAATACGGCGCCCGACTTTCCGGGAGTGGCTTCAGCGCTCATGAAAGGCATTCCCGACTTTCCGGGAGTGGCTGCGGCGGGCGCGAAAAGCATCTCCGGAAAAACGGGGCGAGCGGGCCCTCACCAGAAACTAATTTGAGTATGTTTGCCGGACCGCTGGGGACGGATGGCACGGTGCCATCCGACTCACGGGCAGCTCCTAACTTTTTCATTTTAATCGATGATTAGGCTTATTCGGCTGTGCGGCGATGTATTCGCCGATGCGAAGCGCTCCCTGGAAGACCTCTCGGCGGTCTTCCGCGACCACTTCACGCGCCTCGAAGCGTACCCGCACGGGGGGAAGTTCGACGACGTCATCACTGCCACCCGCGAAGTGGTCGAACGCTGGAACCAGACGGAGCTGGCGATCAACGTCGGGCAGAACACCCAGCAGGGCGGGCGCGAGATCACCGACGCCGACCGCTCGACCGCCCTCA
>JBKJUQ010000106.1:0-3680 GCA_046590685.1 Hymenobacteraceae bacterium
CTCCTTGAGGTACTCCCGCAGACGGTCGTAGATCACGACCGTGTCGTTCATCGAGAAACCGACCACCGTGAGTACCTCAAGGAGAACCCCCGCCTGACGTTCGCCCAGATCGCCAACCCGGCGCTCAACTCGACGCTCTCGCGGACGCTGATTACCTCGACTACGATCTTCCTCGTGGTGCTGGTGCTCTACATCTTCGGGGGCGAGACGCTGCGCTCGTTCTCGTTCGCGATGCTCATCGGGGTCGTGTTCGGTACGTACTCGTCGATCTTCGTCGCCTCGGCGATCATCTACGACACCATCAGCCGCACCAAATCGGGCGCGGAGTTGATGCACTCTACCCCAGGCACCGACGGCGATGACGTTTCGGGTATCCCGAGCCTCGACCGCTCAATGGCACCGGCACCGGTTGCTACGTCGAGCGGCCTGATGGGCGCGGCCGGCGCGATGGCCAACAACCCCGGCTCCCTGGGCAATAATCCGCTATCCGGCAACCAGCCCCGGTAAACGGCAGGTAGCTCAACGCAAAACGCCCGGCCTTCCTTGCGGAGGCCGGGCGTTTTTGCGTTCGTTGGGCTGTTCGCCCCACCTAATGTATCTTGCAAAAATTTGTATTAATTTCCCTCTCTAATGATTGCCCTCTACTGTCGCTGGCTGTTAGCAGTCATTATTCCATTTTTCGCATTTATCGCCACTGCACAGTACCGCCCTAGTTACTCCACTCCATCGTATAATAATTACAATACCTACCACAACAACCAGGTTCAGCAACAACAGCAGGCGTCGTTCAACCGCCTCAACCAGATCCGGCAGGATTACCAGCGTCAGCAGCAGGTTAACAATCAAGCAAACCAGCAAACGCAACAGCGTAACGCTTACTTGAACCAGCAGCGGTTGCAAAATTCGACCGCTGTAGCTAACGCAACGCTGGTACTTGGTCTGGAAGCTGAATTGATGCAGCGCTACGTAGCCGACGACACTGCGTTAGCCCTTATCCGGATGTTCCGGCGTAAGCGAGGCAGTGGCTGGCCGTGGCTTGCTGGCGGTGTGGTAGGCGGTACGGTTCTGACGGCTACCTCCTTTCATAACGTATACGATCCGCAACTGCGTTCGTCGGTACCCCAGCTGCGAATAGGCAACCTGATCTTGGGTACCATAGTGTATACCGGCGGCTTAATTGGCTATGTCGTCGTGGGCCAACGTTATAATTTGGGTCGCCTCAATGAAGTCCTTATCGCGCGCGAACAGCAGCGTCCGATCCCTCTGCGGTACCTGGGGCAGCTCAGCCCGCGCGACTTTAACCCCTTCGCTGGCGAGGCTATTGGACGTTGATCTTCAAATTACGGTTAACGCGCACACGCCCGGCCCCTTTGGGAGGAGCCGGGCGTGTGCGCGTTAACCGTATAACAGTACCAAGCTAGGTGATTACAGAGTCACACCCTCGGCCACTACCTCGCGCACTTCGGGCACCATTCGCTTAAGCAGATTCTCAATGCCCGACTTGAGCGTGACCGTCGCGCTCGGGCAGCCCGAGCAGGAGCCTTGCAGGTGGACAGTCACGACGCCGTCGTGGTAGTGCTTGAAGGAAATATTGCCGCCGTCCTGCTCAACGGCCGGGCGGACGTAGTTTTCAAGCAGGTCTGTTACTTTTTGGGCAATCACGGCATCCTCAGCCGTCAGGTCGCCCACGGCCGCGGCGGCTTTGGCCTCCTGCTCGCGCGCCGGGTCCACGGAGAAGGCTTGGCCGCCACTCTCAACGTACGATTTGAGGAAGGTGCGAATCTCCGGGATGAGAATCGACCAGTGATCATCCGTTTTCTTCGTGACCGTCACGAAGTTCTGCGCGATGAATACGCGCCCGACATACTCGAAATTGAACAGCTCCTGCGCCAGCGGCGAGTTGACGGCTGATTCGAGCGTCGGGTAATCAACGCTGACGCCATCGGGCAGGAACGTCGCGTTGCACACAAATTTCATGGATTCAGGATTCGGATTCGCTTCCGCGTAGACCGAAACGGGCTCATTTGCCATAACTAAAACAGGGTTAGGACTTGAAAAAAGGCCGGAACGTAGCCGGCCCGGGTTGGTGCCTTGTGCGCTTCAACCCGCTCCACGGGGTAGGGGTTTCGGCGCGGTGCAAAAGTACTGAATTCGACGGGGGGACGGGTAGGGTCGTATGTTGCGGTCTAATGACACCGCTGAGCTTCCTACTGACGGCTATGCCCGCGGCGCCCGTGCCGCTGTGGCTGACCGGCCCCTTCTTCCTCTTACTAACGCTCGTGGCGGCGGGGCCGATGGTGCTACCCACCTTCTGGAGCCGCCACCACGAGGCCGTCGCCATAGGCTTAGGCTTGGTGGTAGGTGGCTGGTATTTAGGCATTCGCCAGGAGGCGGCTACCGTAGCCGCTACCCTGGCCGAGTACGCCGCGTTTGCGACCACGCTCGCGTGCCTCTACGTAGTAGGCGGCACGTTCTACGTGGGCGCAAACGTTCGCGCCACGCCCGGCCGCAATGTGGGCCTGCTGGCGGTGGGGGCGGTGCTGGCGTCGCTGATTGGCACTACGGGCGCGGCGGTGCTGCTCATCCGGCCGCTGCTGCGCCTCAACGGGAGCCGGACGCAGCCCTACCACGTCGCGTTTTTCATTTTCATTATCGCCAATGCCGGGGGGTTACTCACGCCCCTCGGCGACCCGCCGCTGCTGCTTGGCTACCTGCGCGGCGTACCGTTTGGCTGGACCCTCCAGCACCTCTGGCCTTACTGGCTGCTGGCCAATGGGGCACTTTTAGGGCTTTTTTGGCTGCGCGACCGACGAAATTCGCTCCGCGGTGGCTTTAGTGCGGCGGAGGAAACCCGGGTACGCGCGCCCGGTGGCCAAGCGCCGCTTACCGTCCATGGCTGGCGGAGCCTGCCTTTTCTGGCGGTGGTGGTTGGCGCGGTGCTCCTCGATCCGGGGCGCCTCCCCGACCTGCCGGCGTTACGCATCGCCGGGCATTACCTGTTCGGCCTGCGCGAAATCGTGCAGCTCGGCGCCGCCGGCATCTGCTACTGGCGCACGCCGAGCCATCGCCTGCACGCCAACCACTTCACGTGGGCGCCGGTGCGCGAGGTCGTCATTCTCTTCTTCGGCATTTTTCTGACGATGATGCCCGCTCTGCAACTGGCGGCGAGCGCGGCCACGAATCCTGCATTCGCTACCTGGGTGCGCCCGGTGCCCCTGTACTGGGCGACCGGAGTTCTGTCCGCGATGCTCGACAACGCGCCCACCTACGCCAACTTTCTCACCGTCGCCCTCGCGCGGCACGGGGCCTCGGCCACCGACCCGCAACAGGTAGCCGCTTTCGCCGCTAATGTCGCGACGGAGCCCCTGCTCATCGCTATTGCCCTGGGCTCCGTGCTGTTCGGCGCGATGACCTACATCGGCAACGGCCCCAACTTACTCGTGCGGGCCGTCGCGGAGCAAGAGGGCATCCCGATGCCCAGCTTCCACGGCTATTTCATTAAGTACGCCCTCACCTACCTGCTGCCGGTGCTGGTACTAATAGGCATCATCCTGGCGTGGTGAGCAAGGCCAATGAGGCACTGAGGAGGCAGAATGCGGATCAGCTTCAACTCTAACAGGACTTACGCACTAGCGGAGAGGGTAGTCCCTCCGGGACTCCAAAAACCGCTTGAAATGGCC
>JBKJUQ010000179.1:0-20875 GCA_046590685.1 Hymenobacteraceae bacterium
TTTGTGGCCTCCACCCTCGGTTTGGCCCTGGGGCTCAACATCAGTTTCGGCCGCCTCGGCTCCTACGCCGCCGACTTATCGCCCACGCTCGCCAAGCCCCTTTACCAGCAGGGCTGGCAAGCTCCACTCTGGCTCGCCGCCGCCATCATGGCCGCCGGCCTCGTCGCGGGCTTCATCTACTGGGGAATGGAGCGTACGGCGGCCCGTCGCGGCCAGCTTGGCGCGCCCGCACCCACCGAGCGCGTCAACTTCGCCGACCTCGTCCGCTTTGATCGCTCCTACTGGTACATCGCCGGGCTGTGCGTGCTGTTCTACTCGGCCATTCTGCCGTTCCGCAGCACCTTCGCCATCAAGTACTACCAGCACGCCCACGGCCTCGACCTCGAAGCCGCATCCACGCTCAACTCGTACGTTTTTCTGGCCGCCATCTTCGCCACCCCCGCCTTCGGCTGGCTGGTGGATCGCATCGGTCGCCGGGCGCTGCTGATGGCCGTTGGCTCGCTGCTGCTGCCGCTTAGCTTCGTGCTGCTTGGCCTCGGCACAGGCAGCGTAGCGCTCACGGGGTCGACTGTGTTGCTCGGCATTGCCTATTCGCTCGTGCCGGGCGTGCTGTGGCCGTCGGTCGCGCGGCTGGTTGAGCCCCACCGCCTCGGTACCGCCTACGGGATGATGTTTCTGGTGCAGAACGTGGGGCTCGCCAGTGCCAACTGGTACGTCGGCTGGCTCAACGACCGGAGTGGCGCTTCGGCTACTAACATCGCCGGCTACACGCCGATGCTCTGGTTTTTCGGTATTCTCAGCCTGCTGGGGCTGGGTTTTGCCTTTCTGCTACGCCTGCGCGAGACGGGACCAAATGGCCACGGACTAGAGGTGGGGAGCGCGGAATAAGCGGAAATTGCGTAGCCGCTCCCTCAACATGTCATTGCCTTGACTTTGGCCTTTTGGTCGGCCTATGCTCGTTCGATACTCGCTCCCCCGATTGGTCAAGGACTCGCCCGCAGACGCAGGAGGGCCTATTCTCTCGCGGGTGGGGCGTGGGGGATCGACGGCGGGGAATCCGTCCAGTATTTTCTGCACATCGGCTGCAATCCAGATGTGCAGAAAATGCAGAAAGCCCGTCCAGGACGCCACGGAGAGCATTTGTTGTGTTTGCCAAAGGCCAAAGTCAAGATTGCGAGGAACGAAGCAATCCGGCGTATGCTGCCGTGTAGCGCGCGCCGGATTGCTTCGTCGCAAAGCCTCCTCGCAATGACAAAGCAAATTTTTTGCTCGCATAATGCTTCGCAAGAACCACCCGTTGATTCTTTATTTTTTCGCTGTATGGCTCCTTGTGGGGCTTCTGGAAGCAGGGTGCACAACGAGTAAAAATTCTAAAACTACAAGTGCAAGTTTCGATCAGATAACCTTAGCACGTACTGAATGCTACGGTCGCTGCCCTGTCTACAACGTCACCATTTATGCTGACGGGCGTGTTCATTACAAAGGCGAAAAGTATGTGGAGGTGCTAGGAAAAGACTCTACTAAGTTGTCATCTCAGCAAATGCGGCAGCTTGTTGCTGCTATCGACTCGGTTGGCTACTTCACTTTGCGCGATTCCTATAACAGCCACGAAGATGGCTGTGCCCACGTCGCAACCGATAATCCTTCCGTCCAAACCTCTATCACGGCCAAAGGCCGCACGAAATCAGTCGACCACTACTACGGATGCCGTGGGGAAAGATCAGCTCCTCGTACGCGGTTTCCTATCTATCCTCCCAACCTCACTCGCTTCGAGGAAAGAATCGATGAAATAATAGGCACCGAACGCTGGGTAGGTAAATAGCGGATTTCGCTTCCGTAGGCAACCCGCCCCCCATCCTCCCGGCTCCCCCCCTCGCTGCGGATTCGCTGCGGCGGTTTGTTTCCCCTCCCATTTCCCTTTGATGAAGCGTATTTCCCTGCTCCTGTCGCTGCTGACCTGTTTTCTGACTGCCCGCGCCGCCGAAGCCCCTTTGGTCACCATCACCGCCCGCCCGCAGCCGGCTTACATCGAGCGCGGCCCCACGGCCCAGTACGTCAACTTCGATTTCGTCGTCGAAAACCTCACCGACGAGAAGCTCACCATCGACGGCATCGAGCTTTCCGTGCTCGACAAGAAAGGCATTCTGGTGCTGCGGCGCTTCATCGACGACGGCGGCACCCGCCCGAGCATCGAAACCATCACCAAACGCACCCTCGACCCCAAGCAGCGCGTCCTGATCTTCAATCCCTTCCATACCTTCGAGGCCTCCGTTGAGCTGGCTTCCCTGCGCTACGTTTTCTCCATCTCCACCCCCGCGCAGGACCGCGAGTACCCCTACGAAGTCACTGTCAAGCCCCTCGACTTCACGCCCAAGACGAGTTTGATTCTGCCTGTCGCCGGCCGGCAGATTGTGTACGACGGCCACGATTTCTACGCCCACCACCGCCGCTTCGACTACGAGTTTGCCCCCATCCGCCAGTTCGGGATTACGACCAACTTTATGCGCTACAGCTACGATTTCGTGCCCGTGAGCGCCAAGGGCGAGATGTTCACCGGCGACGCCAAAGACAACAAGAGCTACCCCGGCTTCGGCGCCGCGCTGCGCGCCGTCGCCGCCGGCAAAGTGGTCGCCGCCGTCAGCGATAAGCCCGACAACCGCCAGTTCGACCAGTCGCAGCTCGCTACCAATCCAATGGTCCTCTTCGGCAACTACCTCGTGCTCGACCACGGCAACGGCGAATTCAGCGTCTACGGTCACCTCCAGCAAGGCAGCCTCACCGTCAAAGTCGGCGATATGGTGAAGCCTAACCAGCCGCTCGCCAAGATTGGCGCCTCGGGCAGTGCCAACTTCCCCCACCTGCATTACGAGCTCCAGACCGGCCCCGACACCCGCGCCGAGGGCCTGCCGTCGTACTTCACCAACTTCACCCGCGTACTGGGCTCGCGCTCCGTCGCCGTCAAGCAGGGAATGGTCGATTCGGGGGATATCCTGGAGGCGAAGTAGGTCGCCTACCCGAACCTCCCAGGAAAGGTCCGAAGCATCGAATGGATGCTTCGGACCTTCTTTTTGATGCTTCCGCCCTCTCCTCCGGAAGCCATTTCCGTTACCCAATGTTGTATGTCTCCCCCGCTCCTTCAGGAGAGGGGACCGGGGTGTTAGTGTTACGCCACCAGCAGCGCCAGCGCCACGCCCACGGCCGCCGCCAGCATCTTCGGCCGGTTGAAGCGGTGCTCCGGCGTCGTCTCGAACAGAATAGTCGTCGAGATGTGGAGGAAGTTGCCCGCCACCAGCCCCGCCAGCACCGGATAGGCCGGCCCGTTCTCCAGGGCCCCGCCCACCAGCATCCCCGCCGGTGCGGCCACGGCGAACACGGCCAAGTAAGCCAAGGAGCGCCGAAACGAGTTGAAGCGCGCCAGCAGCACGCTCATCAGCGCCAAGGCGGCCGGAATGTGGTGTAGCACCACGCCCAGCAGCACCGACCAGAAGCCGCCGCCCGCGCGCGTCGCCCGCTCCGTCAGGATCGACCCTTCGAGCGCCGAGTGCACCACCAACGACCCTAGCAGCAGCACCGCCCCGTAGCCCCCGTCGCGCTCGGGGTGGTGATGCACGTGCCCGTGCTCAATCCCTTCCGAGGCCAGCTCCAGCAGCATCTGCAAAAAGAACCCCGCCAGCACCCAGTATCCCACCCGCGTAGCTCCCGTGCCGGCGAGCGCGAGCGTCTCGGGCAGCAAGTGCAGAATCGTGATCGAAAACAGGTATGCGCCGCTGAACGCCAGCATCGGCTTGAGCCACCGCGTCACGTCGCCGGGCAACAGCCGCACGGCCGCCCCCGCGCCGAGCACCGAGGCGCTCAGCAGCAGCATCGCCAGAAGAAGGATCATGGAAGAAAACATCGCGCGAAGCTCCAGCTTCGCCGGTACAGCCAGGGAAACGCCGAAGCTGGAGCTTCGCGCGCCGGATAAGACGCTATTTTTTTAGCACATACAGCAGCCGTGGGCTGATTTCGGCCACGTACGGTCCGAGCTGATAATCGCCGAACACGGCTCGCACCCGCAGCCCCGCCAGCCGGAAATATTCCTCAAACTGCTCCGGCCACAGCGCCATCACCCGCTCCGTGAACACCTGCGCCTGCCCTTCATCGTCCGTAAAGGCAATGCGCTTCTCGAAATAGCCGTCGTGAATGCGCCGCCGCAAGTCAAACGTCGTCCCGCCTTCGGTCTTCGTTTCCTGCGCCACCAGGTGGCGCTCCACGCGGTGCGTATTCAGGTAATCGAGCACCAGCTCGCCGCCCGGCCGCAGTGCCTCCGCGATGGCCCGCAGGACCAGCACGTTCTCCGCCTCCGAGTTGAAGTACCCAAACGACGTAAACAGGTTCAGCACGCAGTCATACTGCCCCGGCTCGCCCATCGACGTGCGCATATCGTGCACCCGGAAGCGCAGGTGCGCATCCTCGAACTGCCGGGCGTGGGCGATGGAGGCGGCCGCCAGATCTACGCCCGTCACGTCGAACCCCCGCCGCCGCAGATCTACTGAGTGGCGCCCGCGGCCGCACGCCAAATCGAGCACCCGCGCACCGGGCTTGAGCCGCAGCCAACCCACCAGGTTATCGAGGAGCTGATGCGCCTCCGGTTGGTCGCGCTCGCGGTAGAGGCGGTGGTAATAGGGCGAATCGAACCACGCGCTGAACCACTCAAGGGGGGCGGGCGAAGCGGCGGAAGTCACGGAGTCAGGCGAAGGAGCGGGCATCGGCGGGAGCGGAAAACAACGTGAGCCACCCCGGCGACGACCGGGGCCGCCGCCAAATTACACCGGCCCGTAGATGTAGGGCCCAAGTAGCGCCCAAATAGGGCCTACTCGTTATCGATTGCCGCGTCGTGGGCGGCTTTCTGCTCGGGGGTAGCAGCCTCCGTGGCTGGGTGACCAACCGCCGATTTCTGATTCTCCGAGCCGGTAGCCGCCGCCTCGCTGGCGTCTTCGTGGTGAATCTCACCGTCGGTGTGGCCGTCGCCGTGGGCTGAGCCCTGGCCTTCGGCGTGCTCACCGTGACCGGCTGCGCCGTGATTGGCGGCGTCGCGGTGCGAGGCGTTAGGCGCGTCGTTCGACGGGTAGAGGCCCGTTGGGCGGCCGCCAGCGTACACGGCATCAACGGAAACCTTCTTGCCGGGACGGAAATCCGATGGCTCGGAGCTGCACGAGGCCAGCAGGGCGAGGGCGCCGAGCGCCAGGACGTAGTTCTTCATTTCGGGCACGGGGCAGAAAAGCAAAAGCGAACGCGATTTATTCTTTAGGCCCGCAAGTTCGGGCGGAAAACTGAGAAACGGACAGGTCCCACCTAACTCGCGGCCACTACGGGCGCCTCCTCAAGGGGCAGCAGATTCTTACGGCGCAGCGTGGCTTCCATCAGCTTGAGGTCGGCGGGCTTGACGAAGATGTCGTACGGCAGCACCAGAAACTGCAGCTCACTGGCCCCCAGCCACGTCAGGGCGCGCTGTAAGCGAGTCGCGGGCGGCGCGCCGGGCGGCGGCGTACTCGTGAAGGTCAGCACGTAAGCGGCGGGCAAGCGCTCAGCGCGCGCGAACATCTCCCACTTGAGCTCGGCGCCTTCGCGATCATTCTTCTTGAGCAGAAAGCGCTGAGGATTGATTTCGTAGAAGACCCGCTCAAACAGAATCTTCGTCTGCTCCAGCTTCGTCACGCCGGTCACCTGCACGCCCCAAAACAGCACGTGCAGCAAGGCCAGCGACAGGACGATGGCCAGCACCCACCAGCTCGGCCAGATCAGCGCCAGCACCAACCCGAAACCCGCTAGTGCTACCAACACCCACCACTGCCGCTTCCACAGCCGCCGCAGGGCGATCTCGGTGTAGCGCTCCGCCGTGAGCTGCGTCTTCTTGGTGCGAATCGTGCCCGGCGGCGGGGCTTGCTGAATAACTTGTTGACGCATAAAAATTTGTTGATAGTTGACGGTTAATAGTTGATGGTTGACAATTGCAGCTAATTAGCGGTGCCCATCAACTAGCAACCAACAACGATCAACCATTAAAATGCTTTCAAGCTCAGGTCCATACTGCCCGCCGAGTGCGTAAGCGCCCCGACGGAAATGTAATCGACGCCGGTTTCGGCGATTGGGCGGATGGTTTCTTCCGTGATGCCCCCGGAAGCTTCCGTTTCTACGCGGCCCGCTACCAGCGCCACTCCCTGGCGCAGCAAGTCGAGCGGGTAGTTGTCGAACATCACGCGGTGGATGCCCCCCGTAGCGAGGGCTTCCTCCACTTCGGCGAGGTTGCGGGTCTCGACTTCAATGCGCAGGTGCTCGCGGCCGGTCGCTTTTAGATAGGCGTGCGTTGCCTCTATCGCCTGGCGCACCCCACCCGCGTAATCGACGTGGTTGTCCTTGAGCATCACCATATCAAACAAGCCAAAGCGGTGATTGACGCCGCCGCCAATCAGTACGGCCCACTTTTCCAGCGCGCGGAAACCGGGTGTCGTCTTGCGCGTGTCGAGCAAGCGCGCCCGTGTGCCGCTGATGAGGCCGGAAAGATGCGCGGTCAGGGTCGCGATGCCGCTCATCCGCTGCATACAGTTGAGCAGCAGGCGCTCCGCAGTCAGAATCGCTCGGGCTGGACCTTCGACGGTAAAGGCTACGTCGCCGGGCTGCACCCGGGCACCGTCGGCCAGTTGCACGTCCGGCACGAGGGTTTGGTCGACGGCTGCCAGCACGCGGCGGGCCACTTCGACGCCCGCCAGCACCCCCGTACCTTTTACCAGCAACCGGGCGCGGTTGCGCGCGGCGGCCGGAATACTGGCCTGCGAAGAATGGTCGCCATCACCCACATCTTCGGCGAGCGCCGTTGCGATGAAGCGGTCGAGGGTTTCTTCGGAGAGGTAAGCGGCGGCGGGCAGCATCAAGGGTCGGCGTAAGGGGCCGCAAAGGTACTAGAAACGTAGCGCGGGGCGCCGGTCCGCGCCGAATGAAGCGACTGACACCCGAGTCACCGTGCGCGCGCCCGCTGTTTTAGCCTTCGTCTCGCGAGGCTTCGCCCCGCAATACGCGCCTATTTCGCCCGGATTGCGAGCACTGGGTCCATATTGGCGGCCATCACGGCCGGGACGATGCCCGCGAGCGTGCCGATCACGGCGGAGACGCCCAGCCCCAGCGCCACGTTGGCCGGCGAAAGCACCAGCTTCAGCGAATCCTGCGGCACCAGCGTAAGGCCGAAAACGAGCAGCAGTCCTCCCAATCCGCCGAATAGACTCAAAAAGACCGCTTCAAACAAGAATTGGAAGAGAATGAAGTAATTCTTGGCCCCCAGCGATTTCTGAATTCCAATCAGATTCGTACGCTCCTTGACGCTCACGAACATGATATTGGCAATGCCGAAGCCCCCGACCAGAATCGAAAACCCCCCGATCACCCACCCAATGACGCCAATGACGCCGAAGAGGCTCGATATGGCGTCAGCGGCTAGCTCCGGGCGGTTAATGCTGAACGAGTCGTCGTTGCGCGGGCGTAAGCCACGGATTGCGCGTAGCGTCCCGCGCAGTTCATACTCAAGCTCCTGCAAGCCCTTGTCTTCGCGCTGCCCTTTCACGGCCACCGTGACGCCGAGGCCGGTGAGCCCCCCCACTGTATACATTTTGCTCATTGCCCCGAATGGCACGAACAGCTGCTGATCGGAGGAGGCCCCAAACATATTCTCTCCTTGCCGGGCCATCACGCCGATTACCTGAAAACGCTGCCCGCGCAGTTTCACGAGCTGGCCGATGGCCTCGCGGCTCGGGAAGAGACCTTCGGCAATGTCGGCGCCGATGATGCCGACGTTGCGCGCCGATTCCATCTCCTGCGGCGTGAAATAGCGGCCGGCGCTCAGGTCGAAATCGGTGATGCGGTTGTACTCTATCGTCACACCGTTTACCGTGACATCCGGCACCGCGGAGTTACCAAACTTGATCGTATTGGCGTCGTCACCGGTCATCAGCGCCAAGGCCGTGGCGCCCGTCAGGCGGCGCTCCAACTCCCGGAATTCGCGCTGGCTGGGCTCCGGTCGCTGAAAATATTTCCACCAGGGATACTCGCCGCCGAAGCCCCAAGGCCACTTTTGCACGTAGAGCACGTCGCGCCCCAGAAAATTCATGCTTGCCCGAATCTTGGTTTCGAGCGAGTCGACGACTGTAAAAACGGCGATGATGGCGAAGATACCAACCGTCACGCCAAGCAGCGAGAGCACCGTGCGCAGCAGGTTGGTGCGCAGCGCGTCAACCGCAAACCGCAAACTTTCAAACGTAAGGCGCAGAAAAAGCATCAGAGGGGGGAGGGGAGAAGCGCACGAAGGTCGGGGGCGCCGGGCAGACGTTCGGCGCGCTCCTTCGCGCACGCAGCTACTAGCTATCGGCCGGGCCCGCCAACGAGCAGATGCACGGTCGGCCAGCCGGGTTGCACGGCCAAGCCGAAACCACAACTTGGCACGAACGACTTGCGTCTAGTAGCTTTGCCGAACAAAGTTCTCTGACGAACCACGCACCGTCTATGCAGACCCCCGTCGATCCGCTCGCGCAGCTCACCGAAATCCGCGCCATCATGGAGCGTTCGTCGCGCTTCCTGTCTTTGAGCGGGCTGGCGGGCGTGGGCGTGGGCGTGGTCGCCCTGATCGGCGCGGCCGTCGCCCACTTCGCGTTGCAGCGCGAATTAGGTTCTGGAGGGTTCGCGACCTTAGCCGCCAACGACATCGAAGACAGCCAGCGCACCCAGTTGCTGCCGTTCCTGGTGGGTCTGGCGACGATTATGATCGCCATCGGTCTGCTGGTCGCTTTTTTCTTCACCCGGCGCCGCGCCGCGCGCACCGGGCAATCTATGTGGGGCTCCGCCGCCCGGCGTCTCGCGCTGAGTTTGCTGGCGCCGCTGGTGGCGGGCGGGCTATTCGCGCTGGCCCTTTATCAGCAAGGCGCTCAGGGCCTGGTGGTGCCCGCCCTACTACTATTTTATGGCTTGGCGCTGCTGAGCGCCAGCAAATACACACTAGACGAGATTCGGGGGCTGGGATATGTGCAAGTGGCATTAGGCCTAATCGGGCTGCTGCTGCCAGCGATGGGCTTGTGGCTGTTCGCGGCGGGTTTTGGCGTGGCGCATATCGCGTACGGGGTCCTCATGTTTAACCGATACGAGCGCGATTCGCGTCCAACGCCCTCGTGAAGCATTCGATTCAGGACCTGAATAAAGCCTTCGACCACCGCGTGCGGTTGGGCGTAATGGCCGTGCTGCTCGCTAACGAGTCGGCGTCGTTCAATGAGCTCAAGGAGACCCTCGCGCTTACGGATGGCAATCTGGCTTCGCACGTGGCCGCCCTCGAAAAGGCGGGCTATCTGGCCGTGACCAAGCAGTTTATCGGGCGCAAGCCTTCTACCACGTACGCGGTGACGACGGCGGGTCGCGTGGCCTTCCAGGAGCATTTGGCCGCCCTCGAAAGGCTGCTGCGGGGCTGAAAGGGTAGCCGTGCATTTTTTTTGCCCACATACTTTGTAAATCAAAGAACTTTCAATGAAAGCCTATCTCCTCTTTATCGGCCTCGCGCTTGGCGCACTCCTGCTCGGCGGCGGGCTGCCGGGCGGTACCTATTGGCTAACCCCATTCGCTTCGTTGGCGCTGGTGGCACTCGCCTTCTTCGGGCGGCAGAGCCCGGCGGTGCTACTGGCGGTACTCGACGGCGAGTGGCGCGCCATTGGCCGGTTGGCGTGGGCGCACCTCGGCGCGCGCGTGTTTCGGCTGCTACTCCTCGCCTTGCCGGTGTGGCTGGGGCAGTGCGGTAAGCTGGTGGGAGCCAGTCTGGGAGGCGATTTGACGAGCCAAAGCGTGCCGATCGTGCGCGCGACGGATGCCCCGCCGACCAAGGGTGCTTACCGCACCTTCAGCTCGCCGATTCGCGTGTGGGCCGAAGCGAGCGATAGCGCCCAGTGGTATGATTCGGTCCGCGTGATTGTCGAAACCTCGGCCGCCCACACGTCGCTGCCCGCGCAAGCGCACGACCCGCCGTTGATGGGATATTCCCCCGCCGCGAGTATCGCGTGGGGCTGGGCCGATCTGGATCTGCTCCCCGACCTCACGATCACGATCGCCCCCGTTTACCGAACCCATGGACGGCCAGCGGCTACTCGGACGCTTTTCATCCCCCTGAATGATACCACGATCCGGGAGCAGAGTCCGCTGGCCGCCCGCGTCTGGGAATGGTGGCTGGTAGGGTATGGCTGGTGCACGATTATCGGCATCGCGCTCGCCGTTTTAGGCTGGGTAGTGGTGCGACTTTCGGGCTGGACGGAGCGTGGGCTGATTCGCAATTCCTGATCTTTTACTAACCCCTCCCTCAGCTTATGTGGCTTCTGATAGTCCTCATCGCCATTTTCTTCCTGGGTTGTGCTGTGGTGGTGCTTGCCTTAGGAATAACGCGGGCCGTGAAGGTCGTTGCGCGCTTTGCTAATCCATCGCTGGCCGTAAGCCGGCCTTTTTTTTCACCCACTCACTTTGTCAATCAAAGCACTTTTATGTCTTCTCCCCCAATAGTAGTTTCCTTCTCCAGTACCCAAAAACTGGCAGTAGCAGTCGGCGGATTGATTTTTCATCTCCTTTTCTGGAATCAGATACAAGGGCTCAACCTGCTCTTGTGGTACGTGGGCTGTGCCGGATTTATACTGTGGGATTCTGCGCCTGCGCGGCGCCCGGCCGCCGTGCAGGCGGTAGCGCTCGGCGGCCTACTCGCGGCGGGCGGGGTCGTGCTCTACGGCTCGGGCGTGGCGAAGCTGGCGGTCTGGACGTCGCTCGCCCTGCTGGTTGGCTTTGCCAATCAGCCCACGCTTCGGCTGCTGCACCACGCGCTGCTCACGGGCTTAGGCAATGCTGTACGGGCGGCAACCACGTGGGTGGGTGGGTGGCGCACCACTCGTCTCGGCGGAAGCAAGCGGCTGCGGCTACTCTGGTATTACGGGCGGTTACTTGGTCTGCCGCTGGTGGCCGGCTTAATATTTCACCAGCTGTTTGCGATAGCTAATCCGCACTATGCGGTGCTCGCCGAACTATTTTGGCGGTGGGTAGGCGCATGGCTAGCACGGCTATTTGTCGACTTTTCTTTCCTGCGGCTCTTCTTTCTCCTATTCGGACTAGTGCTCAGCGCGGGGCTGTTGCTGCGGGTGCCCGTGACGAGGTGGCTGGCGCGCGAGGCCAACGCGCGGGAGGTTGTCGCGCGCCAGCGCCACGCGCGGGCCTTACCTCGCTCCGGTGCGGCGCTGGCCAGTCCGCTGGCACTGCGGAAAGAGTACCTGGCGGCGCTTGCCGCACTTACGCTGCTCAACGGTCTCCTGCTGGCCGAGAACGTGCTTGATATTCACGACATCTGGCTCAATTTTCAGCCGTCGCCCACCTTCGACCTCGCCCAATTCGTCCACGAAGGCACGTGGGCACTGGTGGTCAGCATCCTGCTCGCGATGGCGCTGGTCCTGTATTTCTTTCGCGGCAACCTCAATTTTTATCCCCGCGCGGCGCGCCGGCTGCGGCCACTGGCCACCGTGTGGGTGGTGCAAAACGCGCTGTTAGCCATTTCAGTGGGGTTGCGCAACTACCACTACATCACGCGGATGGGGCTGGCATACAAGCGAATTGGGGTATGCTTCTTTCTCGCGCTGGTGCTCTTTGGCCTCGGTACGATCCTGCTCAAGATCTGGCAACGGCGCTCGGCCTTTAGCCTCGTCCGGCTCAACTCCTGGGCGACGTACGCCGTGCTCGTGCTGCTGGCCGTCGGCAACTGGGAGATCTGGATCGCGCGCTACAACCTCCAGCCGCGCTTTCGCTCCACGCTCGACGAATGGTTTCTGCTCGATATGCCCGAGCGAGTACTCCCCGAGCTTACGGCCTCGAGTCGCTTCTTTGCCGTCGATCAACGCGACTGGCTCCTGGCTAAACGCGAACGTTTCCTGAAGCAGTACCCACAACGCGGCTGGCCCAGTTGGAATTGGGCCGACTTCCGCGCGTATCACGCACTGCGAAACGGAGGCTGACGGGCGTCTGCTTTCTCCCATTCATTCGCCTTCAAGCCGCCCGCCAAACAGCACCGCCCGGTCAGAAGCAGGACTTCCAACCGGGCGGTTGCTATAATAACCGTAAACCGAAGCGCTTACACGCCCAGCAGCAGGCGCGTGGGCTCCTCCAGCAACTGCTTGACGCGCACCAGGAACGAGACCGACTCGCGGCCGTCGATGATGCGGTGGTCGTAGGAAAGCGCCACGTACATAATCGGCCGGATCACCACTTGACCCCCCACGGCCATCGGCCGCTCCACGATGTTGTGCATCCCGAGAATGGCCGACTGCGGCGCGTTGATGATCGGCGTGGAGAGCATCGAGCCGAACACCCCGCCGTTGGTGATGGTGAACGTACCGCCCGACATCTCCTCGATCGTGAGTTTGGAGTCGCGGGCACGGGTGGCGAGACGTACTACCTCTTTCTCGATCTCCTCGAACGACATCGTTTCGGCGTTGCGAATCACCGGCACGACGAGCCCCTTCGGCGCCGACACGGCGATGCTTACGTCGCAGTAGTCGTGGTAGATGATCTCCTGCCCGTCGATCTGCGCGTTTACGGCCGGGAATTCCTTGAGCGCCACGCACACGGCCTTGGTGAAGAACGACATGAAGCCGAGGCCCACGCCGTGCTTTTCCTTGAATTTGTCTTTGTACTTGGCGCGCAGCTCCATAATCGGCTGCATATCCACCTCGTTGAAGGTGGTGAGCATCGCCGTCTCATTTTTGACCGCCACGAGGCGGCGTGCCACGGTGCGGCGCAACGACGTCATTTTCTCGCGTCGCTCGGCACGGGCACCGGCCGACTTGGGCGGTGCCGCAGCTGGTGGCGCCGGTGGCGTGGCTGCGGGTGGTGACGTGGCCGCCGCCGCAGTCGGCGCTGCCTGGGCATTCAGGGCATCTTCCTTCGTAATACGCCCATCGCGCCCGGTTCCGCTGACGGTGGTTGCCGGAATCCCCTTTTCATCGAGAATTTTACCAGCCGCCGGGGAAGGTACGCCACTGGCATACGAGCCCGTGCCGGCAGGTGCGGTTGAAGCAACCGCCGGTGACGCTGCCGAAGGGCCCGGGGCAGCGCTGCCGCCAGTCGTCGCGCCTTCAATCCGCGCTAACAAACCACCAATGGCCACGGTGGCGCCCTCGGCTACGGCGAGCCGGAGCGTTCCGGCGGCTTCGGCAGGCAGCTCGAACGTGGCTTTGTCGGACTCCAACTCCGCGATCAGCTCATCGCGCTGCACGGTATCGCCATCCTTCTTGAGCCACTTGGCCACAGTTACCTCCGTGATCGACTCGCCGACCGTGGGTACTTTCATTTCGTAGGTGCCGCCACTTGCTGCCGCCACTGCCGGCGCCGGCGCGGTTGGCTCAGCCGCGCCCGCCGGAACCGGAGCGGCCGGTGGCATCGGAGCCTCCGCTGGTACTGAGTCGGTCGCCGGAGCCGGCGCGGTAGCGGCCGGGGCCGGGGCCGCGCCATTCGCGGCCCCGTCGATTTCCGCGATCACCGTCCCGATGCCGATCGTGTCGCCTTCGGCGGCGCGCAGGCGCAGAATTCCGGCCGCTTCGGCGGGCAGCTCGAAGGTGGCTTTGTCGGACTCCAGCTCCGCGATCAGCTCATCGCGCTGCACGGTGTCGCCGTCCTTTTTGAGCCACTTGGCGATGGTCACTTCGGTGATGGATTCGCCGACGGTCGGGATTTTTACTTCAAGGGCCATAACTGCGGTTCAGGAGAGCGGGGTGATTGGGCAGGCAAAGGTGCGAAACGCGCGGGCGGTAATCAGTCGGCCTTCGCCGCCACCTTGGCGGTTTCCTTGATATTACCCGTCTCAGGCGTGCTGGTTTGGAATGCGCGGGCCACCAGCTCGGCTTGCTCCTTGAGATGCAGCTTGTTGTAGCCGGTAGCCGGCGAGGCCGACGGCTTGCGGGCGATAGGATCGGTGAGCACGGGCAGCAGATGACGAAAACGCAGCAGATACGTCCAAGCCCCCATATTTTCGGGCTCTTCCTGCACCCACACCAGCCGGGGGTTTTTGTAGGCTTTCAGGGCCGCGTCGAGTTGCACGCCGGGGAACGGGTGGAGCTGTTCGAGGCGAACGATGGCCACGTCGTGGCGCTCGTTCTTGCGTTGCTCCTCCAGCAGATCGAAGTAGATTTTGCCCGAGCACAGCAGCACGCGCTTTACCTTTTTGGCGTCGGCCCACGTGTCAGGCAGCACCTCGCGGAAGGCGCCGCTGGTGAACTCCTCGACCGGTGAGACGCACAGCGGGTGGCGCAGCATCGACTTCGGCGACATCACCACCAGCGGCTTGCGGAACTCCCACGCCAGCTGCCGGCGCAGCAGGTGGAAGAAATTGGCCGGCGTCGTGCAGTTCGCTACCACCATGTTGTATTCGGCCGCCAGCTGCAGGAAGCGCTCGGGCCGGGCATTGGAGTGCTCCGGCCCCTGGCCTTCGTAGCCGTGGGGGAGCAGCAGCGTCACGCCGTTCATCCGCTGCCACTTGCTCTCGGAAGCGGCGATAAACTGGTCGATCATCGTCTGCGCGCCGTTGGCGAAATCGCCAAACTGCGCTTCCCAGACCACCAAGGCCGTTGGGTTCGCCATCGCGTAGCCGAATTCGAAGCCGAGCACGGCGTATTCGCTCAGCAGCGAGTTATAAATCTGCAATTCGGCCTGGTGGCCGGGCTTGATGTGGTTGAGACTCGTATGCGCGTGGTTGGTCTGCGCGTCGTGCAGCACGGCGTGGCGGTGGCTGAACGTACCGCGCTGGCAGTCCTGCCCGCTCACGCGCACCAGATTGCCTTCGCGGAGCAAGGAGCCGTACGCGAGCGCCTCGCCCGCCGCCCAGTTGAGCACTTTCGTCTCGAAGAACATCTTGCGGCGCTCCTTGAGCAGGTTGTCAATCTGCTTGAGCGGCGTGAAGCCTTCGGGGAGCGACGTCAGCGCCTGCCCGATCTCGTCGACCAGCGTAGCGGGGATGCCGGTTTGCGGCGACTGATCAAAGTCCGATGGGGTAGCGCGGCGCAGGGCGCGCCACTCATTTTCGAGCTTTTGGTACGTGTACGGGAGCGGTTGCTGCTTCACCATATCGAGGCGGGCCTGTAACAGATCCCGGAACTCGCGCTCGACTTGCGCCGCCTCCTCGGCATTCACGTCGCCGCGGGCGATGAGGCGCTTGGCGTACACCTCGCGCGGGTTGGGCAAGCCAGCGATGATGTTGTAAAGGTCGGGCTGGGTGAATTTCGGTTCGTCGGCCTCGTTATGGCCGTGCCGCCGGTAGCACACCATATCGACGAAGATGTCGGCCTGAAACTCCTGCCTATACGCCGTGGCGAGCCGGACGGCGAAGACGACCGCTTCCGGATCGTCGCCGTTGACGTGCAGCACCGGCGCGTCGACGATCTTCGCCACGTCGGTGCAGTAAATGGAGGAACGCGCGTCGGCGAAATCGGTGGTGAAGCCCACCTGATTGTTGATTACGAAGTGAATCGTGCCGCCGGTCCGGTAGCCTTCGAGCAGACTCATCTGCGTTACTTCGTACACGATACCTTGGCCGGCAAGCGCCGCGTCGCCGTGGATCAGGATCGGCACGATCTGGTGGACATCATCGCCGTAGTGGTGCTCGATCTTGGCGCGCACGAAGCCTTCGACCACCGGGTTCACCGCTTCCAGGTGCGACGGGTTTGGGGCGAGCTTCAGGTTGACGGTCTTCCCGCTTAGCGTCTGCACTTCCGACGAGTAGCCCATGTGGTACTTCACGTCGCCGTCGCCCATCGTGGTGTCGGGAATCGCGGTGCCCTGGAACTCCGAAAAAACCTGCTCGTAGGTTTTGCCCAGAATGTTGGTTAGCACGTTGAGCCGGCCGCGGTGGGCCATCCCGATCATTACTTCGCGGGCGCCGAGCTCCGCGGCCGTCTCAATGATGGCGTCGAGCGCTGGAATCGTGGTCTCGCCGCCTTCGAGGGAAAAGCGCTTCTGGCCGAGGAATTTTGTGTGCAGGAAGTTCTCGAAGACGACGGCTTCGTTGAGCTTTTGCAGAATTCGGCGCTTGTGGGCCGCATCCGGCGCGAACGTGGGAAACTCACCTTCAATGCGCGTCTGCAGCCAATCGAGCACTTTAGGGTCGCGACAGTGCAGGTACTCGAAGCCGACTGAGCCCTCATAAATCAGCTTGAGGCGGTCGACAATCTGGCGCAGCGTCGCCGTCCCCAACCCTAATTCTTGCCCAACCCGAAAAGACGTGTCGAGGTCGGCTTCCGTCAGGCCAAAGTCGGCCAGCTCCAGCCGGGCTTTGCGGTCGCGGCGCGGCCGGACGGGGTTTGTGTGCGCTTGCAAGTGCCCCCGGGCTCGCCACGAGTAAATCAGATTCTGCACGCGCCCTTCCTTGTCTGCCCGCCCGTCGGTGGAGGCTGGAGCCGCGCCGCTCGGCGACGAACCTTCCGCGTAGCGCGCGGCCAAATCGTAACCTTCAAAGAAACGGCCCCAGTCTGCTGCTACGCTAGCCGGATCGGCTTGCCAGCTTTGGTAGAGCGATTCGAGAGCGGCCGGGTCGGCGTTGGCGATGTAGGAGTGAGGGAGCATCAGCGGGCGGGTTGGCAGGAAGTGAGCTTCGAGCGCCGCAAAAAAAACGCGACGAGCGACCTGTGCCAGACAAAAGTACGGCGCGACTACGGACGGCCGCCGTGCTTTTTCCGCGATTCCGCTACGCCGCGCCAGGCTACTTACACACTATGTACGCACGACCAATCCGCGCGCCGATAAGCGCGCTAACCTAACCCGCGTACTCAGCGCGAGCCGATCAACCGGCGCGCGTCAGCGTAGTGCCTCGGCCGTAGCAGTCCGCTTCAGCCGGTTACTTCGACAGCGACGAACCCATCTTGAGCAGCATTTCGCTGAGCTTCATCAGCGGCTCTTCGAAGCGCTTATCGACGGTAGAGCCGGCTACTTTCGCCGTTTCGTCCGCCAGGGAGGCAATGGCTAGTGCGATCGCGTGGCCGTCGGGCTGTGGCGATTCGAGCTGTGCGCGCAGCAGGGCAAAGTCCTGCATGATTTTCCCGAAGCCCGCCTTGCCGGAGTCCTGCATAATCGACTCCCACATCTCCATTTTCTTCAGGCCCTGGGCCGCGTCCGGGGTCCCTTTCTTGCCACCGAAGAGCGCAGTGGTTGCTTCGATAAACAACAGATTCTGGCGCGCCGATACATCGAGTGGGCTAGGGGGCAGGCCGGTGTCGTCGTCGTCATCGTCCAGATGGTCGGCGCTGGGGTCGAGGCGGTCGTCGGGGGCTTGAGATGGGGGGAGCATGTAGCAGCGGAAAATGGGGCTGAGATGGCCCTTGGTGAGAAAATAAGAAAAGCCACCGCGCCGGGTAGCACGGCTGGCGGCCCGGCTATACTACGGCAATGCCTCTGGGGTTTGCGTTTTTTCAGGCGGAATCCTTTCCGCGTGGCGGGTCAGCGCATCGGTTTAACCTAGGTGCCCTGACGACCGTAAGGGAGTGCGGTGGTTCCAGTCAGGCGCCGCTTTTTTCTCACCACATATTTTTATCACAATGGATAATCCCACCAGCGGTTCTGAATGGCGCGCGCGCGGCGACTGGAACCAGATCAAAGGTAAGATGCGCCAGGAATGGGGCGACCTGACCGACGACGACCTCGACTACCAGGAGGGTCAGCACGAGCAGTGGCTTGGCCGCTTGCAGGAAAAAACTGGCAACGCCATTGGCGACATTAAGGGCTGGTTTGCCCGTAATTTCTCGTAGAGTCGCCAAACTGGCTACTTTGCTGCCCGCTTCAGCCTCTATCGGCTGGAGCGGGCTTTTTTTGTCGTCCTCAATTGCTTCTCCTTGGTACTTATGAGCCGTCGTCCCCGCCGATCAAAATCTGTTGCCGATCAGGCTGGCGTTCGCCCGGTGGTAGCTCCCCTGCCGGCTGCGAACGAGGTAGCGGGACCGGTAACGCCCAAGCCGCGCCCATTAGCCGAGGAGTTGCGCGGGGTCGTCGCGGAGCTGCTATTCATCAGCGAGTCAGAGTCCCCTTTTTCACTCGTCGAGTTGCCGAAGGATGCTATTCTGCCCGACGCCTTGCGTGTGCTTGTCGATCTGCCGCCGGATGCGCCGGCTGAAGAATGGACCATCCGCGACATGCTTACGCCGCGCACCGTGATCGAAGAAGGGGCTGTCGACGATGATCGCGGAACGGCCGCACGCTTCGGCGCTGTCCAGGACTTCCTGGAGAAAAAGCTCGCGCACTCCGTCGCCTACAAGCTCGGTACAGTTAAAAAAACTGTCTTCTTTATGGGGCGCCAGCCGGATAAAAGCTGGCTTGGCTTACAGACCGAGGCGGTCGAGACCTAGCGTTCGCTAAGCGCGCCGCTTTACCGCCCACCGGAACGTGAAGCGCGCCACTACGGCCCCACTCTCGTCGGTCCCGACGCTGGTCGCATCGACCGTTTGCCCCTCCCCGTTGGCGAGTGTGGCTTCCACGGCCGCGCGCAACGCGGGGCCATCCGGGCAGGAAAAGGTGAGTAGCCCCGTCGCTTTACGAATAAATTCTGCCTGCATACCCGTCACCAGCATTGAAACGCCGGGCTGGCGCTGCCACGTGTGCTGCATCACCAGCAAACCCGTGCTGAGCTCGGCGGCCATCGCCTGCGCGCCGAAGTACAGCGAGCGAAACGGATTCTGATTCAGCCAGCGGTGCCGAATAGTCACGGTGGCCACCTCCGGCCCGAGCGTTTGCAATCGGATGCCGGCCAGCCATGCCAGCGGCAGCTTGCGCAGTAAAAACAGCCGGAAGGCCCCGGGGCGGGTCAATAACTGGCGGAAGGCAACTTCTCCCGCTGATAGGGCTGGCTGGCTCATCGCTTGGTGGGTTTGCTGGCTCGCTCCACGTGGAGCTCCCGGTAGGTGGTGACGGGGTCCGGCGGGCGGGTGAACTCCAGCTCCGGGAGCTCGCCGAGGACAATTTCGGCCGTAGTATACACCCGACAGCCGTCGAGCAGGTGACCGCCGAACGTTTGCCCCGTGGAGTCGGCCACCGCCAGATGTAAATGCGAGCCGTCCATCGACACGGTCCCCACGAGCGAAACTATCTCAAAGTGGCCGTGCCGGGTAGTGGGCGCCTCCTGGTTGGCTAGCCGAAGCGTTACCGTAGTGAGGCTGCCCACGGTGGTAAGTATAGTGGCGGCGCGCAGACCGTGGGCTTGGGCATAGGCTTGCAGCTCCTGACGGAGGTCCTGCCCCGGATTTAAACGCAGCGCATGCGCGCGAATGGCGGAGGTTTGCGGGTGATTCATCGTAGTGGCGGGAGCCCGACGAGCCTCCTGCGCGTACGCGGAGCCCACCGGTAACGCACTCAACAGGAGCAACAACAACTGGCGCATGGGCCCGAAGGTAGGCACGAAAAAACGCCGGCTACCCTTTAGGCGCAGCCGGCGTTTCCAGTAAAAACAAGTAAAAGCTACGACGGTCGGCGGGCGTCAATCAGGCACTACGGGCAGCTCACTACTAACCCTTACCCCTTTCGTATTGGGCTACCGCTGTGCAATACCTGGGCTAACCCACCGCCGTCTGAGTAGGACGTGTTTCGTTAAAATCTGATTTGAAGAGGCCAGCCTGAAGTAGCCGTCCTTGGTGGCTGAAAGCCGTTGGCGGCTCCACTTAGTTCCCCGGGCCCCCTAAAAGCCTCGTTGCGTTTATCCTAGCATTTATACGGACAGGCGCGGCCGGGGCGCCACGTGGGCCCCCAGCCCCGGCATCGGCTCGGGAGCCGGCGGGGCGGGCGGCACCAGCGTACCCCCACCGGGCAGGGCATCTTCCAGATTGATGCCGTTGTCGTCGGGGTTGACGCTTGGCGGGCGACGTGGCACAATGCGACCAGCAGCCCGCTGCCGCACTTCCTGCACGGCATCAAGCGCCATCATCTGCTGCTGTAAGAGCTTGAGGCGTAGATGGAGGTTGCGATTCATGGCCGCCACTACTTCGTCGGGACGGCGGTTACGGGGTAGCTCCTGGCGTAAGGCCACGTAAGCCGAATCGAGCACGGCCATCTCGCGATCCCACTCTTCGGCGAGGGCGTTGGTAGGCACGAACCGGTGATGGGCACTCGCGCGCTGGCGGGCGACCAGCGCGGTGTAGCGTGCCTCCAGACGAGTTATTTCGGGCGCAAGCGCGCCGTGCGTCACCCCCCGGCGCTCGGGCGATGTGGGCAGCTCCGGGCCCTGCACGTGACTGGCCAGCACAGTCGCCTGCACGGCCGGGTCGGGCTCCTGGTTGCGGAAGCCGTGCCGCGGGGCCGCAACGTGGAGGCTCGCGTCAGTGGAAGAAGCTGGCTCGTCGATACCGATTCGGTCCTCGTTCGCTGCTAGACCTGACGACGGTGCGGTCGCCTCGGTTCCCACGCGCACCCCGTAGCCGAGGCCAAATACCACGACGGCCGCCGCCGCCAGCTGCCACCACGCGGGCCGGAACGTAGGATGGGGCGGCGCGGCGGCGCGGGTAGCGGTTAGGAGCGGTACGGGCGCGGGCGGCTGGGCAGTAGACGCATCGAGCTGTTGCTCGATCGCGTGCCAGAGGTCCGCGCGGGGTTCCAGTACGTCGAAAGCGGCGCGCTGCTGGCCCATCCACGCGTGCAGCGCATCGGGGGTGGCGGGGAGCTCGCGCTCGATCGCGGCCCACAGCGTGGCGGGTGGCTCCAGGGTATCAAAGGTAGCCCGGTGGCTTTGCGTCCAGGCGTGCAAGGCATCCGGGGAAGGTGGGTTCAGGCGGTCAGGAGTTGAGTTCACGATGGTTGGGGGAGCGGAAGGAGTAGGGGGAAATTA
>JBKJUQ010000180.1:0-12789 GCA_046590685.1 Hymenobacteraceae bacterium
GGCGTGGTGCCGGTGCCCCGCTGGAGCTGCAACGATTCGGTGAAATCGGCGAAGCCCGGCAGGTTCGCGAAGTACGCGCCCTGGTCTTCGGGCTCGTTGAGCGGGATACCGTCGAGGGTGATGTTGAGGCGCGTCTGGTCGATGCCGCGCAGCCGGAAGTTGGTGTAGCCGAAGGGCGAGCCCGCCTCGGAATTGCTCGTCACGTTGGGGGTGCGTTGCAGATACACCGGCAGCTCCTGCCCGCTGAAGGCGGGGTCGAGGCGCGGCGCGCGCACCTCCGTGAACGGGACCGGATCGAGGGCGGCGGCGCGGGTCCCGACGACTTCCGTCGGCGCGAGCGTCTGGCGCAGCGAATCCGGCGGAAGCGAGATGGTCGGCGCCTGGGCCTGGGCCGCCAAGGGAAACAGCAGCGCCAGCCCGGCGCGGCAACGGAAGGAGAGGAGCATCGGGTAGAATTGGGGGGGCGAAGCTACTCCCTTGCCCGGCGTTTAGAGCGGATTTAGGGTCAGTGTAGGGCCGTACCGCGAAGCTCCAGCTTCGCTTCACGCCGGGCGCCGGGCGAAGCTGGAGCTTCGCGGTACGAGCCATCTCGTACATTGACTCCAAAGCTGCTTTAAACCCCGGGCAAGGGAGCGCAAAGCAGCTCAAACCGCCGCCAAAATCGCCGCCAGCGCCTTCGGTACGCCCGTACTCGCCGCTTCCTCAAAAACCTGCACCCGACGCGGCAGCCCGCCCGGCACGTGCTTGTCGACGAGGTACACCGGCGCGAACGGCGAGGCTGAATGTAGCAGCCCCGCCGCCGGATACACTTGCAGGGAGGTGCCGACGATGAGCACTGCGTCGGCCTTCTCCGTCAGGGCCGCAGCTTCCTCGATGGCCGGCACTTCCTCGCCAAACCACACGATATGCGGCCGCAGCTGCCCGCCGGCCGGGCAGGTGTCGCCCTCGTTGATATCGCCGTCGCAGGGGTATACCTTGCCCGTTTTCACGCTCCGGCTCTCGTTGAGCTTGCCGTGCAGGTGCAGCACGTGCCGGGAGCCGGCGCGCTCGTGCAGGTCGTCCACGTTCTGGGTGATGATCTGCACCATCCAGCCCGTCAATTTCTGAAACTCCGCCAGCGCCAGGTGCGCCGCGTTGGGCGCCACGGTGCGCGCCTGCGCGCGGCGCTGGTTGTAGAACTCCAGCACCAAAGCCGGGTGGCGGCGGAAGCCTTCGGGCGTCGCCACGTCCTCAACGCGGTGGTTTTCCCAAAGGCCGTTAGAGTCGCGGAAGGTCTGGATACCCGACTCGGCCGAGATGCCGGCGCCGGTGAGAACGATGAGGGTTTTGGGCACTAGGGAGGGGGATTTGGGGGCGGCGGTTGCGTCTTCAAGATACGGCGGGTGGGGGGATTTCGAGGAGCTAACGTCGGCTCACAACCACCTACCACTTCCCGCCTAACGAGCCTCGGACGAACGGGACTAAGTAGCTTCGCCGTGGATTTGCCGCGCGGACTGCCCGCGCTTTGCTGTATGATAACGCCCAACGAATTTCCTTACCTGCGGCAGCTCGTCATCAACGACTGCTACGCCCACCAGAACCTGACCGTGCCCGTGTCAGGGGAGGGTGAGCCGTTTAAGCACCTTATCCTGACGGGGAAAAATGGGTCGGGAAAGACGACGGTGTTGAATTCACTGGCCAGTGTGCTATTTTTCGGCCTAGCCAAGACTCAGGCGCTTGAACAACATATTAGAGATCTTAAGCACTGGATCAGTAGTACAGCGGGTACCGACGATAGGGTAATAAAGTGGAGAGCAGAGCTTAATGACTTGACCCGAGTTACGCCTTTATTCAGGGGCGACTCGGCCGTGAAGTTTAGCAACCTCGCGTCTACTGCGAACGGACAAGTACTGTATCGTTCTTTCGATGCTCAGCGAAAGTTGAGAGTTCAGCCGGTCACAACAATAACGAAGGAGGATGACATTGAGCAACACTTGGCTAAACAGCAATCTGGTGCCGAGCGATTTAAGCAATACATTGTCAATAAAAAAATATTCCAGCTTCTTGACGCATTAGACGGTAAAACTGAGGCTACTCAGAAAGAAGAACAGTTCTTCGCTGATCTTGAGGAATCACTAGTTCGCACCCTCGAAGACCGGAGCGCTAAGCTCGAATTCGTGCGTGAGGAATTCGAGTTCTACATCCGCCTCTCCGACGGCCGACGCATCACCTTTAACCAGTTATCGGCGGGCTTTTCGGCTTTCCTGAGCATCCTCACTGAGTTGCTGATGCGCACCGATTTGCTGCGCAAGCAGGCGAAGGATTACGCTTACAACCCCTGCGGTTTCGTGCTCATCGACGAGCCCGAAACGCACCTGCACCTAACGATGCAGTATGAGATTCTGCCGCTGCTCACCAAGCTCTTTCCGAATCTGCAATTCATCGTCGCCACGCACTCGCCGGCGGTGGCGTCGAGCATCAAAAACGCCACGGTGTTCGATTTGAGCAGCGGTGAGGTGTTGGGCGACGAGGCGGCCGGCAGCTCTTACTCCGAGCTGATGCTGACGCATTTCGGCGTGAAGGACGAGTTTGGAGAAACCGGCGACGAAATCATCGCCGACATCCGCCGCATTACCCGCCTGCCCGACCACGCCGAGGCCCGCCGGCAGTTGCAGGTGCTTTTGGAAAAAGAAGGCCAGTATATGTCCGCCGGGCTGCGACTGGAAGTGGAGGCGCAACTGGTCGGGCTCGAGTAAGGTAGCGGCAATGATTCACACGCCCCGCCCGGCCACCGCGCCCGCGTCGCTCGGTACGGCCGCCGTTCAGCAGTACTTGGCCGCCTGCGCGGTTTGGCAGACCGCGTATGCCGCCTGGCAGGTGGCCCCGGTCACTACGCCCCCTACGCCGCCGCCGGTGCCACCGGTCAAGACGGCCGAGTACCGCACGGCGGATTTGCTCGATGCCTTCGACGCACATTTCCACGCCAAGTGTTACCTCACGGAGCAGTGGTTCGGGAGTTCGCGGGAGATGGATGTTGACCACTTCGAGCCGGCCAATCAGAACCCGGCCCGCGTTTATGACTGGACGAACCTGCTACCCATTGCCCATAAAGCGAACCTGATGCGGCCCAAAAGCCTGCCCGTCGGCGGTCTACTCGATCCGTGCGTGGACGATGTAGAGGGTGATATCCGGTATTCGCTGGCCGCTCTGGGCGAGGCGCCCGGCTTTCAGGCACGCGACCCCACCGACCAGCGCGCTGCTAATACCGCCGCCTTACTTGATTACCTACACAACGGCGATAAGAAAAAGCCCGACTCTGTGCAGGCCACCCGGCACCTGCGGGTATTGATCGAGAAGAAATATAAGCTGGTCAAAGACTGGTGGGGCCAGTGGAATTCGGCCCGCGCCCGGCAGGATGCGCACGACATCCTCGACGCCGAAACCGAACTGCGGGCTTTGCTCTCGCGCACGGCGTCGTTTACGATGCTGATTCGGTCGGAGCGGTGGATTCGGAAGGAGTTGACGCACCTGTTCGACTAAAGCGCCGCCCCACCCGTTGTCGGGAATTTCCGACCTTCGCAGAAATTCCCGACAAATCGTTACCCTCCCGTCCCGATGGGCCGCCGCCCAAACCCCTCTTTGGCCCTGACGGCCACCGTGCGCTTGTGGTTCGGCCTTACCCAGGCCGAGTTGGCGCGGGCGCTGGGCGTGTCGGTGGCGCTGGTGGAGAAGGTAGATGCCGGCATCCGCCGCCTGCCCCGCCTCCCCGACGAGCGCCTCTACCAGTTGGCTATGCTCGGGCCGGGCGTCGGCAACCGCGGGGCGCCGGGGCCGCTCGTGTTGACCCCGTTGCTGGCGCCGGCCGACGAGGCACCCGTGCCCGCGCCGCCCGGCCCGCTTACGGCCGCCGAACAGCAGCTGGTCCGGCGGCGGCTGGCGCGGCTGGAGCGCGAGGCGTACCGGCTGCGGGTCGCGTTCGATGAGGCCCACCCGCGCCGGGTGCTGCTGACGGCGCGGTGGGCGGCGGCGCTGCCGGCACTGCAAGCGGTGGCCACGACGGCGGCGCCCGCCGACCCGCCGCCGCCCGAGGTCTGGCTGGCCGCCCACGCCGCCCGCCTGGCGGTGCCGCCGCGCCCGCACAACCCCGGCTCGCCGCTCGACGTGGCCCGGCAGGCGCTGCGGCTGCACTTGCTCACCCGCGAAATCGGGCAGCTGCGGACGTGGCTGGCCGGGGCCGAAGAAAAATAGTTGCGGTCCTGAGTACGAAATCGGCGGGTGCGAGCGTTAAGAAGTGTATCCGGCACGCGTCACATCTCACTAACCAATTTCGGCGCCGTCGCGAACATTATGTCCTATTCCACCTCCCTCCTCACGACGGTCGCCGAGTGCGACGTCCTCAATGCCCACGGCCAGGAAGAAGTCCGGGTCGCCACCTACCAGATCAACGTTCTGACGCACTCGCAGCAGAACGCGACCCTGACGGCCAGTCAGTACAACGACGAGCTGACCGGCCTCAACGACGAGATTGCGTCGCTCACTAACCGCCTGCCCGCCATGACCGCCGGCGATTTCAAGGAAGGCAAGGTCAACGAGCTGCGCAAGATGACCGACCGGCGCGATGAGCTGGTAGCCCGCCAGAAAGCCGAGGGTGCCGTCGCGCTCATCAAGCGCGAGCTGGATGTGCAGCAGGCCCAGGATGCCCTGGTCCGCGCCAACGAGATGATCGCGGCGGTGGAGATCCGCAAACAAGAGATTCTGGCGGGCAACTAAGCCCCCTGATTCTGGACTGTAAGCAAAGAAGCCTCTTCCGTTCTGCGCGGAAGGGGCTTCTTTGCTTGATGACGGGGAGGTAGCGGGGCGCTGGCGATGCTATCGGGCTAACTGCTCAGAATAAGCGGTGCTACCGCGTGCCCAGCTTGCCCTCATTGGCCACGTCGCTCTCCACCAGCCCGTCGCGCAGGCGCACGATGCGGTGGGCGTAGCGGGCGATGTCTTCCTCGTGCGTCACCATAATGATGGTGTTGCCCTGGCGGTAGAGGGCCTCGAAGAGATCCATGATCTCGTAGCTCGTTTTGGAGTCGAGGTTGCCGGTGGGCTCGTCGGCGAGCAGGATGCTGGGGTCGTTGACGAGGGCGCGGGCGATGGCTACGCGCTGGCGCTGGCCGCCGGAAAGCTCGTTGGGGCGGTGGGAGGCGCGGTTTTCGAGGCCAACCGACCGCAGCGTTGCCAGGGCCCGCGCGTGCCGGGCTTTGCGACTCAACCCCGCGTACACGAGCGGCAGGGCGACGTTGTCGAGTGCCGAAGCGCGCGGCAGCAGGTTAAAGGTTTGGAAGACGAAGCCGATCTCTTTGTTGCGAACTTCGGCCAGCGCGTTGTCGGTCATATTGCTCACGTCCTGCCCGTTGAGCACGTACGAGCCACTGGTGGGTGTATCGAGGCACCCGATCAGGTTCATCAGGGTTGATTTCCCGGAACCCGACGGGCCCATGAATGCCACGTACTCGCCCCGCCGAATGGTGATGGAAACCGAACGGAGCGCGCGAATCTCTTCGGTGCCCATCTGGTAGGCCTTGCCAAGATCACGGGTGTCGATGATGATGGGGGCGTCGGCGGCGGGCCCAGAGGGTCGGTGGCCGGGGCTGACGAATTCGGAAGTGGGGACGGAAGCGGCGTTGCCATTCATGCTGCGAAAAGGGAGTGGAAAGATGCCCCAAAGGTTGCCCCAATCAAGCGAATGAGCGGGCCTTACTCAAATCCCGCCGCCGCTTGCCGGGCCTGCGCCTGCGCCGCGGCGTAGCGGCCCTCGAAGGTAGCAAACTCGCCGGCCGGCACCAGCTCGCGCACGTGCTCGCGGGCGTCGGCGGCGAAGTCGGCCAGGCCCGCGCGGATGCTCGTCAGGGCGTAGGCTTCCCACAGGGCGGGCGAGCGCTCGTTGTAGCGGACGCCCGCTTGCAGCATATTGTACGCCGTCAGGGGTTCGGCGCGCGGCGGGTGTTCGCTGAAAAAGGCGGCCGCCGCCAGCAGGCCGCGCTCCAGCCACGGCGCCTGGGCCGCCAGGGGCGCAAAGGCAGCCGTCGCGGCCCGGGTCTGGCCGCGAGCAGCCGCGAGCGCGCCCGTCAGGTAGTGGTGCCAGGCGACGGCCCGCGCGTCGATCAGACCCGCGGCGGCGGCGGCGCGCACCGCCGGGCGGGGCCCCGGCCCCGCGGGCGGCGAAGCACCGGGCAGCGGCAGCGCCAGCAAACGAGCGGTTTCGGCCAGCTTGCCAACCCGCAGGGCGGCCTCGGCGCGTAGCCACCGCAGCGTGGGCGCGTCGGCGGCCAGGCCGGTCAGGCGCCACGCGCGCCCGGCATCGCCGGTGGTCAGCGCCCGATCGGCGAGCGCCGCGACGGCGAGGGCGCGCAGGGCGGGCCGCCCAATGGTGGCCGCCAGCGAATCGAGGGCCGGCGCGGGCCCTGCCGAACCGACCTGCTCGGCGGCGTGCAGCACGATGTAATCCGCCTTCAGGGAATCATCAGTCATCGCGGCGGCCGGGGCCGCGAGGAGCACGAGCAGCCGTCGCGCGGGAAAGGTGAGGACCGGATTGCCGGACGTAAAGATGAGCGGGATGGCCGCGCGAGCCGAATCGAGCTGGCCGGCCAGGGCCAGCGCGTAGGCGCGGTAGAGGTAGGCAGACTGATCGCCGCGGGTCGCGGCCCGCGCAAAAAGCTCGGCGGCGGCGGCGGGCTGACCATCGGCAAGCGCCCACTGACCGAGCGTGCGAAAGCGGCGCCCCGCGATCTCGCCCAGGCCCCCTTCGGCGCGTTCCAGCAACGCGGCCCGGGCGCGCGCGGGCTGAGTTTCGCGCCACGAGAGCGCCCGCAGCTCCAGCAGATCGGGGGCCCACCCGGAGTTGGCCGGGCGGGCAGCGAGCGCCGTCAGCACGGGGATCGCGGTGGTATCGGCGGCGCGGAGCTGCCGGAGCGCGCGCTGGGTGATCCAGGCGAAGGTTTCGGGGGTGAGCGAGTCGGGCACGGCCCCCAGGTAGGGGAGGGCGGGCAGACGCGGGCCCGTCAGTAGGCCCACCAGCAGCGCGTTGGCCTGCGCTCCCAGCGGGTCGGTGGGGCTGGTTTGCCGCGCCAGGTTGCGGGCGGTCACGTCGTCGCGGCGGCGCACGAGCCACGCCAGCTCGTTCACGAACAGTGGCCCGCGGACCGGCCGCGTCGCCCGGCGGGCGGCGCGCGTATAGTAGTAGCTGACGGAGTCGGCGAGTGTCGTGCGGCCGTAGAGCGCGCCGAGCAGCAGCGAGGGAATGGGCGAATCGGGGAAGGCGCGCCGGGCGTCGTGCAGAACGCGCAGCTGGTCGAAAAAGGCGGTCTCGATGGGGGCGTAGGTGGCGGCCAGGGCCGCGTACGTCTTCTCCGACGGCGTGCGGCGCAGGGCGCGGCGCAACAGGTTTTGCTCCGTGCGCAACTCGAGCCGCTCGTGGGCCAGGGCGGCGCGACTGGTATTGGCCTTTTCGTCGAAGGGGACCAGCAGATCGGCGCGGGCGTAGGTCACGTCGGCTAAGGCAGCCTCCCCGCGGGCGCGGTACAGATCGCCGAGCCCGTTGTGGTAGCCAGCGCGGAGCTGGCGGCTCAGAAAGAACTGCTGGCGCAACAAAACGGACACTAAGCCCACGGCGGCAATCGCGTACATCATCAGCAACGGCAGGCGCTTGGGCTCGAACACCACGCGGTAAACCCGCAGCCTCTTCTGAATGAGATTCGCGAAGTTGTAGATGACGTAGATGAAGAACGCCGCGCCCGCGACCAGGTGCGACGCCACCACGCCGTCGGTAAAGGCTTCGACGACAGACCCATTCGCGGTGGCAAACGCGTAGGCGAGGGTGCCGAGCGTGAGCGCGGCCAGCAGCAGGTACAGCGGCAGCATCAGCAGGTAGGACACTGCCCGGCCGTATTCCCCCTCGCGCAGCCGCAGCCCGAAGAGGCCGCTGAGGAGCGACGACAGCAGTACGAAAAAGGCATTGAGAAACGCGCCCCCGAATTCGACGAATCCGAACGTGTCCAGAAAGAGCAAAAGCAGGTTCAGGAGGTAGAGCCCGGTGGCGAGCGCGAACGCCCCTAAGCCGCGCCGCCGCGCCGGGGTGGCGCCCTGGCCGGTCAGCCACAGCAGGGCGCGCACGTTTTCGTAGCTGACCCACAGAATCACGAGTACGCTCGTGCCGAGGGCCCCGGCCAGGCCGTAGCTCGTCAGGTGCAAGGCCGTAAGGGCGGGGGGCAGGGCGCTACGCCAGAATATCAGGCTCCCGAGCCCCAGCACGATCCCCGTGAAAAGCACCAGCCGCCGCGTAGGCCCGACTTGTGGGAAGAACGCGTGCAGTACCCAGGCCGGGCCCACCAGCAGCAGCACGGCCAAGCCGGTAGCCGCCTGGGCCAGTAGCGAGTTCGGCGCCACGCGTAGCGGCAGCAGCCCGAGCAAATCGAGGCTGAACGTGCTCAGGAAGAAGATCAGGCCGCCACCCGCCACCAGAAAAGGACGCCACCCCAGACCGGGCAGCACCGTGAGGTAGCCGACGAGGGTGATCGCCAACAACAGCAACAGCCACCCCGCGCCGCCCAGCGCGACGCCGGGCGGCGCGGGCGCCAGGAGCTGGCTGACCAGCTGCGCGGGCGCGAACACCGGAAGCGCCAGCGTGCCCACGCGCATGGTGTCAACCGGCACATCGAGGGCCGTCAGGTCGGTGGGCGTCGTCCAGGGCCGGATGGCGTCATCGCCGGTGACGTAGGCCGCAACGCTCGTCAGGAGAGTTGCCGTGAAGGTGAGCACCGCGAGCAGCAGGAGCGGCCGGACGGCCGCCGGCCAGCGGCGCCAGAAAGTCGCCAGTGAGAAGGAAGAGTCCGCGGTTTCCAAAGTTGGCAGATCGACAGTGAGTAAAAAGAGCATCCTGAGCACCAGCGAAGGCCCGGCGGTGGCCGGGGCTTTCGCTCCGCTCAGGATGACCCCAGGGGGGAGGCGTCGGCGAGGGGGGGGCTACTCCAGCACCTTCGGGACGCGGAAATAGTCGGAGTCTTTGCGCGGGGCGTTGCGCAGGGCATCGGCGTGGGCCACGGAGTTGTGGGCCACGTCGGGGCGGGTCACGTTGACGTTGTCGGAGAGATACACGAGGGGCGCTACGCCGGCCGTATCGAGCTCGCGGAGCTTGTCGACCCACGCGAGGATTTCGTTGAGGTCGGCGAGCATCTTGTCTTCGCGCTCAGGGGCCAGGTCGAGCCGGGCAAGGTGCGCCAGCTGACGCAGGGTGGAGAGGTCGGTCATTGTTGGTACTTGGTATTTTGGTACTTGGTATCGAGTGCTTAGTATTTAGTACCAAGTACCAAGTACCAAATACTAAGTACCCCTCAATTGAGATTTGGCAGAAAAGAGTAGCGTTTGCCGTAGTCGAGCATCTGACTCATAAAGTCAGTGGGGTATTCGAGTCGTACGTCCACGATGGAGGCCCCCTGGAGCACTGGCACGAGCCGGGGCTGAATGAAGCCCTGATACGGCGCGATCTTGAGCTTGGCGTAGCGCCGCAGCACCTGCTCGTGGAGGCGGCCGTCGACTTTTACGCCGTACGTCTCGATCAGGTGCTCGGCGGCGGCATAGTCGCCCTCGCTGGTCAGGCGCTGCGTCTCGCGCAGCAGCTGGCCGAACAGGGCGCGCAGCTTTTCGTAATCCCGGACCTTGTAATACGTTTTGCCGCCGCGCTCCACCCGCAGGATCACGCTGTCGGCGCGGCCCTGCTCGTACGCCCAGCTCGCCACGAGCTGGCGGTTGCGCATGTGGGCTTCTTCGAGGTGCTCGCCGGGGGTGAGGCGCGCGAGCTGCACCACCAGCGCGTTGCGGAGGTAGGCGTCGTACTGCGCGCGACCAACCTCCAGATCGGGCATCACGCCCAGGTCGACGAGCTTGGGGTCGAGGATGTAATAGAGGCCCACCAGATCGGCGCGGGCTTCTTCGATGGCCGAGGCGTAGCTTTTGAGCGATTCCTTCGGCGTACCTACGCCCGCGTTGATCTGCCCCGAAGCGTGCCCGATCACCTCGTGCATATCGGTATGGAGCGCCGCGGCGAGCGTGCCATGCTTCTTGGCGCGGGTGATCTCGGCGGCATCATAGGCAAACTCTTCGAGTACGCCGCCGCTCTTGCCCGATTCTGTGTAGGCGTACACGATGTTGCCCAGGCTGACCGACTTCGAGCCCGCCTGTTCCCGAATCCAGGTCGCATTGGGCAGGTTGATGCCGATGGGCGTAGCGGGGGCGGCGTCGCCGGACTCCTGCACCACCGTAATGACTTTGGCGGTGATGCCCGTCACGGTTTTCTTCCTGTGCTCGGGCAGAATCGGCGAGTTATCCTCGAACCACTGCGCCTCGTCGCCGATGGCCTTGATCACGCGGGTGGCGGCCTGGTCCTTAAACGATACCACCGACTCGTACGACGCGCGGTAACCGAGCGGGTCGGCGTACACTTCGATGAAGCCGCTCACGGCGTCGGTGCGCGAGTTTACATCCTTCACCCACGCCACGGAATAGTCGTCCCAATCGTGGAGGTCGCCGCTGCGGTAGAACTTGATGAGCTTTACCAGCGCGTCTTTCTGCTGCGGGTTCTCCGCCTCGCGCACGGCCCGCTCCAGCCAGAAGATAATGGCCCGGATCGCGTCGCCGTACATCCCGTCTTCGCGCCAGGGGCGTTCGGTGAGCTTGCCATCAGCCCCCTTCACGAGCTTTGAGTTCAGGCCCCACGAGACGGGGCGGGGGTCGCTCTTGTCGAGCTTGGCGGCATAATAAGCTTCCGCCTCGGCCTGCGTGACGTCCTCGTAGAAATTCATCGCCGACGTGCGCAGCAGATCCTGCCCGGCGGTCAGATTAACTTTTTTCGGGGCCACCTTCGGGTCGAAGATCACCGCCGTGATCGTGCGGATAAACTGGGCCTTGGTTTCGTCCTCCGCCAGCGGCAGCTTCATCGCGGCGCACTGCTCGAAGAGGTACTTGAGATACTGCGGCGAGAACCCCGTCGGAATCTTCGCCGACGAGTAGTGGTGGTGGATGCCGTTGGAGAAGAAGACGCGCTTGGCGTACAGCTCAAACGCGTGCCAGTCGTCGGTTTTGCGCGGGCCGGGGTACGTCGTCAGCATGCCTTCCAGCACGCGCCGGATGCGCAGGTTATGCTTGTAGTTCTGGTCCCAGATGATGTCGCGCCCGCTCAGGGCGGCTTCTGAGAGGTAGTACAGCAGCTTTTTCTGCTGGAGGGGCAGCTCGTTGAAGCCGGGCACCTGATAGCGCAACACCCGCAGGTCGGCGAACTGCTCGGCCACGTACTGAAAGTCGGGGTCGAGGTCTTCTTCCGGGCTTGCCGGCTCGGGTAGCGCGTTCGGAATCGGCAGGTCGAGCGCGACGCGATCGGCCACCGTGGGCAGCGCCCCCTCTACTTCGTCGGCTTCGGCGGGCGCCGCCGTCGTGGAAGCGACCGGCGCGGTACGACAGGCCCCCAGCAGGCTCAACGCCAGCATCGCCGAAGCCAGGCAAGAACGGGTGAGAATCAAGTCAGTAGAGCAGAAGGAAGGAAAAGTCGGAGGCCGCGGCAGAAATTGGACGTGGCAAAGTTCGTTGCCAGCGCGCGGATTGTACTAGTCGCTATTGCGCAGCGTTTGCCGGTCTACTTTGCCGCCCGGTAACCGCGGGAGTTCCGCCAGCACGCGTAGCTCCCTGGGCACTTCATAACGGGTGAGCCCGGAGGTAAGCTCCGCCCGAAGGTCAGCCAGCTGCCCGGCCGTCAGCCCGGGTCCCCCGAGCCACGCCACGACGCGCTCGCCGAGGCGCGCGTCGGGTACGCCCAGCACCGCTACCGCGTGCGGCAGCCCGTGCGCGGCCAGGATTTCTTCCAGCCCGCGCTGTACCCGCGCCGCATCCACTTTCACGCCGCCGGAGTTGATCACGTCGTCGAGCCGCCCGAGCCAGCGGAAACGGCCCGGGCTGAGCAGCTCGGCGCGGTCGGTGGTGGTGAGCCACTGGTGATTGGTCACGTCGGCGCGGATTTCCAACGCGTCCGGCGGATTCAGGCGAAGGTCGATGCCCGGCAGCGCCGTAAAATAATCGGTTCGCGCGGGCCCGTTCAGGCGCCGCAGGGCCACGTGCGAGGCCGTTTCGGTCATGCCGTAGGTGTGGTAGACGGGGGGCGCTACGGCTTGCAGCGCGGACTCTAGCGCCACCGGCACGGCCGCCCCACCGATCAGCACCGCTTTCATTCGGTTGAGCCACGCGATACCGGCCGCGCCGTGCGCCAGTACCGCCTGCGCTTGTAACGGCACCAGCGAGACGGTGGCGAACGCAGCCTCTTCCCCGACGACCGCCAGCACGTCGCCCGTCGGGTCGATGATGGTCAAGGGAAGATCGTATTCAAGGGCCCGCACCACGCCCAGCAACCCGCCGGCCGTGCCCACGCTCAGGCACACGAGCGTGGGGTCGCCGGCCGTCAGCCCCAGCGCGGCCACTGATCGGGCGGCCGAGGCTTGAAGCTGCGCGCGGGTCAAGCTGATTTCCTTCGGCGCACCCGTTGAGCCGGACGAGCGCAGCGAGTAGGTGGCGGCGCCCGTGAGCCAGGCGCGGATGACGGCCAGCGTGGCTTCGCCGGGCGAGGAAGCCGGCTTACTCGCCACGGCGGCGAAAGGGAAGAAGCGGCCGTTGAGAGTGAAGCCGGCGGGGGGGGCGCTCACTTCAGGTAATAGCGCAGGTCGAGCAGCAGGCCGTAGGAGTGCGGATTGCCAGATCCCCCGTCAGTTAGATCGATGTCGAACC
>JBKJUQ010000235.1:0-1984 GCA_046590685.1 Hymenobacteraceae bacterium
GACCAGGCGGCAGCGGCTATGCAGGATGGGGAAACCGAAGTCGCGCCTCCTATTTTCGAACCAAAAGTACGAAAAAAGACCCCCAAACTTGCAACTTTAACACAGTAGCTCCGGGACTCCTTTGCGGGCGTTTTGAGCGCATTTCAGGCCGAGTGCGTAAGTCCTGATTAAATCAAGCGTAGCCCGAGTGGGCCGGTAAGCTGTTGGGAGCCTGCATGTGCTGGCGGCGGCCGTGCGGCGTGGTGGCGACAGCTACCGGTACCGGCTCTGGACGGCTACCAATCCCGCGCGATAAAGCCAGCCGAGCTTCGGCCAGTGCGTGGCCTGCCCGAGCAGCCAGTGCAGAAATTGTTGAAAGAGGGAGAAATGCTTCCCTTGGTCGTTAGTCCTCCAATGCTCGCTCCTCAGCGCCTTATAACGCCTTATAACGCCTTATAACGCCTGTTACTGGCGAGCCCTTCATGAGTGTTGTCCCGTGAGTTGTCCCGTGGCAAAGAAAAAGGCCAACAATCAACTGCTAGCAGTTGATTGTTGCCCTTCTAGGCGCTCCCTCCTGGGCTCGAACCAGGGACCCTCTGATTAACAGTCAGATGCTCTAACCGGCTGAGCTAAGGAAGCGGTTATGCCCACCCGCTGGGCGGTTGGGAGTACAAAAGTACGCGCTGGTCGCTTTTCCGCGCAAGCCTCCTGCCGGAAAAATCAGCGAAATCCAAAAATCAGCGAAATCAGCGATCTTAGTTGGTGATATACAGAACGCCGCCGCTGAGCGTAGTGGCGTATTGTTTGAGCGGTCGGGCGCCAGGACCGCCGGTAGCGTCGCCCTGAAAATTCCACTGGGTGCCGCAGCAGGAGTCGCGCATAAACAGGGTGGAGGGGTCGACGTTCATCTTAGCGCAGTGGGTTTGCGGCTGATAGGGGCAGAGCCGCTCGAACGCGCGGTAGGTGGTCGACGTGGCGCGGTAGAGGACGATGCCGTACGTGCCGCCCGTAAGGCGCACAAACCCGCCGTCCTGCCGCAGGGCGCGGTATTCGAGGTTGGAGAGCACGACCTGGATGTTGGTCGGTGGGTCGGGCAGCGCCGGGCTGGTATCCTCCTTACCGCAACCGGCGGCCAGGAGCGCGCTCGCCCCGCTCAGTAGAGCGGCGCGTCCGCGCATGAGCCACTGAAGTCGCGACGTAATCATCTGGGTCGAAATCGAAAATCACTCAATCACCAATCAACCCTCCGGTGGGTAGTCGTAGAAGCCGCGGCTGGTTTTGCGGCCCCAGTGGCCCGCGTCTACTTTCTGCTGCTGAATCCGGTTAGGCCGGAAACGCTCTTCGTAGTGGAAGGCTTCGAAAAGCGACGACGTGACGGAGAAGTTCGTGTCTACCCCAATCAAATCCATCAGCCGGAACGCCCCCATCCGGAAGCCGGCGCTTTCGAGCAGCTCGTCGATGGTTTCGAGCGGGGCGACGCCTTCCTCCAGCAGCTTGAGGCTTTCGGTATAGTACGGCCGCGCCACGCGGTTGACGATGAAGCCGGGCGCGTCGCGCACCCGGGCGGGCACTTTGCCGAGGCGCTCAGCCAGCGCGACCATCCGTTCGACCACGGCCGGCGCGGTGGCGGCCCCCGCAATTACTTCCACGAGCTTCATCAGCGGCGCGGGGTTGAAGAAGTGCAGCCCGACCACGCGCTCCGGCCCCGGCACGCCCGCCGCAATCCGGGTGATAGGGATGGACGACGTATTGGACGCGAGCACCGCGGTGGGCGCGTTCTGGGAGGCCAGCTGACGAAAGAGCTCCTGCTTCACGTCGAGCCGCTCCACCACCGCTTCGAGCAGCACGTCGGCAACGAGGTCGGCAAAATCAGTGGTGACGGTAAAGTGCGCTTCGGCCTGAGCTTTGGCTTCGGGCGTGAGGCGCCCTTTGCGCCCGAGCGTGGTCCACTTCTCCTGGGTGGTGCGCTGCGCCTGCGCGGCGGCGGCGGCATTGATGTCGAACA
>JBKJUQ010000340.1:0-19162 GCA_046590685.1 Hymenobacteraceae bacterium
CGAACGGGGCGCAGGCAGACGTACAGGTCGAGCTTCTGGCGAAGCGCGACGTTGAGCGAGGTGATGCCGCCGCCGATGGGCGTGGTGAGCGGGCCCTTGATGCCGACGAGGTAGTCGCGGAACGCCTGGAGCGTCTCGGCGGGCAGCCAGTTGCCGACCTGCCGGTTGGCTTTTTCGCCCGCGAGCACTTCTTTCCACTCAATCTTGCGGTCGCCGCCGTAGGCTATCTCCACGGCCGCGTCGAACACGCGCTGCGAGGCGGCCCAGATATCGGGTCCAGTGCCGTCGCCTTCGATAAACGGAATGATCGGGTTCTTCGGAACCGAGAGCTTGCCTTTGGTAATCGTAATCTTAGCGGCGGCCATTCGTAGGGGGGAGATTTCTGATTGGTGATTGACTGATTTTCGATTGAGTGATAATGGAATTGAGTGGTGATTATAAATCGAAAATCACTCAATCGAACATCACTCAATGACCTGCTAGTAGCCGAACAGCTCGGTGAGCGACAGCTCCTTGACGGTGCCGTACTTGGCGAGCTCCTTAAAGTTGAGGCGGTCTTTCGAGCCGACCAGTAGTACGGCCTGCGGCTTCTGGCGGACGTTCTGCTGCTGGAAGCGCTTCAGATCGTCGAACGACATCGTGGCCGCCTGCGCGTAGATGTCCTTGCGGATATCGTAGTCGAGCCCGAGCCGGCGGGCCGACTCGTAGGAATACAGGATGTTTTCGCGCGTGACGCGGTCAGCGGCGATGTTGGAGCGAATAGCCGATTTGGCGTTCGTGAAGTTGGCTTCCGCCAGCGGCATCTCGTTGAGCAGGCCTTCCATCCCGGCCATTGCCTCGGGGAGCTTATCGGCCTGCGCGCCGATGTAGCTCTGGATGTAGTTCGAGCGGCCGAGCTTGCGGGCGTTGGCGTAGTTGGAGTACGTCGAGTAAGCCAGCGCCTTCGATTCGCGCAGCTCCTGGAACACGATCGAGCCCATCCCGCCACCGAAGTATTCGTTGAACACGGCGATGCTCGGCACCAGATTCTTGTCGTACGCCTGGGCGCGCGTCAGGAACACCAGCTCGGCCTGCACCATATCGTAGTTGGCCCAGTACACGGTCGGCTTCGTGATCTCCCGCTCCGCGAACTCCTTCACCGCCGGGGCGGGCTTGAGCGCGGGGGTGTTCGCCCGCACGGCGTCCACGGCGGTCGCCAGGGCAGTGGCCGGACGGGGGCCGTAGTACAGCGCCCGGTGCTCGGTGCTGATCAGGGTTTTGACTTCGGCCAGCAGCGTGGCGGGCTTCATCGCCTTGAGCTCCTTCTCCCCGACCAGGTTCGTGAAGGGGTTTTTCGGGCCGTACTTCACGTAGTTGACCATCGCGCGCTGCAGAATCACGCCTTTGCTGCGCTTGGCGTCGGCGCGGTCTTTCAGCACGCCGGCCACGAGGTCTTTCAACGCCTTCTCATCGGCGCGCGGGTTGCGGATGAAGTGCTCGAAGAGGGCCAAGCCCTTATCGAAGTTCTCGTCCGGCCCCACCAGCGTCAGGCGCGTCTGGTCGCCGCCGGCGTTCACGTCGAACGAGCAGCCAAGCTTGTAGAACTCCTGCTGGAGCTGCGCGGCGGTGTGCTGGTCGTCGCCGAGGAATTTGAGGTAGTCGAGCGCCAGGCCCAGCCGCGGGTTCACGTCAGTCCCCGTCTCGAAGACGTAGCCGAGGGAAAAGAGCTTGTTCTCGGTGTTGCGCGTGGCGAGTACCTGCGCGCCGCTCTTGAGGGCCGCGCGCTCGATATCTTTCTGATAATCGAGGAACGTCGGCTGGATTTCCGCGCTCGCCTCGCTCATCACCTGCTTGGCAAAGGCGCTCTGCACGGCCCGGTTTACCGGCACCGGCGTGATGGTCGGCTTCGTGACTTTCTGGGTCGTCTGGTCCTTACCAGCCTTCTTGTAGACGATCACGTAGCCGTTGCCGAAGTAGCGGTTCGCCGCTTCTACTACCTGCTGCTTGGTCAGGCGCGCGAAGCGCTCGTCTTCGCTCACGTAATCCTGCCAGTTTTGGCGGGCGATAAAGGCGCCGTACATCGCCGAGGCGCGGCCCTGGTTGCTCTGGTAGGCTTTCTGAAGTCCCAGGCGCTCGTTCGTGACGATAGCCGGAATCAGCCAGTCGGCGAAGTCGCCTTTCTTCACTTTGGCCACTTCGCCGAGTAGCAGGTCGCGCGCCTGCTGCATCGTCTGACCAGTGCGCAGGTTGGCCGAGAGGTACTCAACCGAGTAATCGTTGGCTTCGATGGCGCCGGAGCCGGCGCTCAATACCTTCTGCTGCTGATTGAGGTCGAGGTCGATCAGGCCCGCTTGGCCGTTAGCCAGAATCCGGTCGACCATCCGCAGCGCAAGCGCGTCGGGGTGCAGCTGGCCGGGCAGGCGGAAGCCGATAATCAGGCTTTCGGCCTCCGGGCCCACCACGGTGCGCTCGACGGGGGTTGTGAGCGGCGCTTCCTGGGCCGAAGTAAAGGCCGGCACGTTCGGGCTGGCCTTCCAGGAGCCGAACTGCTCATCGATGATTTTGATCGTCTGGTCAAAGTCCAGGTCGCCGCTCATCGTGATGGCGACGTTGTTGGGCACGTAGTAGGCGTTGAAGTACTTCTTGATCTCCGTAATCGACGGATTCTTCAAGTGGTCAATCGTCCCAATCGTCGTCTGGGTGCCGTATTCGTGCTTCTTGAACAGCTCTTCGAGGAGCGTCTCAAACTGCTTATTGCCGTCGGAGTCGAGACCGCGGTTCTTCTCCTCGTACACCGCTTCGAGCTCGGTGTGGAAGAGGCGCGGCACCATCTCCTTAAAGCGCTCGGCCTGAACTTCCGCCCAGCGCTGCACTTCGTTCGCGGGAATATCCTCCTGATAGACCGTCTCTTCCAGCCACGTGTGCGCGTTGGAACCCCGCGCCCCGATGGCCGACATCACTTTGTCGTATTCGTTCGCGACGGCGTAAGTAGCCGCCACGCCGCTGATCGAGTCGATCTGGTGGTAAAGACGCGTGCGCTCCTTCTGGTCAGTCTTGGTGCGGTAGACGTTGTAAAGGGCTTCGATCTTGTCGAGCTCCATTTTCTCCTTCGGCCAATCCTGCGTCCCGAGCTTGCTGGTGCCCTTGAACACCATATGCTCCAGGTAGTGCGCCAGGCCGGTCGCCGTGTGCGGGTCGTTCTTCGAGCCCGCCCGCACGGCGATGTAGGTCTGGATGCGCGGCGCGTCCTTGTAATCCGACAGATACACCGTCAGCCCGTTGTCGAGCGTGTAGACGCGGGTGTGGAGCGGGTCGCCGGGGACTTCCTGAAACTGGTAGTTCTTAGCAGCGGCCGGAGCCGGTGTTGCCGCCACGGGGGCCGGCGGAGGCGTAATCGACGCCGCCGGTTGCGGCGCGCGGCAGTCAGTCAGGGTCAGAATCGACGCTACCGCTGCCAGCGCAAAAGGTTTATTCATAGGGGCCACCAAATCGGGGGCCAAAGGTACAAGCCTTATGTAGGAAAAAAAAGCGACTTTTCACCCTATCCTGCTGGCGGCCAATCCGGGCACAAGCGTAGCAGCGCGACCGGCGCTGATCAGAAGTTGGGTTCCAGGTGTAACCGCTCGCGCAGCTCGGCGAGGGCCGGGTGCTTCTCGGTGAGGTAGGCAAGCTTATCGGTATCCGTATAGAGGCGGCGCTCCTGCTGACGCTGGGTCACGTAGGCGGTGAGCGTCAGGCGGCCGTTGCGCAGCTGCGTCCGCAACCGCGTGAGCAGCTCCGGCTTCAATTCTCCAAAGCGGGTAAGCTGAATGGCATTATCCACCGGCAGACGGACTTCGAGGGTCGCGACGTCGAACTCAAACTCGCGGTTGAAGAGCGTGTACTCGTTTATCCGGTTGTCGGCGCGGAACTCAGCCGCCAACGTTTGGAAAGCGTTGACGATCACTTCCTCCGTAACCGGCTCGAGGCCAAACGTGGTACCCGGATCGGGGGCGGCCACGGCCGTCGCTCCGTTAGTGGGTTTCGGCGCGAGGGCATCGGCCAGCCCCGGCAGCCGCAAGCCACTTGGCATCAGCCCCCCGACGGGACGGAGTGCGGGGCGCTCGACGACTGGCACAACGACCGGCGCGGCCGCTCGGCTCGGAGGCTCCGGATCCGCATCTACCAGCGTGGGTGGAGGACCGTATGGCGGACGGTTTTCGGCCGATACCGAGATTTCCGGCGCAAGGGTGGTCGCGGCGGCCGACGTGGTCAGACCAGGGCCGGCGTCAGTTTTTTTTTTCGCCTCCGCGGGCAGCGGCGCGGCGGGAAGAATAGCAGGACCTGGCGCCGGGGCCACCGCGCCGACGGGCACGCCGTCAGCAAATCGCAGCGCGGAGCGCAGGTGCGCCGCGCGCAGCAGCAGCAGCTCGACGTGCAGGCGCTGGTGGCGGGCTTGCTTGTAGTCGCGGTCGCAGGAGCCAGCCAATGTCAGGCCGCTCAGCAGCCACGCGGCGGGAGTGGCTTGGGCCTGCTGCGCGTAGCGAACCTTCACCGAATCGGCCACTTCGAGCAGCGCCACGGTGGCGGGCGTCTGACTCACGAGCAGGTCGCGCAGGTGGTTGGCCCAGCCCGTCACGAACAGGTGCCCATCAAACCCATGACGAAGCACTTCGTCGAACAGCAGCAGCGCGGCGGCGTGGTCTTCGGCGAGCAGCGCGTCCGTGAGGCGGAAGTACGTGTCGTAATCGAGGACGTGCAGGTTATCGGCGACGGCGCGGTAGGTGATATTGCCGCCCGAGAAAGTCACGATCTGGTCGAAGATCGAGAGCGCATCGCGCAGGCCGCCGTCGGCTTTCTGGGCGATGAGGTGCAGGCCATCGGGCTCAGCCGTTACGCCTTCTTGGGTAGCGATATGGGCCAGATGCTTCACCATATCCTCCGGACGAATCCGGTTGAAGTCGAACGTCTGGCAGCGACTCAGGATCGTGGGGATGATCTTGTGGCGCTCCGTAGTCGCCAGAATGAAGATGGCGTGGGCCGGCGGCTCTTCCAGCGTCTTGAGGAACGCGTTGAAGGCCGCATTCGAGAGCATATGCACCTCGTCGATGATGTACACCTTGTAGCGGCCGGCCTGCGGGGCGTAGCGCACCTGCTCGACGAGCGCGCGAATGTCATCAACGGAGTTGTTCGAGGCCGCGTCGAGCTCGTGGACGTTAAACGACGCACTGCCATTGAAGGCGCGGCACGAATCGCACTGGTCGCACGCCTCGGTGTCCGGGGTGCGGCTGGTGCAGTTGATCGTCTTGGCGAGGATGCGGGCGCACGTCGTTTTGCCCACCCCGCGCGGGCCGCAGAACAGAAAGGCCTGCGCGAGCTTGCCGCTCGCCACGGCGTTCTGGAGGGTCGTCGTCACGTGCCCCTGCCCGACTACCGTATTAAAGGTAGCAGGCCGGTATTTTCGGGCCGAAACGACAAATCGGGGGGTTTCCGTGAACAGCTGCTCCATCTCTCCCCAAAGATACGGCGGGGCCGTGGGGGTTCCGGATGCTCGTGCTGATTCCGCTTCGCGTGGCGATCGGTGCCAGACTCTTTCACGTTTGCTACTGCTCCCGCACCCGCCAGAACAGGAGCTGGGCAATCAGCAGCACGACGCTCGTAAAGATGCTACTAGCCAACACTTTCACCACGGCAAAGGCGCTTGGCAACACGTGTCCCTCCTCGATCCAGAAGAGCGCCAGGTGATGTACTAGCACGAGCGGTACCGTAGCGAAGGCCCACCACGCCCACCCCATGCGGTGGCCGCTGACAGTATCGAGCGAATCGTAGCCGTCTCGGGGACGGATGATGCGTAGCTGTGTCCCGCGCACGAAGGCCGTCAAGACGCACGCGGCGGCGTGCATCCCGCCCGTATCGTAGAACAGATCCATCGTGAAGCCGAGCGCAAAGCCGAGCAGCAGCACCCACGGCCGACCAAGCTGGATGGGCAGAAACAGCAAAAACCCGACGTACGCGAAACAGTAGCCCGTATCGAAGAGTTCCAGGCGCCGCAGCAGCAGCACCTGCGCCAGGACCAGCAGCGCGAAGCGAGCCGCTTGCAGGGGGAATTCGCGGGTTAGGTTCATCGCGCGTTACCGGGTAGCATCGGTGGCCTCGGCGGCCATACCGGCCGCGCCTTCGCCGTAGGAGCTGCGCGCTTCGAGCGAATCGCGCAGGGGCTTGGCGAGGCTTTCGATGACGTACACGCTCAGCAGACGAGCAAAATTGGTGGCCAGGCGCACCTGAATCGTGCGGAACCCCTTCGTGGCTTCCTGTTGCACCCCACTGACGTGCCCAACCACCACGCCCGGCGGAAAGACGGCGTTGTAGCCGCTCGTGACGATGGTGTCGCCGCGCAGCACGCGCACGTGCCGGGGAATGAAATCGAGGGTGGCGAACCGCGCATCGCCGCCCTCCCACCGGAGCGAGCCAATGGTGCCGTCGCGCCGGATACGTGCGCCGAGCAGGCTTTTCGAGTGCAGCAGGCTCACCACTGTGGCATACTCGTCGCTCACCACTTTCACGCGGCCCACTACGCCCGCCGGGCCCACCACGCCCATGCCGACCCGCACGCCCTGACGCGCGCCAATGTCGAGGGTGAGGTAATTTTCGGGCCGTGCGATGGAGTTATTGATGACCCGCGCGGGGAGCAGGCGGTACGGCAGCGGGCCCGCGAAGGCGGCGTGGGTGGAGTCGCGGCGCGGCGCGAGGCCGGGGCGGAGCACCGAGTCGAGGTCGGCCCGGGCGGCGACGGAAACCGGCTGGCGGGTCGAGTCGGCCACCTGTTGCCTGGCGTAGAGCTGCTCGCGCAGGCGGGCATTTTCGGTGCGCAACACGGTATTCTGCTCGCGCAGGGTCAGGTACTCCGTGGCGCGGGCCTGCACCACCAGCAGCCGCCCGACATACACGTTCGCGGAGTTGAAGAACGCCGCCCGGTGGTAGGTGCTGTTCTGCACAATCAGGTACACCGCCAGCGTTTCGAGCCCCAGAAACAGCAGCAGCGAGCGGTAGCGGAGAAGAAAAAGGAGAAGATTGCGCATCGCCGAAGGCGATGAATTGTGAATTTTGAATTGTGAATTGTGAACCAGACATCAGCCATTTCACAATTCACCTCTCACATCTCACAATTCACTCTAGGTGAGCAGCACGTTGCGGAAGCCGGGGATATTCTTCAGCGCCGCGCCGGTGCCGCGCACCACGGCGCGCAGCGGGTCTTCGGCGATGTGGATCGGCAGCTTGGTTTTGCGGGCGAGACGCTTGTCGAGCCCGCGCAGCAGCGCCCCGCCGCCCGTGACGTGGATGCCGTTGTCGTAGATATCGGCCGACAGCTCCGGCGGCGACACTTCGAGCGCCTTGAGCACGGCCTCCTCGATCTTCGCTACGCTCGAATCAAGGGCCTCGGCGATCTCGGCGTAGTTGACCTTGATGATTTTGGGGATACCGGTCATTAGATCGCGGCCGCGCACTTCGTAGTCCATCGGCGGGTGCTCGAGCTCGGTGAGGGCGGCGCCGACTTCGATCTTGATCTTCTCCGCCGAGCGCTCGCCAATGAGCAGGTTGTGCTGGCGGCGCATGTAGTCGAGGATATCCTGGGTGAAGACGTCGCCGGCAATCTTGATCGACTGGTCGCAGACGATGCCAGAGAGGGCGATGACGGCAATCTCCGTCGTGCCGCCGCCGATGTCGACGATCATCGTGCCGACCGGCTGCTCCACGTCGACGCCGATGCCGATCGCGGCGGCCATCGGCTCCTGAATCATCCACACTTCCTTGGCGCCGGCGTGCTCGGCGGAGTCGCGCACGGCGCGTTTCTCCACTTCCGTAATGCCGCTCGGGATGCAGATCACCATCCGGTGCGACGGCGTGAAGAAGCGCGACGAGAGGTCGATCATTTTGATCATCCCGCGGATCATCTCCTCAGCGGCCGTAAAGTCGGCGATCACGCCGTCTTTGAGCGGCCGGATCGTAATGATGTTCGAGTGCGTCTTCTCGTGCATCTGCTGCGCCTCGCGGCCCACGGCGAGCACTTTGCCCGTGCGCCGGTCTTTGGCGATGATGCTGGGCTGGTCCACCACGATCTTGTCGTTGTGGATGATGAGCGTATTGGCCGTTCCCAGGTCAATCGCGATGTCAGAAGTCAGGAAGCTGAACAAGCCCATAGAGGCGCGGTGCGAACCGGTGTGGCAAAACCGGGCGCCAAAGGTACGGCGCCGGGTAGCGGGGAATGGGCTATCGGACGCGACGCGACGCAGAACGTTCGCTTACTTTCGCGGGGCTGCCGCGCAACGCTCCTCGTGCCAACCGGCCCGGCTGAACACATTCGTTTTTACCAAATGAGCAGCGTGGTCAAAAAGTACAAGTTCAAGGCCGGCGCTAACCTACAGATTGAGGTCGTGCCGCTGCCTACGCTGACGGCTACCCTTAAGCAACATCTGGTGACGCCGCACCGCACCGATTTCTACCACGTTTTTCTGCTCGGCAACTGTAGCCCCACGCATCTGGTCGATTTTGAGCCGGTCAGGCTACGGTCGCATTCGCTGCTGTGTATCGATTCGGATCGCATTCACCAGTTCGATCAGCTGCGGCAATACGAGGGCAGCGTATTGATTTTCACGGAGGATTTCTTCTGCGTGTCGGTCAGCGACACGAAGTTTCTGCGGACGACTATCCTGTTCAACGACCTGACTGATACGGCCGACTTCCAGCCCGAGGCCGGCGTAATGGCCCGGCTGAAAGCGATCTGCGCGGAAATCGACGACGAGCTTCGGCAGCCCACGGACAGTGCGCAACACAGTCTGATCCAAAACCTGCTGCATAATTTCCTGCTGATCGCCGACCGCGAGAAGCGGCGGCAGGGCTTTTCGGAACTCAAGAAAGGGCCGGACCTCGACTACACGCTCCTGTTCCGCGACTTACTCGAACAGGACTTCGTGACGGCCAAAACGGTGGGCGCGTACGCCGGGAAGCTCCACGTATCGGCCAAACGCTTGGGGCAGGCCACCGCCAGGGTGCTCGGGAAGACGCCCAAACAGCTCATCGATGAGCGGGTACTGCTGGCCGCCAAGCGCCTGTTGGTTCACGGGAGCGAGTCGATTAAAGAAGTGGGCTTTCAGATCGGCTTCGACGAGCCGACGAATTTCATCAAATACTTCCGCAAGCACACGGGTAAGACGCCCGTTGAATTTCGGGAAAGTCATCTGACGCAACCGGCAGCCGCCGCGCGCGCCGGACAGCCGAAAAGTATCGCGTAAAGGCCGGAAATTACCTTTTCGCCGCTGAAGAAGCCCCGCACCTTTGTGCCGTTGGTTTTAACCCCCCAACGCCCCCACGAGATGCAAGATGCGCGCGCCGCCCTGACGGCCTTTTACCGCGAATGCCTCACGGTAAATCCGACCACTGACGTGGCCAGTACGCTGGATCGGATTCTGGCCGACACGTTCGTGTCCAAAGGATCGCTGGACTCGAAGACCAAGCAGCAACTGATCGGGCAGGTCCAGTTTTTCTGGAAGCTCATCCCCGACCTGAAGTGGGAGCCACAGCAGATGCTCCACGAGGGCAACCACTTCGTGGTCCGTAGCCGGGCCAGTGGTACGCCCAACGGCGATTTTATGGGATTGCCGACCAACGGCTCGAAGTCGTTCGATATTATGACGATTGACGTGCATACCATCGAGAACGGGCAGCTGACGACCGTGCATCACCTGGAAGACTGGGCAACGGCGATGAAGCAATTAACCGCCTAAGCTGATGACGTCGCACGTAGATCTGGTTCCTAAATGGATACGGGCCGCCCTGGGGGTTCTGGCGGTGGCCAACATTGCCTTCGGGGCAATGGGTTACGCGGATACCTCGCTGCTTTTTCACGGCGGCCACGGCCTTGACCTGACAAACCCGCTGCTTCGGGAAGCGAGCTTCGAGTTTGCGGCGCGCAATCTGGCCATTGGGCTGGCGCTGGGCATCGTGGCGTCAAAGGGTGTCCCGGAATCCATCGCCATCGTCACGATCATCCGGGCCTTGATCGAGCTGCAAACGGTCATCATCACCGTAGCGCAGGGCAAAGCCGACGCGCTGTTGCTCGTGCCGCTGGCCGTGCTGGTGGGGGAAGTATTTATCGTCAAAACCCTGGTGGGGGTGATTGCCCGCCGCGACGCGCGCTAGCTTCGTCGACTATTCAGGCGAACGGATAGCGCAGGAAGAGCAGCCACTCGATGGCGGTTGGTATGGCCCCCAGGCCGAGGACGGGCGGACCATTGGTGCCTTCAATCAGGCGGTGCGCGGGACGCACAGCACCTCGCCCTGATTTTACTCCTCGCCTACTAACACGGACTCACCCGCACGGCCTCGGCCGCCCGCTCGTAGCACGCTTCGTAGGCGGGCACGATGGCGTCGAGGGCGAACTCCTTCGCCCGCGCCAACGCCGCGGCGCGGAAGCGCGGCAGGTTCTCGTCCTGAAGGATGTGCACGGCCCCGGCGGCCATCGCGTCCACGTCGCCCACGTCGGCCGTGATACCGGTGATGCCGGTCAGGTTCAGCTCGGGGATGCCGCCGGCGTTGGTACTCACCACGGGCACTTCGCAGGCCATCGCTTCCAGCGCGGCGAGGCCGAAGCTTTCCTTTTCGGACGGCAGCAGGAAGAGATCAGAGACGGACAGCACTTCCTCCACTGCTTCGAGCTTGCCGAGGAAGCGAACGTCGTCGGCGACGCCCAAGTCGCGCGCCAGGCGCTCCATCTGCGGCCGGTCGGGGCCGTCGCCCACCAGCAGCAGGCGCGCGGGCATCGCCGCCCGGACGCGGGCAAAAATCTGCACCACATCCTGCACGCGCTTCACGGACCGGAAGTTCGAGGCGTGCACCAGCAGCTTCTCGCCGTTCGGGGCGATGGCGGCGCGGAAGTGGTCTTTGTTCAAGCGCTGAAAACGCTCCAGGTTGACGAAGTTGGGAATGACTTCGATATCACGCTCGATCTTGAAAAACCGGTAGGTTTCCGCGCGCAGATCCGCCGAAACGGCCGTCACCCCATCCGACTGGTTGATCGAGAACGTCACCACCGGCTCGTACGACGCGTCCTTGCCCACGAGCGTAATGTCGGTGCCGTGGAGCGTGGTCACCACTGGAATCTGAATCCCCTCGCAGCGCAGAATCTGCTTGGCCATAAACGCCGCCGACGCGTGCGGAATCGCGTAGTGAACGTGCAGCACGTCGAGGTGCTGGTTGCGCACGATGTCGACCATCTTGCTCGCCAGCGCCAGCTCGTAGGGCGGGTACTGGAAGAGCGGGTACGTGGGCACGTATACCTCGTGGTAGAAGAGGTTTTCGGTGAAGAAGTTGAGCCGCGCGGGCTGCGAGTAGGTGATAAAATGCACCTGATGGCCGCGCTGCGCCAGGGCCTTGCCCAGCTCCGTCGCCACCACTCCCGAGCCCCCGAACGTGGGGTAACAGACGATTCCGATCTTCATAAACGCACCCATTAGCCAACTAGACGCTTGTGCCGCCGAAAGTTGTATCGGTTGGCCTCTACGCGCCCACAAACCTAGAACCGCCGCAATGGTTGGGCGTCGGAGCAGCCGTAATGGCAGTAACGGGGTTTCCCGTGAACTTTATAGTTCAGAAAATCTGCCAGTGCTTGTCCTCCGTATCATCGTATGAGACCAAACCGTGCGATTTACTGAAATAGAACCGTTTAATTTTAAAAGCAGAGTATAAAGGCCCACAGTTAGATGAATCGAAGACGTAACAATCCAATAAGAGTCCAAAGCTGGTCGCCAGTGGTTCTACTTTTTGCAAATGATCCGAATAGAATTCCAAGTTGAATAACCGCAGCAAGGGGAGAGCCTGCTTCCTGTTCCATATATTGTCAAAGTAAATAAAATTCTTTTCCGGCAACCACTGTCCAGCATGGTAAACCGCGTAGTTGACTTCTGCAGATTCGGATGAGCTATTGGACACTTCCAACCAATTACACTTACCACTTGGTGGATTTAGCTTTACTGCTGAAAATCGAATAGAGTCGACTGTATTATCAGCAGAGAGGGCTGTGCGTGTTTGCGGTTGCTGATATGCGCTGAGCCACAAACGCTCCTCATTTGATAAGTAAATCTTCGAGCAACAGGCTTGCGTCAGCAGGCATAGCCCTAAGAAGCTACTCAACCGGGCTTTCATCATTTTTGGTCATAAAAAGCCCTTGACGGGCTTACTGCTCCGCCAAGGGCTTCAACTATGGTATTTACTCCTACTCCACCACCACGCGCTGCGTCTGCCGCTTCCCGCCACCGGCGTCGAGCGTGACGAGGTAGAGGCCGGCAGCCAGCCCCGCCGTCGGGACGGTCACCTCGGACCCACCAAACGGGAACAGCTGGCCCGGCCGCGTGAGGCGCCGCACGGTGCGGCCCTGCGCATCGAGGAGCATAACGGCGGCGGGACCGGCCTGCCCGAGCGTAAAGCCCACGGTCAGGGGCGCGCCGCTGGTCGGGTTCGGCGCCGGCGGATAGAGGCGCGTCGGCAGGGTGGCGAGCGGCGCGTCGGCGCGGGTGCCGAGCACGAGGTTTTCGTCGCCGGGCAGGTACGGCACGGCGTCGAAGAAGATGACGAACATCTCGGCCGTCGTTTGCTCGCCCCACGTCACCTGCTGGGGCGGCGAGAACGGGTTGCGCGGGTTGTTGACCGTATTGTCGTACACGGCCTTCATCATGATGCGCGAACCGGCGGGCAGCGGAATCAAGCTCGGAAAGCGGTACGAACCCTGCCAGTTGAAATCCCACGCGGGGATACGGATCAGCGGAATCGTGTCGCCCGAGGGCTTCACCGCGTACGCCTCCCAGCTTTGCCCCAGCAAATGGCAGTGCGGCAGCGTACTCACCAGACTCACGTTGTACGGCATCGTGAAGCGCGCATTGAACGTTTTGACCTCGTTGGCGGGAATCACGAAAGGCCCATTGGTGAGGGCGAAAACCGAGATCGGCAGCGTGCGGACTTCGCGCGGGGTCGGCGTCTGCGGCGTCGGCGGCGGGGCGAAGAACAGGTTGATGGCCGACGAATCGGTCTGGGTGATGCCCGTCGGCCCGTAGTGCACCTGCACGATGAGGTCGGCCCGGCGGAAGAGCTTCTTGCTCATCCCCGGCGGGAACGCGCGGGCGCGGGCACCCGGCACCCAGCCGGCCAGGTTGTCAGTCGTCGGGGTGAAGCCGAAGCCACCGAAGGAGGTGTAGCCGTAGCCGGGCTGCGCGGCGTCGAGCTGGCGCGCGCGCCCCGTAGTATCCACCGCGATGATGGCGTGGTGCACGATCGAGCGGTTGCCGGGCCGAAACTCTACCGCTTTCAGGTCGCGGTCGGTCGGCAGCAGCACGGGCAGCACGAATACCTGATACATATCCTGCCCGTTGCCCTGGTGCGTAAACGTCTGGCTCATCTTCACCACCATATCGGGCGTACCGAGCGTGGAGCCGACGGCAAACGTCGGGGGTGCGGGCTCCAGCGCCGGATTGCCGCGCGGCATCCCATTCGCGACCCAGTCGCTGATCTGCTGCTTTTCGGTCGCCGTCAGCACGTTCTCGTCGAGAAAGTGGCTGTAAGTGGCATCAGCCTTCCACGGCGGCATGTAATTCGTGGAGGTGGTCTGATTGATCGTGTACGCGTGCTGCGCGACCTCCTGATAGCTCATCAGCGAGAACGGAGCCACGTCGCCGTCGTGGTGGCACGACGAGCAGTGCGCGTAAACCAGGGGCCCGATATGCTCGGCAAACGTGATTTGGCCGGTTTGGGCGGTGCCCAGCGCGGGCAGCAGCGCGGCGCCGGTCAGCAGCAACAGGGAGCGAAATCGAGCAAGCATGGGCGTAATGGAAAAGGTAACAGGTCAGCAAGATACGCCCGAATCGAGGCGGCTAGGGTCGCAGTGGCTCAATCAGGCAGCCGATCGCCGCCGCGCGCGAGACGGCAACCGGCCGATCGGCCGCTACGGCCGCCAGCGCCTCGGCCAGCTCGTGGTGCTGCACGATGGTGCGGCGCTGCCCGAGGCGGGCGTACTGGTCGTTGATGCGCCCCCGGTACACGAGGGCGCCGGTGGCATCGGTGAGGGCCGCTTCGGGCGTGATGGTGGCACCGAGCCGCCGGGTGAGCAGGTGCCCCGGATCGGTCTGGAGCGGAAACGTCAATTGATAGTCGCGCCCGAAACGGGTGCGGGCCGCCGCCGTCAGCTGTGCATCGGGAAAGACGCCGATGAAGGCCACCCCCCGCCCCGCGTACTGCCCGTGCAGGGTCCGCAGCTCCGGCACGACGGCTTGGGAGATCGGGCACGTCGGCGCCAGAAAGACGTAGACGGTGGGCCGGGGCGGGGCGCTGGCGCCGAGCCCGACGGCGAGTAGAATCAATAGCCAACGCATGGGCGACAAGGTAGGTACGCCGGGCAGACGGCGGATGACGGCGGCCGGTCCCGCGGACCCGGCCGCCGACGTGGGCAAATGGCTACTCGGCCTCGGTGGCTTTCCGCAGGTATTCGTACGTGACGGGTTGCGCCTGAATGCGCGCGGCCTTTTTCTCGCCCGCCAGCAGGTGGTTGTGATAGTCGCGCGCTTTCACGTTGTCGTGCTGCTGCAAGTCGACGAGCGCGCGCAGCTCGGCGCGGAGGGCGGGGTCGGAAATCGGGAACGCTACTTCGACCCGGCGCGAGAGGTTGCGGTGCATCCAGTCGGCGGAGCCGACGAAGACGAGCTCGTTTTCCGGGCCGCCGCCGTTGCCGAACAGGTACACGCGGGCGTGTTCGAGGTAGCGGTCGACGATGCTGCGGACGACGATGCGTTTCGGCCCGCCCGCCCCGCCGGGCACCAGGCACGAGATGCCCCGGATATTGAGCTGCACCCGCACGCCCTCATCAGCGGCCAGGTAGAGCAGGTGAATCATAGCCTCGTCCTGGAGGGCATTTAGCTTGAGCAGGATGTAGGCGGGCTTGCCGGCGCGGGCGTTGGCGATTTCGGCCTCAATCAACTCGGTCAGGCGCTCGCGCAGGTTGAACGGCGCCACCAGCAGGTGCGCGAACTGCAGGCCCTCGCGCTGGCGGGTGGTGAGGAAGGTGAACACCTGATTGACTTCGGCCGTCAGGCGCGGGTCGGCGGTGAAGAGGCCGTAATCGGCGTAGACGCGGCTGGTTTGCTCGTTGAAGTTGCCGGTGCTCAGGTAGGCGTACTGCCGGAGGGCGTCGCCCTCGGCGCGGGTCACGAGCGCGATCTTGGTGTGCACCTTCAGATCGGGAAAGCCGAAGATGACGTTGGCGCCGGCCTTGGTGAGCTTGCTCGCCCAGCCGATATTCGACTCCTCGTCGAACCGGGCCTGGAGCTCGACGACTACCGTGACCTGCTTGCCCGCTTTGGCGGCTTTGATGAGCGCCTTGGCGATTTCCGACTTCGCCGCCACGCGGTAGAGCGTCACGGCGAGGGCGGTCACGGCGGGGTCGGCAGCCGCTTCGCGGAAGAAGCGCACGACGTAATCGTAGGTCTGATACGGAAAGTGCAGCAGGTAGTCGCGCTCGCCGATGGCTTTGAGCAGCTTGCGGCGGCGCACCAGGCCGGGGTGCGGGAGGGGCGGCTGGAGGTCGTACTTAAGATCCTGGCGGCCGAGGTCGGGGAAGCCGAAGAAGTCGCGGAAGTTGTGGTAGCGACCGCCTTCTATCAGCTCCGCGGCCTGGATGCCGGCGCGCTCGGCGACCTGCATCAACACGGCGGGGCGAATCGCGGGGTCGTACAGCAACCGCGCGGGGAAACCGGTTTCGCGCTTCTTGAGGCCCTTGGTGATTTTGGCGAGCAGATCGTCGGACACGTCTTCCTCGATGTCGAGCTCGGCGTCGCGCGAGAGTTTGAGCGCCCAGCCGTGGGCCGATTCGTAGTCGGGGAACAGGTCGGCGGCGGCGACGCGCATCACGTCGTCGAGGAACGCGACGGGGTGGCGCTCGCGGCCCTTCGCGTCGGGCTGGGCGGGCAGGCGCACGAACCGGCCGCCGTGGGCTTTGGTGGGCAGCTCCGCCACGACCACCCGCTCCTGCGGCAGCCCCGGCCGGCGCGGCCGACTCAGCCGGAAGACCATATAACTCACCGAATCCTTCAGAAACAGCGGCCCCGGCACGAGGTCGAGCGCCACGGCGCCGGTCAGCAGCGGGCGCACGTGCTCGTGGGCGTAGTGCGTGAGCCAGGTGCGCTGCTCGTCGGTGAAGTAGATGTCATTGGTCAGCAGATCAATGCCCTCGGTGGCGAGCGCGGGCAGGATTTCTTCGCGGAAGGTCTGGCCGAAGGCGCGCTGTAGCTCGCCGACGCGTTCGAGCACGCGGCGCAGCTCGTCGGCGGGATTGACGGCGAGCTTGGCCTGGGTTTTCTTCTTGAGCTTGACGAGGCGCCGCATCGTCGCGACGCGGACTTTGAAGTATTCGTCGAGGTTGGCCGAGAAGATGGCGATGAATTTCAGGCGTTCCAGCAGCGGCACCGCGGGGTTGCGCGCTTCGAGCAAGACGCGCTCGTTGAACGCCAGCCAGCTGAGCTCGCGGTTCTGTAGGGGGTACTCGTGCTTGGACATTTGGTCGGGTGGTCAGTTAGCGGTTGGTCGGGTGGATGGTCGGCCTTTGATCGTTAGTAATCTGAGTAGCCAGCACAGACTTCCGAAGGACTAACCGACCACCTGCCAACCGACCAAGTACCAACCGCTTACAGATCGTAGTTCTTCGGGAAGTCAAAGAAACCAAACTCGGCGGAGTCGCGCGCCAGGTTCTTCCACGAGAGCGTGTCGAAGCGCAGGCAGACGAGGCCGGCGGTGGGTAGCTCGGGCACAAACTGCGGGGAGAGAAAATTGGCCACGTCGGTGATCGTGTTGTTGTGACCGACGATGAGCACTTCTTCGAGCGAAGGCTTGAGCTGGCTGATGATGTCGAGGTACGCCTCGCGGTCGGCTTCGTAGAGCGCGTCTTCGACCTGAATCTTGAGCGGGTCATAATCAAGCTCCTTGGCCACGAGCGTGGCGGTGGAGAGCGTCCGCACGGCGGGCGAGCAGATAATGAGGTCGAGGGGCGAAACTTCGCGCGCCAGCAGCTGCTGGGCCATAAACGGCGCGTCGCGGCGGCCGCGCTCGGCGAGGGGGCGGTCGCGGTCGGCAAGGTCAACGTAGTCCTGGTCGGACTTGGCGTGGCGCATCAGGTACAGGGTCTTCATCAGAATCGGGGGGGCGCGGCGGGTAGTGAAAAGAAGGCCGTAACGGCAACGCCGGCCGGCCGGCAGTACGCCCCGGTCGCGGGGCGGGTTGCCAGCCGGAAGGTAGCCCTTCTTTTGGGCCGGCACCAACCCGACGGGCGGGGCGGTCGTAGATTGGCGCCGATTCGATTCATTAATTTCTCCCACCCCCACTCCCCCATTATGCGGAAACTCGCAAACCTCCCCACTACCTGGCTGCTGGCCACGCTCGTTCTGTTCGTTTCGCTGCTGAGCGCGTGCTCGCAGGAAGGCAAAGTCGGCGAAGCCTCCTCGCTCTACGGCACGACGTCGAAGAAGTGGGTGCTCGACAAAGAAACCGCCGCCGGCGGTGATAAGGTGGCGCAGACGGACGATGACCAGTCGTTCACGTTTTACCAGAACGGCACGTACAATATGGCCACGTCGATGGAGACCCTGACGGGGAAATACGCGTTCGATCAGGCGGGCAAGAAAGTGACGCTGACGGATGAGAGCATGGGCACCGACCGGGTGTTTACGGTGACGACCCTCACCGACGACCACCTGACGCTGACGGCGCCCGACGGCTCGGCGATCAAAATGAAGTCGGAGTAGTCGCCCCGGCGGCGCACTCTTCGGACGCGCAACGCGGCTTCCTGCCTTAGGGCGGGAAGCCGCGTTTTTTTTGGGGGCGACTCGCGCTGAGCGCTGGGTTACGCGCCGAAGCTTCTTCAACTGCTCAGCGCGTCCGCTACTTACTCGCTAGCAGACTGCTTGTTCAGACGGTGGGGGGCGACGGGGCTTTGCCGGCGGGGCCGATATCGTCGATGCGGGCGGCTTCAACGAGGCGGGCGTAGAACTCGGGGGCGGTGTCGGCGACGATTTTGCCGGCGCTTAGCAGCTCTTCGGTGAGGTAGACGTCGGTGGCTTTGAGGGCGCGGCGCAGGGTTTCGCCGTTGACTTTGCGCTTGCCGATCTCGCTGCGGGGAGCGGGCTTTTGGTCCTTGAATGACTCGACGAGGGCGGCGAGGGCGGCGCTGTCGGGGGCGGGCAGGTTGTAGCCGGTGGCGAGGGCGGCGGCGTGGGCCTGCACCTGCTGGTTGACGTCGCGGGCTTCGGTGAGGAGCTCTTCGTCGGTGAAGGCGTCGTAGTCGGAGGGCTGCAGGTAGAGGGCGCGGGCGGCGACGAGGTCGGGCGTCGGCTGGTCTTTGTAGAAGAGCGAGAGGGCGTTGGCGCTTTTGACGAGGCGGGTGATGAGGCCCGATTCGGACAGGTCTTTCAGCTCGGTGACGCCGCGCAGGGAACGGCGCTGCTGGGCTTGCTCCAAGGTGGGCAGGGCGTCGAGCAACATGCGGTAGGCGCTGGCGCGGCGCTGGAGGGCGGCGGTACGGGCGACGACGTCGGCGAATTCGGCGAGCACGAACCGGACTTTGCCGTGGCGGTTGAGGCGGGCGATCTGGCGCTTGGTCATGGGGTTGCTAGGAGGGGTGAAAGTTGGATAACAGCGGGAAGAAGGGCTTCCAGGGGCCGATTTACGACTTTTTTGGTATTACCCGCGCTGCACGGGTCGATTCGAGGGCTGCACCAGTCGATTTGACGACTGTACGGGTCGATTTGACGACGGTCAGCAGCGATTTGACGGTCGCCACTTGGATTTCTACGGCGGTAAGTAGGATTTCGACGGCGGTACGTATCGGTTTGACGACTGTCAGGGGCGGTTTGGCGATGGTAAGTAGGATTTTGACGGGAGTAAGAAGGGGGTTGGGGATGGTCTATTTTGGATCGAAATAGAGGAGGCATTTTTTTGCCTGTTCCGTAATGGCGACCCACTGTGGATCAGCTATAACTTCTGCATCGCTATCCGTCTCGTCATAAGCGTCAATCATGGCCATCAGTACGGTAGCCGGCTCTTTACTTCTTTCGCTTAAGCCCGCTTGCAGGTAAGCATCTGTAGTGAAAAACAACTCAAAATTGTTGTCATCAAAAAG
>JBKJUQ010000507.1:0-9209 GCA_046590685.1 Hymenobacteraceae bacterium
CTCGGCGATGGGCAACGCCAGCACCGACCCGATAAACCACGGCGCCGCGAAAAACCAGCCGTTCTGGCGCTTGCGGCGGAACAGCGCCAGCAGTGCGCCAGTGGTGTCGGCCACGCCGGGCGTGGAGTCGTAGCGCGGCAAGTACCAGCCGTTGAGGACAAGGACGGCGCCGGAATCAGGCGCGGGCATAAGTGCCGGCTTTGGCGTCGGGCTGAGCGGCCGCGCAGCCGGCTGGGCAACTGCCGGGCGCAAGGCCAGCAAGAACGCGAAGAGCAGCGCGCACGAAATCAGGCAGCGCATTCAGCGGACAGGGGTGGGAGCAGGGGTTGGAGCCACAGGCGTGTACTTAATGATCTCGCGCTGGAAATCGCGTCGCCGCAGCCGCCGTTTCAGCCAGTACGGCAGCGGCTCGCCAGCGGCGTAGAGGGCCAGGTTGCTTTCGAGCCGATTATTACTGAACCGCACCAGCTTGTTAATCCCCAGTCCCACAAATGGCAGTAGCGTCAGCAGCAGCACTCCACCACCGCCGTCGGTTTGGTGGTAGCCCGTGGTGGTAGCCGTAGCGCCGCGCACGGCCCCCGCCACCCCGCCGATGATGTAAGTCGCTCCGCCGCCTTGGCGTCGGCCATAGAGCGAGATGAGCGCTTGCGCGGTGTCGTTGCCGCGGTATTGCTCGCGCAGGCGCATTTTAAGGGAGGAAGACTCGCGCGTTTCGTACGCATCGCGCTGCGCCCGCGCCGGCAGGACCAGCGCGCCGAGGGCAAGTAGTCCCAGGCCGGTGCGGTACAGCTTACGCATTCGTTACAGCCCCAGATTGTAGCGCAGCTGCAGGCCGGCGGTGGTCACCACGTTGCGGAACGACGACGAGATTTTCGGCGCCGATACGATGCGGGTGAAGTAGAACTGGATGTTGAGGCGCTGGTTGAGCACGTAGTCGATCGTCGGCTTGAGCTGGATCTGGCGGGTGCCGTTGGTGGTCTGGTTCTGGCTGCTTTCGGTGAGGGTGCGGCCGGCGGCCACGGTGCTGTCGCGCTGCTGGATGATGGTGCGCTGCACGGTCTCGTTGTCGCGGATCGTCAGGTCGAGGCGCATCGTGAGGTCGTTGGTGAGGGTCTTGCGCACCCCGCGCGTCTTCCAGGGCAGCTTGAAGCGGTTGGTGATGTACCCCAGCCCGATCACGTAGTCCTGCACGAACACGCTCGTGACCTGCGCATTGGTGGTGTTCATCGCCACGTCGCGCTCTACCTTGTATTCGAGGCGGCCGGTGATGTTCTTCTTGGTTTTGACATTGACGCCGAGCAGCGGCGCCATCCGCTCGCTGATGCGCACCGTGTTGACCACGTAGTAGGGTACGAGCTTGCCGCGCGAGCGCACGTCGGCGAAGCCGCTCGGCGGCTCCGGGTACTGGGCGGAAGTCAGGAAGTTGGAGATATCGTACTTGCTCTGGTACGCGTGCGAGAGCGTGACGGAGCTGAAGTACTTCTTGAGCAGCGGCACCTCGCTCAGGCCGTTGTAGTCGACGCGCCAGTTCGGCAGCGGCAGCCCGGCGAGCGGGTTGAAGGGGCGGGGCTTGAAGCCGGCGCCCGTCTGGCCGGCGTAGGCGCGCTGGAAGGCGGGCAGCAGCACGTCCTGCGAGTTGTTCTGGAGGGCAGAATCACCGGGTTCCAGTCCACGGGCGGCGAGCAGCGCGCCGCGAATCTCCTGCCGGTTGGTGATAAACCGCTCAAACGCCGCCGACTGCCCCTGCGCCCCGCGTCCCTCAAACAGCGTCTGGATGCTCAGGAACGATTGCGAGTACGACCCCAGAATCTGCGGCTGCAGCTTGGCGAGCCGGCCCAGGGGCTCGCCGGTGATCGAGTCGACCTCGGTGCGGAAGTACACTTCTTCCCCCCGCGATTTGGTCTGGCGCGCCTCGACCTGAATCTGGAAGCTCTTGAACGGCTCGACGTTGGCGCGCAGGGTCAGGTTTTCGGTGTAGAGGTTCGAGAGCGCCGTGTTGAGGTTCTGGCTGCTCTCGGTGTACCAGCCGCGCATGGAGGCGATGTCGTAGAGGCTTTGCAGCTCGTACTGCTGGCCGAGGATGAACCCCGTGGTGGGGGCCGTAAAGCCCTGGCTGAACCCGAAGAGCGCCGTGCTGGGCAGGTAGCCGGGCAGCAGCGTGCCGTCGGTGCGGGTGTAGGTGCCGTTGATGCTGCGCACGCTCATCAGGCCGCGCAGCACGCCCTTGAGGAGCTTGAGCTCGGGCTGTTTCTTCGTGGTATCGGCGGCGGGCTTGGCGGGCGCGGCTACCAGCACGGGCTTGCCGTCTTTGTCGAGCACGGGCTTGCCGTCGGGGCCCAGCTTAGGGGTGAGGGCGCCCGGGGCGGGAGCCGCGCCCGCCTCGGCGGCGGGCTTTTTGGCGCCCGCCAGGAAACGCTCGCGCGGGTCGGCGCCGGCGCCGCCGGTCTTGCCGCCCTTCCCGCCCTTCCCGTCGGCGGGCAGCGGCGCGCCGTTCTTGTCGGTCATCGGCTTGGGCGGGTTGTTGATGTTCTTGAGGAACTTGACGCGGTTGTAGAGATTGACCAGATCGGCCTTCGCGTTGACGCTCTGCTCGCGGTTGTTCTGGATGGTGTTGCCCAGCCGCAGCGTGTCGTTGCGTAGGGCCGTCGAGATGGCCGTCCAGGTGTAGCCGGCCGAGTAGCGGGCGTCGGCCTGCAGCCAGCTCGTGAGCGGAAACTTGTCGAGCGGCAGCCGGTAAGTAGCGGCCACGAGCTGGTTGAACGACGTATTGCGCCCCAGACGACGGGCGTTACGCCAGATCACCCGGTTCTTCTCCGGAAACTTGTCGCTGTTGATTTCCCCGTCGGGCTCGTCGATCACGCCGCGGTTGGTGGCCGTGTAATCGAGGGAGAGGCTCTTGGTCAGGTTCCACTTCAGGTCGTAAATGCGGTTGAAGTAAAACGACTTCTGAAACACCGGCTCCACGCCGAGCGGCGTGGGCAGCTCCGTCACGGAGCCGCGCCGCTGCAGAAACTGCTCGCGGTAGCGCCTATCCACGTCGGCCCGCACCGAGAACGTGCTCGGCAGGGGCGTGAAGTTGAAGTCCTTCAGAAACTGGAAGTACGGCGAAGACAGGACCTTGACGGTGGACAGCGGCGAGTAGCTCTTGGGATTGGCCTGGTAGGCATAGGAGATACCTGCCGTGTATGTCTTGGTACGGTCGCGGAAGGTGGTGATGTTCGTCTGTACGCGCTCGGTGTAGGCGTAGCTCACGGCGAAGTTTTCGATGTCCCACGGCATGGGGGCGCGCGGCGCGGCGGTGGCGCCCACCGCCGGGTCGGCGCCGGGTGCGGGCCCGCGCTCCTTGCGCACGTTGAGCAGGTTGATGCTGCGGGTCGTGACGCGGTCGATGACTTTGTCGCGGTACTCGGCGCGCTTGCTGTCTACTTCGCCCGGGTTGTTGGTCTCGTTGAATTTTTCGAGCGAGAGCTTAAGCTCGGTATCGGGGTCGAGCGGGTCGAAGCGCGGCTCCTTCTGCACCGTGCCGTACTGCACGCCCACCGGTACGCGCAGGTTGAGCTTGCGCGGCAGGAAGCGATCGCCCTGGATGTTGGCGTTGACGTCGAACTGGAGCGTGTTTTCGCGGGCCCGCTGCGCCACCTTGGTTTGCAGCGCCCCGAAGCCGTAGGTGGTGTAGCCGCCGGTGGCCGTCACGGTGGCGATGTCGGCCAGCTTGGCGTTGAGGCGCCCGATGGCCGCCCAGCCGGCGGTCTTGTCGTAATCGAACACCCGCAGCTCATCGGCCCAGATGCACACCGACTGGGTGCGCTCGGGCACGCCGGGCAAGCCGTTCTCGGTGGGGTTGAGCACGCCGATCATCATACTCTGCACGTCCGAGAAGTCGGGGTTGCCGATGACGGTGATCTGGCGCCCCTCGCCGGTCGCGCTGGTGGTGAAGCGCGCGTTCAGGGCCGCCCCGGTCGCGTTGCGCAGCGCCTTAGCGCGCACCAGCTCGTCGAGGGCTACGTCGATGATGTTCTTATCCGGCCAGATCTCTGCGTCGATGGTGGCTCCCGGGCCCGTGATCTGCAGCGGCAGCGAGTACTCGTAGTAGTTGCGCGAGTAATCCTGACCAATGCGGACGAACACCCGCAGCGCGCCGTCGGGGACGGGATTCGCTGGGTCGCCGCTCTGCCCGTGCACAAACATCCGCAGGCGCTTGTAGATGAGCATGTCGAGGGCGGTGTTCTTCCACACCGCCTTGCCGTAGCCCTTCTTGAGGCCGTCGATGCACAGCTGGAGCGACTGCTCGTTGACGCGCCGGTTGACTTGCGAGGAGACGTCGCGGTCGCGCTTGATCCCCGGGGGCAGCACGTACGGGATGCCCCCCGGATCGGCGGCGCCGTTGTTTTCGATGTTGACCGCCGAGACTGTAAAGGCGTCGGCGTCGTTGAACACGCCCTGCTGGGGGCCGTCGCCGTCGGTGATGCGCTCCGTGAACTTGCGCCACTGGTTGGCCACGAACCGCATCTGGTTCATCCGCAGCACCACCGGCTCGCGCCAGCCCGTCATGTAAAGGCGCATGAAGCGGATGTTCTTGAACCCGCTGATGCCGTTGACTGAGCGCGTCGGCGTGCGAATCGGGACCCGAAACAGATACCACGTCACTTTATCGCCGTTGATATCGGCGTTCTCGGCCTTGTCGACAATCCAGCCATTGACGCCGCCGACGTCGAGGCCCGGGGCCAGCGGCATCTCATACTCGTAGTACGAGTCCACGTCGTTGACGACGTTGTCGCGGTTCATATCCTCCTTGTCGGGGAAGATGTACGAAGCGCGGGGCGAGTCCTCCGGCGAGTTGCCCTGATAGCCGTTGAACTGCTTATAGCGCCCGAGAATCTTCGTGTCGGAGGCGGTGAAGCTTTCGTCGAGGTGGTGGCGGAAGTTATCGGCCGACGGGTCAGGCACGTTGGCGTACTTCGCGGCCGACTGCGGGTTGATGCCAGGATCGCCAAAAAACGACTTCTCCTGATCGTCCTTGAGGCCGTCGAGGCCGACGTCCTGGTTGGCGCGGGCGCCCGCATCGGTCGCGAACGCGTCAGTGAGGTACGAGAGGGTGGTGACGCGGCCGAAGGCCGTCGTATCGGTGTTCTGGTCGGAGCCGTCGGGCGGTAGGCCGTTCTCGAACTCGTAGCGGGCGGCGTCCTTGATAACGTCCTCCGAGATGTTGCCCAGGTTGAGGTAGAGCGAGCCACCGGTGGTGTTCGACTTGGGGGTGCGCCGGCCGCTCTGGTCGTCGATGACGCCATTCGGCGAGTTGATAAACGGGTCGAGCAGCCAGAATTCGAGGTACTCGACGTTGGCGTTGTCGAAATCGGTATCGAAGGTGATGCCGCGCGAGATACCCGCCCACGAGCGAGCCGGCGTCTGCCCCGTTGGGAACGTGAGCCCGATGCCGTCCGGAGTGACGTCGGGGGTGTAGTTATACGGCCCGCGCTCGTCGGGGAAGTACGCCAGGTCGAGCGGGTACTCGTAGCCGTTCTGGATGCTGGCGTCGCGGTTGGGGTAGATTTCGCGCTGATTGACGCCGCGCGTGTAGTGGTTCTTGAGGTCGGCGTCGGAGATGTTGCTCGGCTTCTGGCCGGTCGTGGCGAAGTACGTCTGGTCGATGTTGTACCACGCCAGCTTGCCGCGGCCGTAGGCGCTCTCGCGGCCGGGCTTGTTGGCGTTGTACATCCCCACGGGCGGCGTCGCGAGCTTCCAGGCCCCCGTGAACGTGCCGCCGAGCGAGTAGGGGGTTTCGGCGTTCTCGAAGTCGTCGAGGTAGCTCACGCCGTTCTCGCCGCGCAGCTGCGACTTGCCCGGCACGAGCTGCGCGAACTCGCCCTGAAACGTGATCGCGCTCAGCTCCTTGGTTTGCACCAGCGGCAGCGCGTCGATCATCTTCGTCAGAAAGCGCGACTCCTTGCGCAGATTCACGTCGAGGCCCCAGATCGAGTTGTTCGTTGGCTCGTCGCCGAGGTTGACGCGGTTGATGAGCGGGTTCTCGATCATGTGCATCGCCGTGCCGCCCACCGTCAGGTCGTTCGAGAGCTTGTAGTCGAGGCGCGTTCCCACCAGCCGGCGCGGCTGCACCTGGATGATGGCGTCTTTCTCGACGTTGATGCGCAGCTCCGCGGCCGAGTTGAGGTAGCTCGGGTTGAGGATTTTGAGGCGCGCCAGATCGTAGAACACCTGATAGTCGACGCCTTCGGTCAGGCGCGTGCCGCCCGCGTACACGCTCACCGATCCCGGCACTACCCGGATGCCCGGCAGCTGCACCTCGTCGGATGACGACTGCTGCATCCGGCCCGTCAGGAAGAACTTGGTGTACTGCGTGAACTGCGACGCCTGCGTCTGGACGGAGTCGTAAAGCTGCCGGAAAACGTACTTTTCGGCCTGAGCGGTAGTGCCGCCGCCGGCAATGATCTGGCGGCTCAGGTAGTCGCCGAACGGCTCGACTTTAGGGAAGTAGACGCGCCCATTGTCGGGGTCGATGGTGAGGCCGGGGAAGAAGTCGAAGTTGCCGTCGGAAGGCCGGTCGTTGTTCGGGTTGACGTTGTCGAGGCCGAGGACCTGCACGAGCGGAATGTCCTGCACCCGCGTGCCACCTTCCTTGAGGGAAGTGATGTTGACGCCCGTCTCGTCGTCCTTGTAGACGATGTTCATCTGAAAGTTCTCGCGTGTGACCTGCGAGGCGTTCAGCGAGTAGACGTTCTTCATCATCAGGTCCCAGGTGGGGAGCTTGAGCGACGGGTTCGTCGCCTTGAGCATCTTCAGGAAGATGACCTGATCGGCGTCGACGTTGGCGTAGTCGTCCGACAGCTCGCCGACCCGGTAGGTGCGGCCGTTGAGCGAGTATTCGTAGGCCACGCCGAGCACCTGGTCGGGCAGCAGCGTCGAGTTGAGCGAGATGGTGCCGAGCTGCGGATTGAACTTGTACTCGCGCGGGTCGAGCTTGCGGGCGCGGATGTGCTCAAAATCACGCCCTTTCCGCAGGCCCTGGTCGGCGAGGTACGTATCGACCGTGTTCTGCCCGCGCACCCCGTTCGTCACGACCCGGCTGAAGAGCGTGTTGGCGGTGTTGTTGATCGCCACCGGCGGCTGCGGCAGCAGCAGGCCCTGATCGAAAACCGTTTTCGGCTCCGCCAGGTCCATCAGCGTCACCACGTTGCGCAGGTTGTCGGCCGTCAGCGTCGAGGTGTTGGTGATGTAGACCTCGACGCGCCGGATCTGGATGCCCGAGTTGATAAGCGGCAGGTCTTTGAGGGCCGCGTCGTAGCGGTCGCGAAAAAACTGACCGAGATAGTAGTGGCGGTCGCGGTCGTACTGGTCGCAGCGAATCTCGAAGCGGCGCGTCTGCGCGCCGTTCTGGATGCGAATCTCGTCCTGCGTCCCCTGCACGGTGGCGCCCACCACGGTGGCGGTCAGGCGCCCAAACTGGGCTTGCACCTTCGCGCCGAACAGGTTTTGCCCGCCCTGGATCAGCGACGACTGGAGCGGCATCGACACGTTGCCGGCTTCAATCTTCTTGATGATGTCCGTATCCGACCCCGTGTAGTCGTACTTGATCTGATTTTCGAAGCTGAAGTTCGCCTTCGTGTCGTAGTTGAAGTTGAGCTTCAGCTTCTCGCCCACCTGCCCGATCATGTTGAGCTGGATGGTCTGATCGAAGTCGAAGTCGCCCACGCTCTGCTGCCGCAGCGGCAGGGCCGGGTTGAAGTTGCGGTTGTGGCGGTAGCCGGCGCGAATCGTGACGGCGCCGTTGGGGCGGATATCGACGAAGTTGCCGCCGAAGATGCGCTCCAGGGCCGGCGGCAGGTAAATCTTCGGAATCAGCCGCTTGGTAGTCGTCACCGACTCGCCGTCGAGACCAGCGGCTTTCGAGCGGAAGTAGTTGCGGGCGGCGCTCTGCTGCTGCCACTCGCTGTACTGCTTGTAGGTCATCCGGGTCGGCGGCCGGTAGTTGAGCGTATCGCCGACGCGCTCGTTGATGTCGAAGTACCGGAGCGAGTCGTCCACCGTCACCTTCACCTTCACGTTGTCGGGCGTGGCGAGCTGCATCGGGGAGCCGCCTACGGGGTTGGAGAAGGGGTCGCCATAGCGATCGGTCAGGGCCGGCCGGGGGCGGCGCGACGGCTGGTAGCCGGCCGTCGAGTCGCGGCGGGTAGAGTCCGGCGGCGGGGGTGCTAACAGGCGCGCCCACGCGCTGCGGGTCGCCCGGCCGCGCACGCGCACACCAAGCGGCGAGGCTACGGTCAGCCAGGAAAGAAGCGGCAGCACGGCCACGGCCATCACGGCCGAAGTGCGCCTACTCGAAAAGCGTCGCAGCACCCGAATCGACTAAAGTGGTAACAGACAGGAAGGCAAGTATCAGTCGATCGATAGGGGCGCGGCTTACGGGATGCGAAAACGAGAACGGCGAGGGAAGTAGCAGCAAGATAAGGCCCGCCGAGCGGCTGGCCAGTACCAGTCAAGTCAGACCGCCGCGCTACGGTTCCCGGGGACTTAGCCCGATTTCAGGGCAAATTTAATCATCTCCTCCACGCGCAGCGCCGGTCCGCGCTGTTCGATGATGATATCGAGGGCTTTTTCGGCCGCCGCGCGCGCAAATCCGAGGGTCGTAAGAGCTGCTAACGCTTCCGCGCGATTTTTATTGCCGGCCAGTCGCTCGGCGACCGACGCGCTCGCGCCCGAGCCCGCACCGCCCGCCGGCACGATGCTGCCGATGATGCCTTCCTTCTTGAGCTTATCGCGTAGATCGAGCACGATACGCTGGGCGCCTTTCGCCCCGAGACCCTTCACGCGCTGGAGGGTCCGCACGTCGTCCTTGACGATGGCCTGCTGGGCTTCGGCGACGCTCAGGGTGCTGAGCACGGCCAGCGCGGTAGCGGCGCCCACCCCGCTTACGCCGAGCAGGTGCAGAAACAGCGCTTTCTCCGCCGCGCTCTGGAAGCCGAACAGCGTGTGAGCGTCTTCCTTGATTTGCAGATACGTCAGCAGTCGCACCGGCGAGCCTTCGGGAAGGTTTTTGAGTTCGTCGTACGTGGCGAGCGAAATGCGGACTTCGTAGCCCAGCCCGCCGGCTTCGATGATGAGGTGAGTCGGGTGCAGCTCGGCGAGCGGACCGGTAATGTGGGCAATCATAGAGAAAAAATGTAGCGCGGGGCGCTGGCCCGCGACGAGCGAAG
>JBKJUQ010000517.1:0-6560 GCA_046590685.1 Hymenobacteraceae bacterium
GTTGACGGGGCGGGTGAGCTGCGCACCGGCCGGCAGCGTAAGGGTGGGGGAAATGACCGTTTCGCGCACGGCCACGGTGGTTTGGTTGGTGATATAGTCGCGCGTGGCCGACCCGCCGAGCAGGGCGAAAAAGGAGGTGCTTTTCTCGGGCTTCGAGGCCGAGTAGCGCACGAACACGTTGTGCTGGGTTTCCTGCTCCAGCATCGGGTTGCCGGTGGTGAGCTGCAACGGATTCGCGTTGTTGACCACTTCCTGGAGCTGGTTGATGCTCGGCGCGTTGGTCTGCGAGCGGTAGTTGACGCGCAGGTTCTTGTCCGGACTGAACCGGATTCGCGCCTGCGCATTCGGCAGCAGCCGGTAGAACGTCCGATTCACGGCCGTCGGCCGCGGAAATGTCTGCTCGCCCGTGAGCTGCGCCCGCTGACCCGTCAGGCCCGCGCTGAGCTGGATTTTGCGGTCGTTGTAGCGGTAGCTCAAACCGGCGCCGTGGGTGGTGTACTGGTTGGTGAAGACGTTGGAGAGCGGCTCGTTGAGGCGCGCGTACTGCCCGGAAGCGGAGTCGCGGTCGAAGGTCTGCTTGTCCGATTCGTTCGGCGCGTACGAGAACGTGTAAGTGCCCTGGAGCTGGCTTTTGTCGGTCAGCGGCTCCGTGTAGGTCAGGCTCGTGCCGAGGCCCCAACCGGTTTGCGCCAGCTCCGCCCGCTGATCGAGCGAGTAGCGCAGCGGCGCTTCGGTCACGACCGCGCTGGTGTCGGCCTGCAACGTACTCGGCCCCGAGCGCGTGTTCAGCGACGGCGTGGCACTTAGCGAGAGCGTGCGACCGCGGCGCGCGAACCGGTGACTGTACAGCAGCTCGCCGCCGAGGTTCCAGCCCGTCAGGTCGGAGCCGTACAGGCTGCGGACGGTCTGGTCGAGGGTATCGTGGCGGAAGGTCTGGCCCGTCAGGTTGCTGCTGGCCCGGTTGAGCTGCACCGACGCCCGCGGGGTAAACAGCAAGGTGTTGGCCGAGTCGAGCTTATGCGTGATCCGCATACTGACCCGGTGGTTCTGGTTGCGATTGGTGCGATCCGACGTCTCGGCATACCGCTGCCCCGCCGTCTGCGGCAGCACGAACTGGCGCGAGAGGTCGGCGCGGGCCACGTTTTCAGCCAGGTTGAAGAAGTAGGCGCCCTGGACGTCCGTTTTCTCGCTGAGCTTATCGGCGAAGTTGATGCCGGCCGCGTGGGTGGTCGTAATCCCCCCGCGCTGGTTGACCAGGAAGTTGCCTACCGCGCCGCCGCCCCCAGGTCCGCCGCCGCCGCCGCCCGGCCCGCCGTTGCCGCCGCCCCGATTGCCACCCCGCCCGCCACCACCGCCTTGCGACTGCGACGAGCTGATGACGCCCAGCAGGTCTTCGGTGCTGAAATTTTGCTCATTCACGTTGTTGCTCTGCGCCACCACGCTCACGCGGCGGTCGCCCTCAAACGAGTTCAGGCTGACGCTCGCGCGGTAGCGCTCGGGGCCACCACCCACCACCACCCGCCCAAACTGGCCGGAACGGAATTGCGGCTTCGTGACGATGTTGATCGTCTTGACGGTATTGCCGTCGTCGAACCCGCTGAACTGGCTCTGCTCGCTTTGCCGGTCGAACACCTGAATCTTGTCGATGGCCTCGGCGGGCATATTGCGCAGCACGGCGTCGGGGTCGTCGCCGAAAAACTGCTTGCCATCCACCAGCACCCGCTGCACCTGCTCGCCCTGCGCCTGCACTTTGCCATCGGTCCCGACGGTCACGCCGGGCATTTTGGCCAGCAGATCGCGGGCGTCGGCATCGGGGTTGGTTTTGAAGGCATTGGCGTTGTACTGCGCGGTGTCGCCCTTCTGCACCACGGGCGGCGTGCGCCCGACGACGTTGGCGGTATTGAGCTGAACCGCCGCGGCGGGCACGGCTACGGAGCCGATATCGAGGTCGCCGGTGAGGTTAAAGGTGCGCCGCATCGTTTGATAGCCCAGAAACGACACGTTCAGGATCGTCGCGCCCGCCCGTGGTGCGCTCACGCTGAATGCGCCCGTCGCATCGGTCACGCCCCCCGAGCGGATGGTCGTATCGGCCGCGCTGAGGAGCTGCACCGTGGCGCCGATCAGGGCTTCGCCGGTCGTGCCGTCCACGGCGCGGCCCGTCACGCGGGGCGGGGTTTGCCCGAAGGCGATAATCGGTACTAAGCTCAGTACGGCAAGTAAAACCAACAGTAGTGGTAACAGACGATTCTTCAAGACAGTCGAGGAACAGGGGGCGGCAACTACGCGAGAACCGCCTACTTCGCTGCCAGTTTTAGAAGTTCGGGATCTCAGACGCGCCCGACGCGCTTAAGTTTAGCGGCGATCGCTGCCGGTGCGGCTGATTTTCTACCTTTGGCTGCCGTTGCGTCGTTCCGCGGCTGCGCTCACTGTCCCCTGGTTATGCTTGCCTCATCCGTCCGTTACGCGCCGCTCGCGGCCGACATGTACACCGCCCACCGCGCCGCTTTCGCCGCGAAGCTACCCGCCGGCGCCCTCGCCATTCTCACCTCCAACGACATCCTGCCCGCCAACGCCGACGGCAGCGTCGGCTTCAAGCAGAACAGCGACCTGTTTTGGCTCACGGGCATCGATCAGGAGGAATCAGTGCTCGTGCTCTTCCCCGGCGCTCGGGAAGAAAAGCACCGCGAAATCCTCTTCGTGCGCGAAACCAGCGATCACATCCTCGTCTGGGAAGGCTACAAGCTCACGCGCGAGGAGGCGTACGCGCGCTCCGGCATCACCACGATTCAGTGGACGACCAGCTTCGACGCCACCCTGCGTACGCTGCTGGCCGAGGCCGATACCATTTACCTCAACCGCAACGAGCACCTGCGGAGCAGCAACGAGATGGAAACCCGCCAGGATCGCCTCGTGCGCTGGTGTCAGGACCGGTACCCGCTCCACGCGCTGCGCCGCGCGGCCCCCATCCTTCAAGGGCTGCGGATGATCAAGTCGGCCGGCGAAATCGAGCAGCTGCGCGAAGCGTGCGCTATTACTGAAGCTGGTTTTCGGCGCCTGCTCGGCTTCGTAAAGCCCGGCGTGATGGAGTACGAGATCGAGGCCGAAATTCAGCACGAATTCCTGCGCCGCCGCTCGCGCGGCCCCGCGTACGGCAGCATTATCGCCAGCGGCGCGAACGCCTGCATCCTCCACTACGTCGACAACTACCGCGCGTGTCAGGACGGCGACCTGCTGCTGCTCGATTTTGGCGCCGAGTACGGGGGCTACGCCGCCGATCTGACGCGCTGCATCCCCGTCAACGGTAAATTCTCGGCCCGGCAGGCGCAGGTGTACGATGCGGTCTTGCGCATCCAGAAGTTCGCGATCTCCCGCCTCGTCCCCGGTACCATCGTGCCCGAGTACACCAAGGAAGTAGGCCAGAAAACGGAGGAAGAGCTGATTGGCCTTGGCTTGCTCGACGCCGAAGCCGTCCGCAACCAGGACCCCGAAAAGCCGCTCTACAAAAAATACTTTATGCACGGCACAAGCCATTTTCTCGGCCTCGACGTGCACGACGTCGGCGATTTCTTTCGCCCCCTGGAGCCCGGCATGGTGCTCACCTGCGAGCCCGGCATTTACATCCGCGAGGAAGGCATTGGCGTCCGCATTGAGAACGACATCCTCATCACTGCCGACGGCAACGAAGACCTGATGGCGACCATCCCGCGCGAGCGCGCCGAGATTGAGGCCTTGATGGCCCGCTAGAATTGGTCCGGCATCCCCTAAATATCAAACGCAAAGGGCGACCCTGGTTAGGGCCGCCCTTTGCGTTTGGTAAGCGGACATTGGGTTAGGGGCTACTCCCGCACCAACCGCCGAACCGCGGTGCCGCGCTCCGTCACCATCCGCAGCGTGTACGTGCCAACCGGCAGCGTCCGCAGGTCGAGCGAGTGGCGAACCGGCGCGGTCGCCGCGCCGCCGGTGGCGAGGCTCGTGCGCCATACGCACCGCCCAACCGCATCGAAGATGGTTACGGCGGCGGTCGCCCCCGGCGTCCTTACCTCCAGCGTAACGTAGCCATCGAGTGTGGGCACCGGGTAGAGCGCCAGACTCATCCCGACCGGCGCGGCATCGGCCAGGCCCGTGATGGTCACGTTCTGGGGTTCCGATGGGGGCGATGGGCACCCCGCCAGCGTGCACACCACCGTATAGTCGCCGTTCTGAGCGCTGGTACTGACCGTATACGTCGGCCCCGTGGCACCCGCGATCGGCTGGCCATTCAGGAACCACTGGTTGCCGGTGGGCTGGCTGCTGACGAGCTGGATCAGACCACCTGGCAGCGGCTGAAGCGAGATAACGGGCTGCGTGGGCGGTGCTACCACCGTGACGATGAGGGTTATCGTAGCGTCACAGGCGCCGCCCGTCGTACCAGTATAAGCGACCGTGTGCGGCCCAACCCCCAGAGCTCCCGGATCGAACACGGTCGCGGGCAGTCCGTCGATCGTGAACGTGCCCGGCGTGGGCTGCCCGTTGACGGTGCCGGTGAGGACTACGGGACCGTCGAGCGCGCAGTAAGTCACGTCCAGGTTGGTTATGTCGACCGTGGGCAGCGCCAGTAGCGTGAGCGCGGTAGTGGCGGTCGTCGGCGCGCAGCTCCCCGCACCGGTTACGAGGTTGCTGATGGTGTACGTACCCGGCAAGCTGGTTGCCAGGGTCACCACGCCGGTTACAGGGTCAATCGCCAGGCCGGCGGGTTGAGCGCTAAAAGTGCCGGCCGTGCTGCCCGCCGACAGGGTAGGAGTGAGCGTACCCGTGGAGCCGGCGCACGCGATTGCGGCCGTGTAAGCAAACGTGCCCTGCGGCGCTGGCGTGAGCGTGATCGTCTGCGTCTGCGAGGCCGGGCACGGTCCCGCCACCGCGTAGGTGATGGTATAGGTGCCGGCCAGACTCGCGGCCAGATTTATCGCGCCGGTTGCGCTGTTGAGCACCAGGCCAGCCGGCGCGACCGAGAATACGCCTCCCGGGGTGCCGGTCAGGGTCGGCGATACCGGGCTGCCGCTGCCAAGGCAATAGCCCGCCGACGCATAGGCAAAAGCGGCCGAGGCCTGCGGATTAACTACCACCGTGGTCGTGGCCGATGTCGCGGAACAGCCGCCCGCGTTGGTGGCAGTTACGCTAAAGGTGCCACTGGTGGTCACGGTGATGCTGGCCGTGGTCGCGCCGGTACTCCACTGGTAGCTTGTGCCGCCGCTCGCCGTGAGCGTCACCGAGCCGCCCGCGCAGAAGGTCGTGGGTCCGCCGGCCGCAATCGTCGGCGTGGGTGGTGCCAGAACGCTGAGGGTAGTGGTGGCCGTAACGGCCGCGCACGAGCCGCTCGGCGCGATGGCATTGGTGATGACGTAGGTGCCGGGTTGGGAGGTGGCGAGGTTGACCGCCCCGGTTGCCGGATTGAGCGTCAGGCCCACTGGCGTGGCGCTGAATACCCCCGGCGATGACCCCGCCCCAAACGAAGGCGTTAAGGTTGCCACCGAGCCAGCGCAAGCTCCCCCGGCAACCGCGTAGCTGAAGGCTGCGGAAGGTGCCGTGGTAATGGTCACGCTCTGCGTCTGCGCGGCCGGGCAAGTACCACTTACGGCGTAGGTCACGGCGTACGTACCCGGCAGGGAGCTAGCCAGATCAAGGGCACCCGTTTGCGCGTCCAGACTCAACCCTGCGGGGGTCGCGCTGAACAAGCCGCCCGTCGCGCCGCTGATCGTCGGCGTTGGGTCTGAGCCAGTCAAGCAGAAGGTCGAAGCGGCGTACGCAAATGCGGCCGATGGCTGCGGATTGACCGTCACCGTCGTCACCGCCGAGGTGGCCGAACAACCCACCGCATTGGTCGCGGTGACGCTGTACTGGCCGCTGGCCGCCACCGTGATACTCGCGGTGGTGGCGCCCGTGCTCCACTGGTAGCTCGTGCCGCCGCTCGCCGTGAGCGTCACCGAGCCGCCCGCGCAGAATGTGGTAGCGCCGCTGGCCGAAACGACCGGGGTCGGTACGGCCTCGATCGTGAGACTGGTGGTCGCCGTAGCCGCCGCGCAGCCGTTGCCGGCGGCCAGCGTGTTCGTTACGGTGTAGGTGCCGGGCAGGGAAGTGGCCAGGTTCACGCTACCCGTCTGCGGATCGAGGTCGAGGCCGTTAGGCTGCGCGCTGAACGTGCCGCTTGCGGCCCCGCCGCCGAGGGTTGGCGTGATGGTGCCCACGCTGCCAGCGCAGAATGATCCGCCGCCTGAGCCCCTGGAGTAGCTGAAGGCCGCCGAGGGCGCCGTCGTGATGGTAACGGTCTGCGTTTGCGCGGCCGGACAAGGTCCATCCACGGTGTAGGTCACCGTGTAGGTGCCGGGTTGCGAAGTGGCCAGCGTAATCTGACCGGTCGAGGCCGAAATGGTCAGGCCGCCGGGAGCCGCCACGAAGGCGCCGCCCGTCGTGCCCGTGATGGTTGGGGCGGGGTTGGGGCCACTGGCGCAGAACGTGCTGCCGGCGTAGGCGAACGCGGCTGATGGCTGCGGATTGACCGTCACCTCAAGGGTTTGCGATGGTGC
>JBKJUQ010000218.1:0-29669 GCA_046590685.1 Hymenobacteraceae bacterium
GTGTACGTCACCGTGCCAACGCCGCCCGTGATGACGCTGGTGAGGGGCACCGCCGCCGCACTCACGCAGTAGGCCGGATTCAGGCCCGTAATCGCCACGGTTGGCAGCGCGTTGATGGTTACCGTCTGAGTGGCCGTATTCCGGCAGCCAGTGGCACTGAGCGTGCCGGTCGCTACGACCGTGTAAACGCCCGGCACCAGAATACTCGGGTTGAAAGAAGTAGCCGCCGTACCGTTCACGGTGAAGGTGATGGGGCCGGGCAAGCCATTCACGGTACCGGCCAGCGGTACGGCGGGAGCCCCCTGGCAGTACGCCCGGTTCAGACCCGTAATGGCGACCGTTGGCAGCGCGTTGATCAGCACCGAAGCCGTGTCGGTCGTCGTGCAGGTATTCGTCCCGGTTCCCGTGAAGATGACCACGTGCACTCCGGGGGTTAGCGATGAAGGCGTGAGGACCGTAGCGGGCTGCCCATCAATCGTGAACGAGCCGCCGGCTACGCCATCGACCGTTCCCGTCAGAGGTACGGGTGGAGCGTCGCGGCAATACGCTGCCTGCAAGCTCGTGATAGCTAGTGCCGGCAAAGGCAGAATGGTAATGGTCAGGGTGGTGTCGTTCGTGCAACCCGTTGCCGCAATCGTGCGAGTGAAACGAATTACGTGCGGGCCGACGCCCAGCGCGCTGGGCAGGAAGCTGGTTACGGCCGCAGGATTGACATCGATGAAGAATTGGCCGGGGGCGTTGCCGGTCAAGGTCACGGCTGGTGCGTTGAGGCAGAAGCTGGTCGCGGTAGGGGCCACGATGCGCACCACGGGCAGCGGATTCACCGTGACCGTAAACGACAGTGTCGTCGTGCAGGTATTGATACCAATACCGGCGAACACGACCGTGTGCGGCCCAACGCTCAGGGTGGCAGGGTTGAAAACGGTCGCTGGAAGGCCATCAATCGTGAACGTGCCGCCTACCACTCCATCCACGGTGCCGGTCAGTGTTACGGGAGCGGCATCGCGGCAGTAACCGGCTTGCAAACCCGTAATAGCGAGTACCGGCAGTGCTTTGATCTCGACCCGTGCCGAGTCCGTGTTGCGGCAACCGCTGGGTCCCGTGCCTTGCACCCGCACGATGTGAAAGCCAACCGCCAGCACTACGGGGTTGAGTTGAGTGGCCGTTGTGCCATCAATCGTGAAGACGGCGTTGGCACCGGAAATCGGTACTCCGTTCGCGGTGGCGGTTAGCGGTACGGCGGGTGCATTTTGGCAGTAGCTCGGTTGCAGGCCCGTGAGGAGTACCACCGGAGACGCGTTCACCGTGACGGTGCTAGTGACGGTGGCCGTGCAGCCACCAACGCCAGTACCCGTTAATGCCACCACGTGCGGACCCGGGCCGAGCACCGCTGGATTGAAGACACTTGCGGCGACCCCGTCGATGGTGAAGCCCGTCGTTACCGTCGCACCGTTGACGGTACCGGTCAGCGTAATCGGCGCGTCGGAAGAACATACGGCAGCGGGCACAGTGAACAAGACCGATGGCAGCGCGTTCACGACCACCGTAAACGGGGCCGAAGTTGCCGAGCAGCTGGTCGGGTTGCTGAAGCTGTAAGTTACCTGGAAGGTGCCGGCCACCCGCGGCGTGAACACGTTACCGACCAGATTGGTGGTGCCGCCGGTTCCCGTGATGCTGAACGTGCCACCTCCCGGCGTGCCCGTCAGGGTAGCACCCCCGGTAGTGCTCAGGCAGTACGCAGGATTGAGTCCACTGAGGGTCGCCGTTACGCTGGCGAACACTTCCACCGCCAATGGGAGCGGGACACTCGCGCAGCCCCGCGCCGATATGGCTGCCGCGCTGATCGTCCCGGTGCCGACGGTGGTCCAGCGGACGCTTACCGTTGCACCGGTGGTGGTGCCTTGAATGACACCGCCAGTTACCGTCCAGCGGTAGCCCGTTGTGGAGGCGGGCGCGCCGGTAGCCGTGTAAGTAACGACCGTATTCGGGCAGGCGGTCTGAGCGCCGCTGATCGCCGTGGGCCCCGGTGGGGGGAGCACGGTAATGATGTATGGGATCGAGGTAGTCTTGATCGGGCAACCTAGCTGGTCGCGCGCGGCAATGTTGACATTGTAAACCCCCGCTGAGCCGCAAGCAGCTGTAAACTGGAAGTTGCCAGCGAGGGTAGTGGTTGCGTTGAACACCACCGGCACGTTGGGCGCCGTACCAGGATTGTTATTGAAGGTCGCGTTGGCGCCGCCCGGTCCGTCGAGCAGCGGGCTGGTGGCGGTGAGCCGGACGGGGTTGCCCGTCACCACGGTTGCCGTCGCCGTGAACGATGTACTGGCGCCTTCCTCAATCGTGATGCTGGTGTTGCCACCCGAGCTGAGTTGCAGCGATGGCGGCGGCAGATTCGGGCACGTTCGTACCGCCAACTGGATTTCGCGCACTACCGAGCTGATGAGCTGGTCGGCACCGTTGATTCGTCGGTACTCATTGACTTTTACGCCGACCACGTAGTTGCCAGCATTTGGCACTACGTAACGGGTAAGACCGGTCGTGGCGTTGATAAAGGCGAAGCCGCCGGCCCCAAAGGGGGCGGTTCCCGAGAAACCCGTCGCGTACGTTACCGGCGTAGGGGGCGGAGTAAAGTTGCCCGCCGTAAGGCCTCCGCTGGTGTAAGGCGCGTAAAATTCGTACGTCAGCCGGTCACCATCCGGGTCAGAGGCGTTGTTGATGAGCGTGGCCGTATCGCCCACGCACAGCAGCGCTACGGCGGTATCAGTAAAGATGGGCGATCGATTGACGAGCAGTGGATCGGGAACGAACGTGTACAGGAGCTGGTCTTGCCCCTGGCCGTTGAGCAGGTTCGTCGCCGACTGATTACGGGTCAGGTCGGTGTACACGAAGTAGTAGCCATCACCGGTCGCGGGCAGGTCAATCGTATTCACGTACGTCACCAGGCGTACGCAGCCTGCCGTGATGTTACAGCCCACCGGAGTGGGTGGCGCAATGTCGGAAATGGAGGTACGGCCGAAGGGGAACAGGCCGGGCTGCACGAAAATGTCTGCGTCAGTACCACCGGGCCCCGGGTCATTGCCCGGAAAGTCAGTCCCTGAGGGGTTGTTGTCGTCAAAGATCTGCGAGCCGTCGGCCGCGTCGAACACCCGCAGGCCAATACCGGCGCGACCAAACGGCACGTTCGAGAAAAACGGGTTCGTCTGGGGGTTTCCGCTACGGTCGCAGTTGATGAACACCGATACCGATACTTCGTACCGGAAAGGGCGCCCCGGCGTGGTTCCCGTCTGCCCGAGGGAGCGGTAGCGCACTTCGCCGCCGAGCAGGTGCGTAGCCGTGGCCGACAAGCTCCCGCCAAATGTGAAAATTGCGACCAGCAGCCCGAAAGCAGTCAGCCAGCGCGGGATAGTCGTGAGTAGAGGGGAGCGCATCAGAGGCGAATCGGGTAATGAGAAAGTGGGTCGGAAGCGCAAAGGTGAGCAAGCGCACCGGCTAATGTGCCCCCATCGCTCCGGCGGTTAGCAGAAAGGATGGGGGCAGACAGGCGAAACCGGGTAATTAGTCGCGAATCAGGCGGATCGTCCCGCGCAGGGCCCCCACGGGGCTATCAGCCTGCAAAACGTACACGCCACGCGCCAGATCGGTCAGATCAACGGCAGTTTCACTGCCAGCCCGCATAACCAACGAGCGGCGAGCTACTACCTGCCCCAACACGGACCGAACCGTCAACGTCAGGGTGGTGCTTTGCGACAGTCCGGGCACGTCGCCGGTCAGCCGCACAACCACGCGACCGTCGAAAGTGGGATTTGGGCCCACCGTCAACGCCAGTGGCGCCCGGGCCTCAGGCGCGGCGAGCACCGTGTCGCGGGCGACGAGGGTGTAATCCTCCATCTGTCCGTACTGGGGCTGGGGTAAGCCACCCGCGCCGCCGCAGGGAACCAGGGTGGGGTTATTGATCCAGTCAGAGCCCACTCGCAAGCGAATGGGCACATTTAGCGGGACCGTAGTGGGTACGGTAAAGGTGGCTTGGTGGACTCCGCCAGTCGTGTTCGCGGAGATCAGGACGCGTTCGGTCGTGGCGTTGAAGGTGCCATCGTTGTCGTAGTCAATCCAGGCTACCACTCGAGCGCCCATCTGCTGAATAGTGCGCACCCGCAGGGTGGCCGGACGCCCCCGGTAAATGACCCCGCGCACGCCGCACGAATAGTCGCGGTAGCCGTCAGCCTGGTTGGGCGACGAGTTGGCGAGTTGCTGATTGAGCGCGCGTACGCTCACCGAGTCGATCCCTAACCCAAAACCGGGTGAGCTCGATTCGGGGCGGCACGACGGCGCGACCGGTACGGGGTCGCCCGTTACGCGGACGATAGCCGTTCGCGTAATTGAATCACGGCCGAAAGCATTGACTACCCGCAGCTTCACAGTGTATACGGCGCGGGTCGTGGGGTACTGATGTTGCGGGTTCTGCTCCGTACTTGCCGGCGAGCCATCGCCGAAAGTCCAGCGCCAGCCGGTGGGCGCATTCGATGAGCGGTCGCGGAACTGCACTAGCCCGTTGCAGCTCAAGGAGTCGAGAGTGAGGAAGTTGGCTTCGGGTGCCGCCTGCTGCCCACTGATGACGATCAGGTAATCTTCTACTTCAATGCCGGGGGCACCGCTGGGAGGACAAGGGTTATTGGCCAGCCCGTTGTTGCGGGTTGTGATGACGCGCATCATCGTCGGGCCGACGAGGGCGGCGGTTGGAACGGTGATCAGCTGCTGAAGCGTCGCGTTATTCGGGTCGCCCTGCAGCTGCATCACACGCTCACTCGCGTCCCAGGTGCCGTTCTGGTCGTAGTCGATCCAGGCCGTAGTGGTGAAGAAAGGTTGCCCCATTCCGCCGCCGATGACCGTCGAGACAGTCAACGTTTCGCTTCGGCCTTGCGTCAGGCGGGCCGGTGAATCGTAGGTGACCGCGTACGCACCCGGGTCAAGACCCGAAGAGCGGTTGATCTGGGCCAGCTGTACCTGGCTGATCCAGATGCTCTGGGTTTGCAGGTTGGTCGGCACGCAGTAGGTGCGGCACGGAATCGTGACGAACACAGCATTGACCTGCGCCACCGAGTCACGCCCGAAGCCGTTCGTGACGACGAGTGATACGGTGAACGTGCCGCTTTGCCCGTACGCGTGGGTGGGGTTCTGCACCGTACTGGTGGTGCCATCGCCGAAGTACCAAAGCCAGCTGGACGGCGCGTTCTGCGACTGATCCGTGAAGGCCTTGGTCAGATCGCAGGGGCCGGTCGGCGCGATGGCGAACGCGGCTACTGGTGGCAGCGTGTTCTGCTGTACCACCACCGTGTAGTCCTCAGCTTGGCCATTCTGCGGCGGTGAGCACGCCGTGCCCCCCACTTGCCCTACGGCATCCGCGATGATGCGCAACCGCAAAGGGCCACCCACAGCCGTTGCCGGAATGGTAACCGATGCCGTAACTCCGGTCGAGGCCAGTGCCGTTAATAGTAACTCGTTGGCCGTAAACTGACCGTCGCCGTTGGCGTCTAGCCAGGCCCGTACATCGTGGGCGCTCGTGCCGCCAGTCGTGATCGTGAGCGTGTATGTATTGCCCGCCACTACTGCGGCCCGCGAGCTACACGTAAAGTCTTCGTAACTCGCTGAGCCCGTAGCGGAGGTGCGATTGATACCCGCAAACTGCACCCGCGTAATGCCGTAGTTGCAGCAGTAAGAGATCGTCTGTGGCGTGCACGCTGCGGCCACCGGCACCTGATTGTTGTACCGCACATACCGCGGCCGGACGAGCGTATCGGTACCGTTCGCATTGGTCACGATCAGCGTTACCGTGTAGATGCCCTGTGCTGTGTACTGGTGCTGGGGACTCTGCTGGGTGCTGGTGGTATTGTCACCAAAATTCCAGCGCCACGCGCTTGGCGCATTCGTCGATTGATCGGTGAACTGCACGAGGCCCGTGCAGGTGAGGGTATCATTGACGGTAAAGGCCGCGATCGGGGCACTCCCGTTAGCCCGCACGGTGACGGCGTAATCTTCCGTCTGACTATACTCGGGTGTCGAGCAAGGCGTTGGAAACGGCGAGTTGTTCCGGTCAGCCGCCACGCGCATCCGCAGCTTCGTGTTGAGTACGGCCGTAGCGGGCACCAAAAGGTTCGCGCCCGTGTGCGTTGTGGCGTTATTGGACGAGAAGTAGAGCTCGCTGGTCTCGTTGAAGATCCCGTTGTTGTCGTAGTCGATCCAAACCCGTACGTTCTCCCGGAAAACGGTGCTCGACGTCACGATCGTGAGCGTGTAAGGAGCTCCCGCAGTCAAGTCCGTTCCGACGGTACAGGAATAGTCGCGGTAGCCTTCACTAAAGTTGCCGGTCGCGGAGTTGATGGTGCCGAGCTGAACGCGAGCGATACCCAGGCCCGCGGCGGGCGCCGATGCACTGGTAGCTGCCCCGGGCGTACAGGTCGCCGCGATCGGGCACTGCGCCATCGCCAGGGGCGTTAGCAGCACGGCCATCGGTAAGGCGAGCAACGCTATTCGCTGAAATGGCCGCGAGGGAAAAAGTTGGCTCATGTAATATGTGGTAAAGCCCGTGAAGCAAGGAGCTGGCAGCCCTAAAAGTAACGATGAACCGGCGGTCAGGGCCGCGTGCGGCCCCGTTAGAATAAGGTTCCCGAGTTAAGTTTAAAGATCATTGGCAGATAATGAGACGTGTTGGTTGCATTCAGCGCGGGTTAGTCAACTCACGGATCGCCTTCGCCCAGCACCGCACGGATACTTTTGTCAGCCAGCTTAATTTTTTGGGCCTGCCAACAGTGCGTATGACCGACAAAGTAGTGCTTATCACCGGGGGGTCGTCAGGCATCGGTCGGGCGCTGGCTATCGCCTTTGCCCACAGTGGGGCGGCGGTGGCCTTTACCGGGCGCGATGCCAGTGGTCTCGAAACAACGCGTCAGCTTGTTAGCGCAGCCACGCAGGATGTTGGTCGTACGCTAGCTATCCGTGCCGATGTAAGCGTGCCGGTTGATTGTCAGCGCGCCGTAGCCGAAACGGTGGCGGCTTTCGGTCGCCTCGATGTGCTGGTCAATAATGCGGGCATTTCTATGCGGGCGCTTTTTGAGGATGTCGACACCATCGTGCTGCGACGCCTAATGGAAGTCAATTTTTTCGGTACGGTCGAAACGACTAAAGCCGCCCTGCCGCACTTACTGGCGACGCGCGGCTCGGTAGTGGGTGTATCGAGCATTGCTGGTTACCGAGGTTTGCCCGGCCGTACGGGGTACTCGGCATCTAAATTCGCGATGCACGGTTTTCTCGAAGCGTTACGCACCGAATTACGCCCCCGCGGGGTCCATGTGCTCTTGGCTTGTCCGGGGTTTACGGCTTCTAACATCCGCTCCACGGCCCTCCTCGCCGACGGCCAGCCGCAGGGCGTCTCACCGCGAGTGGAAGAAACGCTGATGCTGCCGGAGAAAGTGGCCGACGAAATCGTGCGCGCCGTGCGCCGTCGGCAGCGCGACCTGGTCCTCACCAGCCAAGGCCGGCTCACGGTTTTTCTGAACCGCTGGCTCCCGACCTTAGCCGATAAGCTCGTCTTCAATCATTTCGTGAAAGAAGAGGGGGGATTTGGGAAGTAAAAAACGGTTTGCAATCTATTCTCCCGGGCCTCCTACTCGATTACTCGCCCGGCAGGGTCCAGCGACTCAGGATCGTGCGGTAGGCGTCGGCCACGCTAACTTCTGTTAGCAACCCTTTCTCCGACCACCCCAGCCGGGCCCGCAGGCTCGCACTACAGCCGCCGAGAACGACGGCTACCAGCAGTAATGCAGCGAACAGAGTGGAACGATGGTGCACGGCAGGGCCTGAAATGATACGAAAAGCAGAATGCTTTGAACGAAGCAAATATAAGCTAATCGGGCAAGGAATTCCAAGCAGAGGATCAAGAATCTAATATTTCAAGCGGCGAACGACAGCGTTAAGGGGGTAAATCGCTTTTGTCTTAAGTTGACAGGCGTCCAGCCAGATCCTGCAAATGACAGCTCGACTCTCTAACCATGCGCACTCGGAAGTACACTCACTACTAGCAATCGAGTCAGCCAAGATGGTCTCGGCGATAGATGAAAAGAGCCACGGGGCGACCGTCTCCCCGCTTCAACAGCGAATTGGGGAGACGGTCGCCCCGTGGCTATGCAGGTAGGCGAGTGCTCGATTTCAGCTGGCTTCTTGCGAAGAACAACCACGGACCAGCTATTGGCCGCCAACAGCTGAAGGGCAATCTTCCTGAGCCTGACTACTTTTTTTCGTCGTTCGTCTGGCCCGCATCACGTACACCTTTGTACACGTCTTTCGCGGCGGCGCCCACTTTTTCGGCGCTCTTATCGATCACCTCACCGGCCTTATTTGCCCCCCGACCGATGGCCTGACCGGCCTTGTATGCCCCACTCTTTGTCGCGTCGGCACCTTCTGAGGCACGAGCTTCACTCTTATCGAAGGTTTTAAAGGCGGCGTACTTCACTTTTTCCTTCGCGATTTCCGTTCGGTCAGCGAGCGATAATTGCTCTTCCACTTGGTCTTTGCGGGCGTTAAGGGCTTTCCAGTCGGCGTTCACCGCGCGCCAGTCTTCGATGCCGTAACGATTTTCATTCGCCTTTACGTTGCGCACGAATTGCTCGTATGTAGCGCGTAGATCAGTGGCGGCGAGCGTAGCATACCCCGTAGATGGGGTATAAAGCATAGGTCCGGGAGCAGTGCCATCGGCGGAGACAGTTGCGGGCACCCGCGACTTATACGCCGCTTCGCGTTGCTCAACTGCCGTCGTGTAGCGGGTTTTAAGGGTTTCGATATCGGCTCTTTGCTCAGCGGAAAACTGCTCGGCATCGCGATCAATCGCGGCGAGGCGGGCGTCGTAATCCGCCTTCATTCGATTCTTCTCCGCCGAGAAATCCGTGTCACTCAGGTCGGTGCGTTGCGCACTGCGCTCGGCATCTTCGACGTAGGTCTTGAAATCGGTGTAAGCCGAGTTTGTCGTTGCTGTCGCATCGTGTTGCTCGGTATTAGAGCAGCCGCTGAGTAGCGTTGCGGGCGCGATCAGCGCAGAAATCAGCGTCAGGTGAAGACCGGCGCGCAAGGAAAGTAATGACATAGTACGTGTAGCAGGGTTGCGATGCGAATGGGTTTCGCTCGGTTCGTGCACCGATAGTGTACGGTGAGCGGGGCTTAATCGGTTGCGATGAGGGCTCAGCTGCGCCGTGCACCCGACCTTCGTCGTCCCTTTCGTCAGCTTATTCCTGTGATTAATCTTCTCGATCTACCGGCTCAGCATGCGCCGCTCCGGCCCGACCTCGATGCCGCGCTGGCCCGCGTGATTTCGGCTGGTTCCTTTATTCAGGGGCCAGATGTGGCCGCTTTTGCCACGGAGCTGAGTTCCTATCTGGCCGGTGCGCACGTCGTCCCGTGCGCCAACGGGACCGATGCATTGACGATCGCATTCCTGGCGCTCGGCTTACAGCCGGGCGACGAGGTGATTGTGCCGGCTTTCACGTACGTGGCCACCGCCGAAGCCGCCGCGCTGCTGGGGTTGCGCGTAGTTCTGGCCGATGTACGGCCCGATACGTTCAATCTCGACCCGGCCGCCGTGGCCGCCGTGGCGACTGACCGTACCCGAGCCGTTGTGCCGGTGCACCTGTTCGGGCAATGTGCCGATCTCAATACGCTACTGCCCCTTGCCGCCGGGCGGGGCTGGGCAGTAGTAGAAGATACCGCCCAAGCCCTTGGCGCGGCCTACACCTTCGCGGATGGCGTTACCTCATCTGCCGGCACTGTAGGTACAGTAGGTACAACCTCCTTTTTCCCTTCCAAAAACCTGGGTGCTTTCGGCGATGGTGGCGCACTGTTGACCCGAGACGCGGAGCTTGCCACCAGACTGTTCGAAATCGCCAACCACGGCCAACCCGCGGGTACCAAATACCGGCACGAGCGGGTTGGGCTTAATTCTCGCCTCGATACGCTACAAGCAGCATTGCTGCGCGTGAAGCTGCCGCATCTGCCGCCTTGGACCGCTCGTCGACAGGCACTCGCGGCGCGCTATGATGCTGCCCTGGCCGCACTGCCCGGCGTGCGGCCGCCGACCCGCGATACGCGCTCTACGCACGTCTTTCATCAGTATGTGATCACCCTGCCGGAAGAGTCTGTTCGGGAACGACTACGTGCACGATTGACGGCGCACGGCATTGCTTCCGCAGTGTATTACCCGCTGCCCCTGCACGCCCAGCCGGCTTATCCGGGGTTGGGACGGCCGGGCGAGTTTCCCGTGAGCGAGGCGCTGTGCCGCACGGTGCTGGCTTTGCCGATCCACCCCACGCTGACCGACAACGAAGTTGATACGGTTTGCGCAGTTATTGCCGACTTTTGCGCCGTCGGCGGGAGGTAGTCCCGCTGGTGAAGAATGGGTACATCGCCCGTCTCTTGCGCTACCCGCCCGCTTCCTTGATTCGCTTTGTCATCTGTGGTGTTGGGCATATTGGCCGGCGTCACGCCACCTTAGTAGCCCGTCAACCGGGCGCTGTGCTGACAGCCCTAATAGAGCCTCGCGCCGAGCTTCATTCTGAGTTAGCGGCAACTTTCGAGGTGCCCGTATTTCCCACGCTCACGGCGTACCTGCACAGCGGTCCGCCGGCAGATGTGCTCACCGTTGCCACGCCCAACGGCAGTCACGCGCCCTTGGCTGTACAGGCGTTGCGCGCAGGTTTGCACGTTGTCGTTGAAAAACCGTTTGCCATCCGGCGCGCGGAAGCCGAAGAGATCGTCCACACCGCACTCCATACTGGCCGGCGAGTGTTCGGCGTGATGCAGAACCGCTACTCGCCGCCCGCCGCGTGGCTCAAGGAACTGGTCGATGAAAACCGGTTGGGCCGAATTCATCTGGTGCAGCTGACTTGCCTTTGGAATCGCGACGCGCGGTATTACCAAGCTGGCTCGTGGCGCGGTACCCGCGCCGAAGATGGAGGGACTCTTTTTACCCAGTTTAGCCACTTCATCGACCTACTGTACTGGGTGTTTGGTGATATCACGGCCATTCAAAGCCGCTTCTACGATTTTGCGCACCGCGGCCTGACAGAATTTGAGGATTCCGGCTTGGTCACATTTGAATTGGTCCGGGGTGGCGCGGGTGTGCTTAATTTCAGTACCGCCGTCTGGGATCGCAATCTTGAAAGCTCCATCACAGTGGTTGCCGAGAAAGGAGCCGTGAAGCTTGGCGGCCAGTATCTCGACAAGGTGGAAGTTTGCCATGTGCAGGACTACGCCATGCCCAACCTGCCGCCGACCAACCCAGCTAACCAGTACGGGGCCTACCAGGGCTCGGCCGCTAACCACGTGCAGCTTATCGAGAACGTATTGGATGTTCTGCGCGGTGATTCCCCCGTGAGTACCAATGCGTTGGAAGGCCTGAAAGTAGTCGATATCATCGAGCGCATCTACGCTGCCGGGGCGCCGGTCGGGTGAGTTAGGCCTAACGGTCTACTTCACTTTCACCGAGGCCATTACCTGCTGCGCGATCGGCTTCCAGGTTTCGGCGAGTACCAAGGGGCAGGCGAAGGTGAACGTGAGGAGCTGCGGAAGCTCTTTCTCAGTTTTAGGTGCCTGGATGGTGTACAACAAATAAGCATAGCGCCGAAGCGCGCCGCGCTGAGGCGCGGGCCGTGGGGCGGTACTCTTACCGTCGCCACTACTCAAGCTGGAGGTGAATTCGAGGGCGATGAAGTCTGTCCCGTTGATAGGGACGATACGCTCTTGCGCGAACTCCACATTGTTGCCGTACAGGTTAAGGATGTTGGCTTTGTAGAAGCGAAGCAGCATGGCCAGGTCGCCGGGCTTGAAAGGGGTGGCTTTCTGCGAAACCACAAAATCGATCTGCCCGCTCGGGCTCGTGTAAGCCGCTACCGGTTTGCGCGGCGACGGGTATTTCGTCGCAATAGCATCATCAGGCATTGTTTGAAAATCAGCCGGCAACATTGCGCTCAACTGTGCCGTTACGCTCACTCGACGAAGCTTGGCGACCGGTGGCCCAGCAGAGCTTACCCAACTCAGTAGCAGGAGCAAGCTAAAACTAGTGCTGAAAGAATACAGATGCTTCATTGGGGCGTGTGTTTTAGGGAGACGTTGCTTTTGCCGCCGCCGCGAAGCTACGAAGGGCAACCAGCGTGCCGCCTGTCGTATGGCGCGCCAGCTAGATTGATTAAAAAGTTGTACTTTTTGCATAAAACCTTGCAGCCAAAGCGTATTATTTGCAAAAATTACCGAGCGAACTTGTTTCATCGTAAAGGTTTTGGCATCTTTGTCAGATCGCTTGATATCTGTTTTTGTAATGTTTTGTGCATCCGGCCGATCGGCTTATAATTTGCTGAAAGCACCGCCAGCGGTTTTCTTTGAGCTTTGTATTTTAGAGTGTTGAACGTTTTTCCCGTTCCTCGCCCTTATAGGCACGCTTCGTTACTCCTGCTCCTTCCCGTTTCCCCATAGTAGAGTTTACATGAAACATCTCTTCTCGATTTTTACTGCCATCGTCCGCCCTCTTCAACTCCTGGTCTTGGGCGGGAGCTTGCTGATGGCTTCCGGGGCTTCCGCGCAGGGTTTTAGTGTGCCAGGTGGCGGAAACCCTCCAGGGTGGACATTGAGCGATGATCCAGATGGCGGCGACGATGTCATTCAGGCCGACCACTTTCGGCTGGAGGCGGGGCTAGACGTCAACCTGGAGAAGATTGTCACGGCCAGCTACAATCTGAACGGCTACACCAACGTGACCTTCACGGTGGATGTGAGCCGGTTCAGCACTGGATCGCCAAACCCTCTGACGGTAGAGGTATCTACTGACGGAGGAGCGACTTTCACGCAAACGTACACGGCGGCGGCACCTACTTCCGCTGTGAATTACGACCCGCGTACGTACAATATTGCGATCGTTAGTGCTACCACCGTCCTGCGTCTTACCAACCAAGGCACTGGCGGGCGTGGGGTGAAGCTTAAGAACCTGGTTTTAGCGGGTACTGCGCCCGTAGCGACGACCATTTCAACGGGTACGATCCTCGGGTCACCGTTTTGCGTGGGAGCTTCAGGAGAGCCGGTCAATGTGCCTTATACGATTGGGGGAAGCTACACGGCCGGTAACGTCTTCACCGCGCAGCTGTCGGATGCAAGCGGCTCATTTGCAGCGCCTCTCGCGATTGGTACCCGTACGGCGACCAACGCCGGTACGATCGCGGCAACGCTCCCGAATACAGTTAGCAACGGTACGGGGTATCGTATTCGGGTAATCAGCTCGATGCCCGCTGTGACGGGTACTGACAACGGGGTGAATTTGACGATTACTAACGCCAGCATGAGCGTAGTAACGGGCCTGAACTCTAACCCGTCGAATGCGCAGATCACGCTACAGTGGACGAACCCGGTGTCGTGCTTCGATGGGGTGCTCGTGATCGCCCGGGCAAACGCACCGGTTTCGTCGGTGCCGAATGGCGCCGTGACTTACTCTGCTAATGCCAACTTTGGGAGCGGCTCGCAGCTGCAGCCCGGCGAGTACGTCGTCTATCAAGGGGCCGGCACGGATGTAACCGTTACCGGTTTAACGAATGGAACCACCTATCACTTTGCCGTCTTTGCGCGGCGCGCGACCGTTTACGGTCCCGGCGTAACGATCAGCGAAACGCCCACCTCGGGGCCATCGCTCACGGAAGTGTTGGTACCTCGCTACCTCTCGGCGCGTCCTGCTTCGGGCACTACCCATCTCAACCGCCTGCCTTATGCGTTTCGGGTAACGCTGAACGGCCTGCTGCCCAACACCACCTACCGTTACGTTAACCGGGCCGTCAGCCCGGTTGATGCCGCCGACTTTAACGGGGTTGGTAACGCGATCTTCCCTAACGCTGCCGGCTTTACGCGCGTGGCAACCAGCACCCCGCTATCGACGGGCTACAACACGTTAACGTCCTCCGCGGTCGGTACGTACACGGGCTGGTTTGTGCTGGAGCCCAATGCAGATGTGCGCTTTACCGCCGGAAATCTGGTGCGGATGCGCATCCTGCTCAATGATGGCACTGCCTCTGACGTCGTTGCCACTCGCCTCACCACATCGAGCACGGTAACGGCGCTGCTGCTGGGCACTACCGCCGCCGATGGTACGGGCATCGTGGACTCTTCGCTGGCCGCCCCGCGCAACTTTGTGCTGCTTTACGACAATGAAGCCGGTACCGGCCGCCCCCTCGCGGGAACGTTCGTGGAGTCGGATGGCTCGCCGAACACGACTGCTAACGGCTACACGGGTTTTTACGCCTCGCGGGTAGAAGCTAAGTCCGGCAAATGGGGGACGCTCATTCCAAATACGAACGCGGCCGGCGTGCGCCGCATCGAGCAGCGCGCGCTGTCAAATGGTGCCATCGTGGGTTGCGTCGCGACTGATGCAGATGGCATCTGGTCGAGCTTAGCCTCAACGGTCAATCCAATGGGTGGGCCTTCGCCCGTGGTCCTGTCGGCGGTTGATGCGCCGCTTGCCTGTGGGGTGTACGTGGCGGTGAACCCGACGACGCAGTCGTACCCAGAGGGTAATACTGGTACTACGCTGGTGCCTATCCGGATCACCGTCAATACCGCCCCTGCTACCCCGTTAACCATCCAGGTCAGCAACGCTGGCGGTGGTACGGCGGCGATAGGATCCGACTATTTCTTCAACACGCAGACGCTGACCTTCCCAACTTCGGGGACCTACCCGATGACTTTGACGGTGAATGCGCAGTTCGTAGGCGACGTAATCGTGGAGTCTAACGAGTCGTTTAACCTCAACATTACCATCATCAGCGGCAGTGCTACTGTGTTGCAGGTGCCAGGGCGAGTAGTGATCCTGGATGATGACTTTCTGGCTACTGGCTTGATCATCAACGAAATGTCGAAGGGGGCGATGGGCCAGCAGGAGTACGTGGAGTTGCTGGTGACGGGTACCCCGGGCACAACGGTTGATCTGCGCGGCTGGACGCTCGACGATAACAACGGCGCCTTCAGCGGCGGCGTGGCCAACAACGTCGGTATCAATGACGGGCATTTCCGTTTTGATAATCACTGCACGTGGGAAAAAGTACGCGTCGGCTCGATCATCGTACTCTACAACGCTGCCGATCGCAACCCCTCGCTGCCGCCCGTGGATGACCCGACTGACGCAGACCTGGATTTTCTGTACGTGGTGCCCGTGCTGAATACCGGCGCTTGCGGCGTGGTAACGGGTGCTTCCAGCGATTATCTGGAAGGTAACTGCACCGCCCCTAACACCGCCAGCGCAGCCTACGCGGCTGCCAATGTCGGTCCGAGCTGGAGCCAGATCGGTATCAATAACAGTGACGCCATCCAGTTGCGCCAGCCGGCTAGTCCTGAGCCGACGCTCTACCACGGCCTGTCTTTCGCCAACAACGGCAACTCTTCGATCAACGCCGTTAATCACCCGGACTACGCGACGAAGGGTGCTGATGCGCTCTTCTTTCAAGGAGTGATGCAAACGTACTTCTTCGATAACACTGCCGGTAATGACTTCCGGAGTAAAGCCAACTGGATGACGCAGGCGGGTAGCGGGCAGGAATCGCCCGGGACGCCTAACAGCATCCGGAACGGCCAGTTTATCGAGAGCTTGCGGCAGCCTTTGGTGCCGACGTCGACTTCGGCTACGTACACCTGCGACGTGCGGGCAAACGAAACCCGGGTGTTCCTGGATGCGAACCACCGCTTGATGCTTCGTCTCAACAACCAAAGCACCACCAGCTACGATGCCGTGACGTCGGAAACGGTAGTAGGCCCCAACTCGCAAAACACCAACCTCGAAGGTGAGCCATACTTCCTGGGTAAGCAGTACCGGGTGACGCCAACGACGAGCTCGCCGGCTAACTACGTCGTGACGTTTTACGTGACGGATGCGGAGCTTGACTCGTATGCCTCCTACGTAAGCGCCCAGACGGGCCAGCCGCGTACCTCAGAATTCCTGCGCTCGCGCTTGCAGATCTACAAGAACTCGGGCAATGTGCTACCCTCGATGGCACCCGATGGCACGATGATGAACATCGCGTCGGCCGTAGTAGGGTCTTACAGCTCGGGCGTGACGACGTATTCGGCCACGTTTACCTCGTTTTCCACGTTCGCCATCGGTGCCAGCACGCAAGCGGTGCTACCGGTTGAACTGACGCGCCTCACGGCCAGCGTCGCGCCTAACCATACGGTGCGGGTAGAGTGGGCAACCGCGTCGGAACAGAATGCGGATCATTTTGCTATCCAGCGCTCGGCCGATGGGCGGGAGTTTACGACGATCGGCCAGGTGCAGGCAAACGGCACGAGCTTGGTTGGGCATACCTATGCTTTCGTCGATAGCAAGCCATTGGCAGGTGTGGGTTACTACCGGCTGCTGCAAGTGGACACTGGGAATAAGCAGGGGCATCTGTCTGACATCGTGAGCGTCCGCTTTGGAGCTCCCGTGGCATCAGCGCTCGAAGCGTGGCCCGTACCGATGGGTGCTGAGCTGCACTTGCGCTTGACGGCTCCGGCCACTGGCGTCGCTACCGTCCGCTTGCTCGACTTGCAGGGCCGCGTTGTTCTCCAGCGCAGCCTCGTGCTCACCGCCGGGTCTACCGAGCTGACCTTGCCGACTGAGGGCCTCAGCGCTGGCACCTACGTAGCCGAAACCTTGCTGCCGACCGGCGGCGTGGTCCGCACGAAAGTGGTGAAGTAAGGGGCGAGGTAACGCCCGATTGTTAGGTGCTCAACCGCCCCGCTCGGCTTCGGCCGGGCGGGGCGGTTTTGCTTGGGGCCGGTGCCTCGCGATTTTCGCCTGTTCCCCGCCCGCGCTAACGCCGTCCCGAACTGGTACAGCCTAATGCGTGGGCCGCAACTGCGGACGGGCTTAGCGCTAGTCGTACGGCTGGTCGTTTTTTCATTTTTGTGTTTAGGTAACACCGTTTTGTGTTTACCTGGGGCGGTATTGTGTTTAACTCATCCCCTGGGGCGTTTAGCTGGTCCGGCGCTGGGGTTAGGTCGTCCGCCAGCGGGTTTACCTAGCCCGCTGTTGGGTTTGGGGCAGCTCTTGGCGCGCATCACCGGAAAGCGGAGCTGAACCAACGCAGCGAGCGGCGACGGCACGGGTTGGTGACCATCGGAAAAGAGCGCGAAAACTGCTCAATAAACCCGCTGTGGCGCTTTGTGGCTGAGGCACAATGTTAACTTATCGTGAGGCAATTGTAGAAGCCGGGCCAGGGGCGAACTTTGCCCCCCGGCCACGGGGTTTCGCCCGTCGAACCTCTTTCATCTCCTTCCTGGAATCAGGCGCCCCCGGCCTTAACTTCTCCCCTTGATGCAACACGTTAGTCTCTCACTTACCCGTCGTCGCTTCTCGTTCGCGCTGCCGCTATTGGCGGCGCTGCTATCTTTCGTCCCGCTGGTAGGGTGGGGGCAGGTTGTTATTAGTCAGGTGTATGGCGCCGGCGGTAATAGCGGCGCCGCTTACAACAGAGATTATGTTGAGCTTTTCAACCGTGGCGCGGCCAGTGTCACGATGACGAACTGGACTATCCAGTACGCCTCAGCAGCCGGTACCAGTATAACCGGCACTTCTACAGCATTCTCTGGCACGATTGCACCAGGGAAGTACTTCTTGGTGCAACTGACTAACACTGGTGCAACCGGGGCTGCCCTTCCTACCCCTGATTTTACCAGTGCGGTGAACGTGGATATGTCGGGTACTACTGGAAAAGTGGCGCTGGCGAACAATTCGACGGCAGTAACTCCGCTTAGTGCTACTTCGGGAAGCGCGGCTCCTACATCGACCAACGTAGTCGATTTCGTTGGGTTTGGTACCGCCACCAATTCGGAAGGGGGATCTCCTGCTCCTGCCCCAAGTGCGACCAATGCCATCTTCCGCGCTGGCAGCGGCTGTACCGAAACCAACGTTAACAGCGCCGACTTTACGGCGGCCGCAGCCGCGCCGCGTAACTCAAGCACCACGGCGGCCCCCTGCACCCCCACCCCCACTATCACCACTACAGGTACGCTTAGCGCGTTCAGCACCACGGCTGGAACGCCTTCGGCGACCCAGACCTATACGGTAAGTGGTGCGGGCCTGACCGCTAACCTGACGGTAGGACTGCTAGCCGGCTACGAGTTCTCCTCGACGGGCGGCGCCCCATACACCGCGTCGCTTTCGTTCACGCCCAGCAGCGGGACCGTTACTACCAAGACGATTACCGTGCGCCTCGACGGTACGGGATCGGGCACCGTGAGCGGCAACATCGCCAACGCCAGCACCGGCGCCACCACCAAGAACGTGGCGGCTACCGGCACCGTGACGGCTGCCGGCACACCGACCATCAACGTCTCAACCAACGGCCCGCTGACTTTCAACGCGCTGACCGGTTCAGTTTCAACGGCGCAGAGCTATACGGTAGGTGGCACCGACCTGACGACCGACATCACGATCACGGCCCCTACGGGCTACGAAGTCTCAAAGACGAACGCCACGACGGGCTTCGCCGGCTCGCAGGCGCTGACCCCCACCACCGGCACGGTTGCCACCACGACCATCTACGTCCGCCTGACCAACACTGCCGTCGGCACCCCCAGCGGCAACGTGACCAACGGCAGCACCGGCGCCACGACCCAGAACGTGGCCGTAACCGGCACCGTAGTAGCCGAACCAACCACCGCGCCGACCGTGACGGCTGGCACCCCCGGCACCACTACCGTGACGTTGACGCTGAGCGGCGGCAATGGCACCAACCGCCTCGTGGTGGTGCGGCCCGCCTTGGCTACGGCTGTGCCGCCCACCGACCAGACCACCTACGCCGCCAACCTCGCTTACGGCACGGTGGCAACCAATTCCACCACCGGCACCAACAACTTCGTAATCTCGGTGGCCGCCAACGCCACTACGTCGCTCAACGTGACGGGTCTGGCGTCGGGTGTCAACTACGTGGCCGATGTGTACGCCTTCAACGGCGGCTCAGTGGCGGGCTTCGAGAACTATTACACCACGTCGGGAACGCCGGCGGCGTTTACCACCACCACGGGGCCGTGCCTGAGCGGCGGCGACTTCGAGAGCGTCACCTTCCCGCCCACGGGCTGGGCGGTCTCGACGGTGGCCGCCGCCACCCGCTCCACCACGGCGGCCGATGTGGCCGTGGGCACGGCCGCCGCGCTGATGAATGCGACGGGTACTTCGTCGTTCACCACGGCACCCATCGCCAATCCGCAGGCCATTGCCTTTTACCTTGGCACGTCGAGCAATGCCTCCACCGCTCGGCGAATGGACATCCGGGTTTCGACGGATAACGCGACCTATACCACCATCAAGACCTACTGGACGGTGACCAGCACCGGCACTTCCCCGGAAGAGTTGGTGCCGAGTACCTACCTCCAGAAAACAGTTGACTTATCCGCTTACAATAGCTTCCCGCAGGTATGGGTGCGGTTTGAGCGTACCTGTTCTTCCTCGGTCGTTCACCGGCTGGATGAGGTAACCGCCACCTGCGGCCCGCTCGGCCCGAACACCACGGTCGGCACCATCATGGGCTCGCCGTTCTGTGTGCCGGCGGCCGGCACGGCGATCTCGGTGCCGTTCACGGTCACCAACGGCCCTTTCACGGGGGGCAACGTCTTCACGGCGGTCCTTTCCAATGCCAGTGGCTCGTTTGCCAGCGGCACCACTTCGCTGGGCACTCTGGCGGGCACCACCAGCGGCACGATCAGCGGCACCATTCCTACGGGCGTGGCGGCCGGCACCGGCTACCGGGTACGGGTGCAGGGTTCCAGTCCCGTAGCCGCCGGCGTGAGCAGCACCACCGACCTGACCGTGCGTGTGGCTCCCACCAACTACACGGTTTCCATTACGGGTACGCTCACGCAGACCTTCGCCACCAACGGCGCGGGTTCGGCGTTGGCCGCCGATGTGCCCCCGGCCAGTTTCACGCCCACCGGCGCCTACGACGGCGTGACCGTGCAGTGGAAGTACGGCACTACCCCCGGCACCTATCCCACGAATATCAGCGGCCAGACGGCAGTTTCGTATTCGCCTAACGGTTCGGATTTCCCCGGCGTGGGCACCTACTACGTGGCCGTAGTGGTCACCGCCGATTGCGGCGGGCTGGTGCGGACCTCCACCAACGAGGCCGTTTTCACCATCACGGCCCCCGCGCCGGTGCTGGTCGTGAAGCAGGGCGCTACGACGTTCACGTCGGGTGGCAGGGCTTACAGCTTTGGCACCGTGGCGCAGGGCGCTACCAGCAGCGCGGTTACGTTCACGATTCAGAATACGGGCACCGCCAACCTGACGGTCACCACGCCGCTTGGCCAGACCGGCGATTTTGCCGTGACCAGCCAGCCGGCTTCGCCGGTGGCCGCCAGCGGCTCCACCACCTTCCTGGTCACGTTTACGCCTACGGCGCTGGGGGTGCGCACGGGCACGGTGGTTATCAGCTCCAACGACCCCACCACACCCACTTTTACCCTGAATCTGACCGGCTCGGGCGCCCCGTCGAACCTCTCGGACGTGATTACGTCGGCGAGCGTTACCTATAACACCACCGGTATCGACTACGCCAGCAAGCAGGGCGCTACCGTCACGGCGGCCAACAATACCCTCAACGAAGTAGTGTACCGCATCACGGTGCGCGACGGTGGGGGCGCGGCGGATGCCGACAACCTGGCCACGATTCTTGATGGGCTGACGCTCAACATCACGCAGGGCGCGACGTCGATCCGGGCGGCGGCACTCTTCACCAGCTCCAACGGCCTGGCCGGGCAGGGCGTGGTAAGCGGCTCCACCATCACCTTCTCGAATCTTATCAGCACGCTGGGCGCCAGCGTGAGCCGCGTGACGGCCGCTGACAACGGTTCGTTCGATCTGATTCTGCGCGTTACGTTCACCGCCACGGCCACGGACGGGCAGCAGCTGCGCTTCACGGTGGCGAACGCCTCGGCGGTGGCGGGCGGAGCGAATACTTCTTCGACCTTCCTGACGACGGGCGCAGCCACCTCGATCACCACGGCGGGTTCCAATGAGCTCAACGTTATCGCCACGAAGCTGGTGTACAGCCCGGCGGTGGTGACGACGGGCGTCGTGAACTCCGACTTCGGGGTGACAGTGGTGGCGCAGGACGCGCTCAATAACCAGGACACCGACTTCAAGAACCTCGCGGGTGTCGTCAGCGTCCCGAGCGTGTCGCTGACGCTCGCCGCCAGCACGGGCACGGGCACGTTTACCTCGGTGCTGAACCCGGCGCTGACCAAGACCCTCACCGGCGGCACCGCCGTCTGGACCGACGTGCGTTACGACGTGGTGGAAAACGGCGTCGGTTTGCTCACCACCAATACCGGCGGGCTGACCAATGCCTCGACTACGATCAACTTCGTCCTCTTCGGCGGCCACCTGTGGGTGGGCGCGAGCGGCGGTTCTTGGTACGTGGCGAGCAACTGGTCGAAAAATACCGTGCCTACTGCTACTGATGACGTGCGCCTCGACAACTCCAGCGTCAACGGCTCCTACTCCGTCAGCATCGCTACGCCGAACTCAGTCGGCGGCACCGCGCTGGCCCGTATGCTGCAAGTGGGCTACATCGGCAACCCCAACATCATCACGCTCAATATCACGGGCGGTGGTGGTTCAGTGGACGACAACCTGCGCGTCGGACCGGCTGGCGGTGTGGCGGTGCTGATTGCTGATGGTGGCGTGGTGAGCAACAGCGCCAACGCCAGCGGCGCGGGCAACACCGGCCTCGATTTCGCCTCCTCAACCGATACGTGGCAGATGACTGGTACCGGTACTTATATCCACAACCAGACGGCGGGCGTCTTCCCCACGCTGGGCACGGGCAAGGCTACTTTCGCCGCCACCTCCCTGTTTGAGGTAAAGAACACCAGCATCACCTCCAACTGGTTGTTGAGCGGCTTGGGCAAGATCAAGACCTACGGCAATCTGAAGCTGACGGCTCCAGCCGTTACCGTCAACCTCAATAACGGCTTGGCCGGCACGGCTTCCGTCGGCGATTCGCTCACTGTCCTCGGAGACCTGACCATGCTGCTCGGTACCGTGCGGGTGGCGCTGGTAAATGGCTCCACTGAGAAAGAACGCATTCGCGTGAAGGGTAATCTGGTGGTCAACGGCGGCTCGCTGTACGTGGCCGACGGGGCGACTGACTCTTTCAACCAGATTGCGGTGGAAGGCGACGTCACCACCCAGGGCACCGGCCTGATCGCGGGTGGCCTCAACAGCGCCGACAAGGGGCGCTTCGTGATCGGCGGCTCGTTTACGGGCATTTATAACTCGGGCACCAACACGACCACGGGCGTCGATGAGCTGGTGTTCCAGGGCGGCACGGCGCCGGTTTCCACCTTCACGCACACCAGCGGCACGCTGCGCTTCCTGACCATCAAGAAGAGCGTGAAGCTCGGCGCGGCGGTTGCGACCAATAAGGATATCATTGTGGCGAGCACCGGCACGCTCGACTTCAACTTCTTCAATACGAGTGGCTCCGGGCCATTCACGCTGCAAGCCGGCGGTACGCTCAAAATCACTGACCCCGCCGGCATTACGCTGGCCGCTGCTACCCCTACCGGCAACGTGCGCGGGACGGGCGTGCGCACCTTCCCCAACGGCACCAGTACGCCCTTACTACCTACTACCTACTGGTATACCGGCACTATGGCGCAGATGACGGGCACGGGCCTGATCACGACGAGCGGGATCAAGAATATCATCTGCGACAACCCCACCACCCTGACGCTGACGGACCCATTGGCGTCGTATGGCACGGCGCCGGAAGTGCGGATCCAGTCGCCGGGGCGCCTCGACATCAAGCAAGGTATCCTGATCGAGACAACGACCGCTGAAGTAACCGGCTCGGGCGCGCTGACGATGAGCGGCGGCACGTACCGGATGGTAAAGGGCGTAGTATCGGGCAATCCCACGACCCACCTGCCGCAGCTTTCGGGCACTTACACCATCAGCGGGGGCGCGTTGGAGCTAGCCGGCACGGGCAACCAGTCGCTCACGGCGCGCAACGTCTACAACAAGCTGCGCTTCAAAAACTCGGGCGTCAAGACGCTCACCAACGGCATCGGCACGCTGCCCGATTCGGTCGTCATCGGGGGCGCGGCCATTCTGGATCTGACCAAAAACTCGGCGGGCACCGTGGGCACCGTGGGGCTCACGGGCGCCGGCGGCCTGCTCATGACCGGCACCAGCCGCCTGATTACGTCGCTCGTGACCGGCCCGGCGCCGGGGATGCAGGGCGAATACACCTTGCCCGGCGGCACCATCGAGTTCACTGGCTCCAGCCCGACGAACACGCAGACCATCCGGGGCAACGAGCTGCTCCCGCTCGTCATCAACCGCACCTACCATAACATCGAGGTCACGGGGACCAACGTGGGGATGTCGACCGGCAACTTCGCCATTGCTTCGGGCGGGACGATGACGGTGAAAACCGGCGCCAGCTTCTCGATGGAAGACCAGTCGATCAGCGGCGCTGGTTCGTTCGTCCTCGAAACAGGCTCTACCTTCAAGTACGGCTCGCCGCAGGGCATCCGCCTGCTGGCCACGGGCGGCACGGGCACCTCGGGCGGCAACATCCGGGTGAGCGGCACGCGCACGTTCGTCACCACGGCCAGCTACGTGCTGCAAGGTGTGGGCGCGTCCGTCACGGGCGATGGGCTGCCCGCGACGGTAGCCGGCCTGACGGTCAACAAAGGGTCGGCGGCTAACATCGTCACCCTCACCAGTCCCGTGGCCGTCAGCTCGAACCTGACTCTCACGAGCGGCTTGCTCGCCATCGGCAACAACGACGTCACGCTCGCCCCGGCCGCCACGCTCACCGGCGGATCGGCCGCCTCTTACATCCGCACCGATGTAAGTCCTACGGCCACCGGCAAGCTGGTGCGCACCGTGGCGAACAACGCCACCGATGTGCTCTTCCCCGTCGGCACGAGCACCTACACGCCCGCCAAGCTGCAACAGACGGTGGCGGGCGCACCCGATAACTTCGGCGTGCGGGTGTTCGACGGCGCGCGGCCGGGCGGCCTGACCGGCACGCCGGTAACGGCCGACGTCGTGAGCCGCACCTGGGACGTGACCGAGGCAACGGCCGGCGGCGCCAACGCGACCCTCACGGTGCAGTGGAACACGGCCGATGAGGCGACGAGCTTCAACCGCGACAGCTCCACGGTTGTCCACTTCGAAGGTGGTGCATGGAACAACCTTTTGGGCGATTACGCCCCCGCCACCGCCGTGGCCGCCAACGTGTGGGCGCGCAGCCGCACCGGCCTGACGGCGTTCTCGCCGTTCTCGGTGCAGGACTACCAGCAGGTGCTGCCCGTGGAGCTTACCCGCTTCGCGGCGGCCGTAACTCCCAAGCGCACCGTGGCCCTGACGTGGGCGACGGCGTCGGAACAGAACGCCGACCGCTTCGAAGTACAGCGCTCGCGCAATGGCCGTACCTACGAAACCATCGGTTCGGTGGCCGCGGCCGGCACCAGCAGCATGGGGCACGACTACTCCTTCGTGGACGCCCAGCCGTTCGCGGGCCTGAGCTACTACCGTCTGCGGCAGGTGGATACCGACGGGGCCGCGCAATTCAGCCAGGAGGCGACCGTGACGCTCAACGGCGCCGCGATCGTGGCCGCGCTCAGCAGCTATCCGCAGCCGTTCGCCGCTGACCTGAACCTGACCATCGCGACTCCCGCAGGCGGCACAGCGACGGTAGACGTGATCGACCTGAGCGGCCGTCAGGTCCTGCGCCACTCGCTACCCGTGGTGGTGGGGACTACTACGCTGGCCTTGCCCGGCGCGCACCGTCTGGCGCCCGGCGCCTACGTGGTGCGGGTGACGCTGCCCGATGGTGCGGTACTGCGCACGCGCATCGTGAAGGAGTAAACGTAACGCGAGCCTCCGGCTCGCAAACCGCGCGTGGCGAGTCAGAGGCTCGCGTTACGTAGAAACGCCCCGTCCGGCAAGCTGCCGGGCGGGGCGTTTTGTATTCTGCCAAGACCGCAGGGCTGAAAAATTCTCCTTTTCCCGAATCGGGCGTGGTCGGGATGCCTTCGGGAGCTCTCGCAAGCATCCCTGCCACGCCCAAACACCTGCGGGAGCTCTCGCAGGCCCTCCGGTCGTCGCCCGAACACCTACGGGAGCTCTTGTAGGCCCGCTGGTCGTTGCCCGAATACCTGCGGGAGCTCTCGCAGGCCCTCCGATCGTCGCCCGACCACTTGCGAGAACTCCCGTAGGCGTTCGGGGCAGCTCCCGGCTCATTGCAAGAGCTCTGCCGAGCACCCTGGCCGCGACCGGGATGCTCGGCAGAGCTCTTTTAGGTAGGGGCCGGCCGTCGCGATCAGCCTTTCCTGGGCGCCGTGGCTTCGGTCACCTCCTTGACGTTGTCTTCGAGGGTGCGGTCGATGAGGACGTGGTAGGGGTCGACGCCAGCTTTGGCGGGTTTTTGCTTGGTCACGAACTCGAACTCGTTGCGGCCGGTGCGCATCCGGCGGTACTGGAGCACGAGCGGCTTGGGCGGGCCCGCGCCCGACTTGCGCTCGGGAAACAGGGCGACGGGCAGCCAGTCTTGCGCGAGGGGCATTTCGCGCTGGTTGCCGAGCGAGTCGGCATAGAGCTTCTTGGCATCTACCACGAGCCGCGTCTTCCACTGGCCGCCGGGCAAGGCCGTGATGGTGGCGTCGGTGAGGCGGTTTTCGTAGAGGGTCAGGCGCTCCAGGCCATCGGTGATGGTGCTTTGGAGCGAATCGGGCGCGTGGCGGCGGATGGCGGCCACCCAGCCGGGCGTGGTGGGGTAGGGGGCGTGCGCGAAGCGATTGGCGCGCAGGTACCCGCCGACGGCAGCGTTGAGGCTGTCCTCGCCCATCAGCTCCGCCAGGCCGTACATCACCACCGAGCCTTTCTGGTAGTAGATGTGGCTTTGGTTGCCCACCCGGTAGAGCGGGCGCTCGGAGCGGCGCTCGGTCGAGCGGCCGAAGAGATAGCGGTTGAGCTCGTCCTTCAGAAACTTCTGCATCTGATACGGCCCCACGTGCTGGCGCATCACCATCAGGGCCGAATACTGCGACATCGTCTCGCTCAGCACCGCTGAGCCTTCCACGTTGGCGGGCATCATCTGGTGGCCCCACCACTGGTGCGCCATCTCGTGGGCGGTCACGTAGTAGGGGTAGTCGACGGCCTCCGGGTCGGTGGTATCGACCTTGGCGATGAAGCCGAGGCCCTCCGAGAACGGAATGGTGTTGATGAAGCTCTGCGCGAAGCTCTGGTAGGCGGGAAATTCCAGGATTCGCACCTGCCGGTCGGGGTAGGGCGCGAAGTTTTTGGAGTAGTAGCTCAGCGACGACTTGACGCCCTTCACCATCCCGGCGAGGTTGTACTCGTGGCCGGGTTGGTAGTAGATGGTGATGGCCACGGGCGGGCCGCCGGCGGGGTTCGTCCAGGTATCCTTGCGCGTCGCATAGCGCGCCGACACGAAGGCGAAGAAGTTGGCGATCGGCCGGTCCATCCGGTAGTGAAAATAGCGGCGGTCGCCCTCGGTCCACTCCTTCTGCAAGTAGCCCGGCGCGACGGCGGTCTGGTCGGCCTCGGTGCCTACCACCGTCTCGAACCGCACCCAGTCCGACTGGTCATCGAGGAACTGGCGCCGCAGCTCGTGCTGGTCGGTGAGGACTGCCATATCAGGCTTGGGCTTGAGCTTGAGCCGCTTGCGGTCATCCACGGCGCCGATCTCGTAGTTGCCGCTGTACCCGATGTGCGGCAGCAGCGTGGAGTTGATGAACGTGCCGTTGTACACCATACTCGTGTTGGAGCCGGCGTTGGGGAAGCCGCGGTAGCGGTACTCGATATCGAAGGTGAGTTGGGTGGAGTCGCCGGGGGCGAGCGGCTGGCGCAGTCGCTCGATGCGGTACGAATGGTCGCGGTCGTCGAGCACGGTCCGCGAGCCGCCGCCCACTGCCAGAGCGTGTACGGTCGCGTCCTCGTTGATTTCGAGGTGGAGCGAGTCGAGCGGCCGACCCGCGCGGTTCACCAGCCAGTAGAACCCGCGGAAGCGCGCGCCCCGCTGGCTCGGGTAAAGGTCGGTTTTGACATTTACCTCGCTGATGCGCGGCTGCGGGGCGTACTTGAAGCGGCTGTACTTCTGCTCGTAGCCGACTCGCAGCTCCTCGTTGCGGTCGTCGGTGCGGTAGCGGTTGAGGACATTGGTGTTGTAGAAAATCCAGCCGCCGGTGGCGAGCGTGGCGACGGTGGCGAGCGCCGTGGCGAGGCGGGTACCACCGGTGAAGCGCCGCTTCACCTGCTTCAGCCGCTCGCGCCAGGCCGTATCGGTGCCGCGCACCCACAGCAGATACGCGCCAATGAGCATCAGCACCGCTACCGTGCCCCAATGGAGCGCCCACGACCCCACCGCCGGCAGAAAGTGCCCCCACCCGTTGATCGCTGAGTGGATTGGCTGCGGAATAGAGGAGAAGCCGAACAGGTTGTGGTCGAGGCCGATATTGCCGCGGAAATTGTTGAACAGGTAGAACACGATCATCAGCAGGTGCCCGACGTACTTGTTGTTCACCACGCTCTGAATGGTGAGCGCGAGCGCGACCCACAGCAGCAGCTTCGGCAGCGTGAGCAGTCCCATAGCCGTGAAGTACACACCGAACTCGTAGTTGGTGTACCCCGTGAACGTCTGAATCAGCACGCCCATCACCAGCACGACACCCAGCAGCAGCACCTGCACGGCCCCCAGCGCCAGAAACTTGGCTACCAAGGGCACCCAGCCGGGCACGGGCAGCGCGTCGGTAATCTGGTGGAGGTTGGCGTCGCGATCGCGCCAGACAGCCTCCCCCGCGTAGAAGGTGATGATGATGAGCAAAAACAGCAGAAACTGGCGCGTCAGGGTTCGGACTACCAGCCCCGTGACGAGGTACGTGCGGGTATCGTAGAACTTGCCGAGCTCGGTGGAATTGGCGAGCAGAAACAGCACCCCCGACGCCACGATGGCGATAAAATACACGTTGCGTACGATGGCGCGCCATTCGAGCCGCGCCAGCGACCACACCGCCCGCCACCCGAAGTCCATCCCGAGGCGCTGCGTGACGGCCGGCAGGTGAAGCCGCTCCGTAGCGACAGCAAACCCTTTAGTCAGGGCCTCGACGCCGGCGCCTAGCTTGGCCTTCTTGCCTTTCACAGCCTTGTCGGTGGCGAAGGCGCCGAACTTGAAGCGTGCGTATGTCAACGCCAGCATCGCGAGGCCGATGCCGAGCCATACCGCCCGGTTGAGCAGCACGTAGCGGCTGAGCGGCAGCAGGGTCGTGTTTTGCTCAGCGGCCGTCCAGTAGCGGGTAGTAAAGTACACCGGGGTGATCCCGAAAGGATCGAGCACCGAGGCGAGCAGCTCGTTGTCGAGCCCGCTGATGAGCGTCTCGGCAATCAGGTAGCCCACCAGCAGCCCCACGGCCGCCAGGTACGTGCTCAGGATGTTGCGCGTGAGCGTGGCGAGCGCAAACACCAACCCCCCCACGAACACCAGGTTCGGGATGACGATCAGCACGTACGGCCAGAGGTAGTAGAGCAGGTGGTTTGGACCGATTTTGCCGGGCTCCACCTTCGGCCAATAAGTGCCGAGCCACAGGCCGAGGCCGAGGGCGGCAAAAACGCCCATCGCCACCACCAGCGACCCCAGAAACCGCCCGCCCAGGTAGCCCCACTTCGTGATGGGCGTGGTGAAGAAGAGCGAGTGGGTGCGGTATTCGAAGTCGCGGTATACGCCGTTGCCCAGCAGGGCCGATGCTACCAGCGCGCCAATCCAGCTCAGCAGCGCGATGTAGAAGTTGAGCGGCCCCGGCGCGTTGGCGCGCACGTTCGGCGTGTTGCCGCCGATCACGATCGCGCCGTTGCCGAACGCGCCCGCCACCGCCAGCATCAGCAGCAGCCCGAGCAGCAGAAAGAGGCCGAAATAGATCCAGGTGGCCGGCCGGCGCAGGCGATACTGGATCTCGAAGAGAAAGATGGGGAGGAACATGGGGAGGGGGCGCAGAATGTGGCGCAGAATGTAGCGCGGGCTGTAGCGCAGAATGTAGCGCGGGTCTCTGGCCCGCTAGCGCGGCAGCGCTTTCGCCTGGTGCCTGGTGCGCCGAGCACTGAGCGAAACTCGCTTCGCTCGTGTGGGCCAGAGACCCGCGCTACATCCCGCACTAAACCGCGCTGCGTTTTACTTTCCGTTGATTTGGGCAAAGTACACGTCTTCCAGGACCGGCGCCACTTCTTCGAAGGCAACATCGGGCCGGGTGTCGGCCAGCACGTGTACCACGGTGCGCCCCGCGTGCAGCCGCGACGAGATGATGGTGGTGCCGCCGTTAGCGAGCGCCGCCGCCTCTTCCTTACTCACCAGCTTGCGCCAGACGCGGCCGCGCAAGGCCTCCATCACATCGGTGGGGGTGCCCGTGAGCGATACTTGCCCCAAGTTGATGACGGCCATCTGCTGACATAAATCGCTCACATCGCCGACGATGTGGGTGCTCAGAATCACGACCCGGTCTTCCCCGATCTCGTTGAGCAGGTTGTGGAAGCGGTTGCGCTCGGCGGGGTCGAGGCCGGCGGTCGGCTCATCGACGATGATGAGGCGCGGGTTGCCCAG